>NZ_JBLNKV010000003.1:0-525289 GCF_048158585.1 Flavobacterium galactosi
GGCTGTTTTTTTACAACCATTATTATCGGTAACCTCAACAGTATATACCCCTGCTTTTGCAGCTGTTGATGCAAAGGCGGTCGGATCTTCCATCGTAGATGTAAAACTATCCGGTCCGGTCCAACTCCAACTCGCTGCACTTGTACTTGTTCCTGCTGCTGTAAAGGTCGCTGTCAATGAAATATTAGCGCCCAAACAATAAGGACCTGTATTGGATGCAGATACCGTTGGCAATGGATTGATAACTACTGTGGTAGTGGCTGTTTTTTTACAACCATTATTATCGGTAACCTCAACAGTATATACCCCTGCTTTTGCAGCTGTTGATGCAAAGGCGGTCGGATCTTCCATCGTAGATGTAAAACTATCCGGTCCAGTCCAACTCCAACTCGCTGCACTTGTACTTGTTCCTGCTGCTGTAAAGGTCGCTGTCAATGAAATATTAGCGCCCAAACAATAAGGACCTGTATTGGATGCAGATACCGTTGGTAATGGATTTATTGTAACCGTAAAACTTTCCTGATCGGTACAATTTGGAGTGGTTTTTGTTTCATCATAAATAAAAATGGTTTGAGTACTGTTTATTACAGTTCCTACTGGCAATTTATTTCCTGTACCTCCAGCTCCTGTCCAATAAGCTGCATTTGCGGTAAGGTTTGTTCCAGTGATTGCTGGTAAAGTATATCCACCGGCATCTGAACACAAAGTCACATCACTTAAATCATCCAAATTTGGCGACAAGCTCAAATTCAATTGAATTGGAGCCCCCGGGAAGTCATACAATTCAGAACTTGATGAACTTCCAGATGATCTCGTTACAATAAATACCGTACTGATCACCACGCATCTACTACCAAATACTTCTGTAAGATTGATGGCCCCTTCGGCATATTGATTTACAGCATAAGTCCCGGGATTGGTTCCAAATACATTAAAAGGCACCGGAGATGGCACAGTGTTATTAGTACAAAAGACGGCATTATTAAGGGTTGTAAGATCTACAAGTACATATTCAAATTGACCTGGAATTACAACACCTTTGTTATCTTTTTTTGCTGACCATGTGTGGATAAAAACGACAGCAAGTTTACCTCCCCCATCAAATTCAATGGTGACCAATTTGTCACCCACTGTGCGGCCACCGTCTGTTCCATCGGATACAAATCCGCCAAGTTTTGTTGGGTCTAATAAACCGATGATTGGTTTAACACCAGTCAGCGCATCTACTGCACCTAAATTGACGTTTGTCATTGACATGGATTTCTGTAAAAACTCGAAAGCAATGAAAGCACTCCCATTGGTAGTCTGACGGTCACCGGCAAAAAGACACCACAAATCCGTTGATTTTCCTATGGGATGACCAGAAGTGGCTGGTCCGGGGAATGTAATTGGATCACCATAAGAAAAATGGACACCGGCATTTTGGATTTCACCTTTGTTGGCATTAACTCCTGGTCCCCATTCATAGGTGTTTGGATTATCATTTATTTTATTACTACCTGGGAATATAGTTACATCATTCTGGTAAAAATCACTCAACTGGTAAGTAGAAGGAACAGATGCCGGAACGGTGGGTTTGTTAAAAACTAACCCTAAAGGAGGTTCTCCTGGCAGTGGCGGATTAGACTGTGGAGTTACATTAATCAAACCATGATAACCGCTAGCAGGCGTACTAGGATGAAGAAAGTCAAACAAGTCGCCATAAGGGTTAGCTGCAGTGGGTGCAGCAGGAGCGGTCTGATGAGCATTAAGATCGCCGTCAACCCCGGAACCATTCTTTGGGGATGATACAGGCGCAACACCTTGAATATTAAGCTGCGCATTCGCCGTATAACCTGTCATCAGGATTGCCCCAAACATAAGGGACAAAGCAAGTGACTTGTGCCAACAACCGAAACATAAATTTGACAGTCGATTAAGAGGAACTGAGAAATTAAATTTCGAGAAGCCCGCGAAGAAACGCCAAGAAAAAGTGAGACAATATTCTTGCACACTTTTTATCTTATAAAAAATAATTTTTTTCATAATAAAAGTATTTTTACATCATAACTCAGATAAAAAAGGAAGTTTACAGACTTAGGGAATAAAACTTATAGAAAAATAAAACACCTTCATAAACCACATTTATGAAGTCCTCCATCGTCCAAAGGATTTTTATTGTGGGGAACAATAACTAAATTCTTTATCAACCAGACAGTCGCTTAAAAAAGCAACCTTAAAACTCTAATCTTAAACAATTAGCATTGAAATTAATAAAATAGGTCTATAACAGAAGTTTTTAGACTCGGGGGAGAAAACTTGCAGAAAAACGAAACATCTTCAAAAAACAATTTAATGAAGTAGTCCATCATCTAAAGGATATTCTATTTAGGGGAAACAAAAAAATCCTTTTATTAACCTGAAAGTTGCTTGGTAAACAACCTAAATCAAATAAATTTTTGTTAAACCAAAGTTAGGTATTACACCAAAAAAAGGAAAAGAAACTGATCTAAACAAGACAACATTCTATTATTCCCGACAAAGAACACACTTCGCTAAGAAAAGCTTTACGGCAATAAAATATTAATACTAAATAACCTGTTAACTAATTGATTATCAGTTAATTAATAATTGTATTACATAAATTTTGTTAATTAAAAAACAATGTTAAAACCTATAAATTGTCCTTGTGATTTAATCACTTTATTGCAATTCTATTGATTTTTTGAAGAAAAATTTGAGCAATTATTGATAATCTTAAAATAGTAGAATCGGTTGCTTTTTTTTAAAAGATTTCAGAAATATAATAAGGATTTTAAAATATTAATTTTCATTCTTCAGAAATGTTGGAATGAACAAAAATGACATTAAAAAAAGATTCTTCATTGCCGAAAAGTCTTTTATATCTAATCTAATATTCAAAAAAAAAAGACTTAAGCCATCTAAAAAAAGCCACCCCAATAGTCTTGAGATAGCTTTGACTTTACTACAAATAGTAAGTATTAATTAATCACTGTTTTTTAGAACGTTACTACAATTGAAATGGTTTCCCATCTTTTTTTATTTATAAATCTATAATAAACAGACACATACAATACCAATATTCCCAACATATATCGTTTTCGTAAATGATAAAATAGTGCCTAAATCAGAAAAACCAGCTGTGTTCCAGCACAGCTCATTGAAGTAATTTAGCATTATAAATTTTAATTAGTAATTTAAAAATTAGTATTATGAAAAAGATTTTGAAATTAAGTTTATTGTTAGTAGTGGCAATGACTAGTATGAGTTCGTATGCAATCGACGGTGATTTTTTACTAAATGTAAAAAAAGGTAAAGGAAATGAAATTAGCTTTTCTCTAAATCAAATCAAAAAAGTTAATGTGTCTATTTATGATAATGAAAATAATTTAATCTACGCCGAAAATGCAAAAGGTGAGAAAGGAATCGTAAGGACATATAATTTAGATGAATTTCCAGTTGGAACTTATTATTTGGTAGTGGAAAACAATCTAAAAAAAGTAAAACATGAAATTATTATTTCTGAAGAAAAGTCAATTTTAACAACAAAAGCAATCTCGGAAGTTTACAAACCGGCATTGAAAAATAAAAATGTAGCAAATGTTGATTAGTTTGTTACTGAAAGGAATAATACCCGAATATTATTTTTAAGAGGCTGTCTTTACAAGAACAGCCTCTTTTTATGATTAAAATTATTGCCCCAAATGTAATTTATAAGAAATTCAAAAAGGATTCCGCATCACTGAAAGGTCTCTATTAAATATTAAAAAAGATTCCAAAAAAAGCAGGATAAGCGATTCACACCCTTTTTGCTTACATATTCCTCCTGTATTGTCCCCCAACTTCAAATAAAGCTGAAGTAATTTGTCCCAAGGAACAAACCTTGGTTGCTTCCATTAAGTGTTCAAATAAATTTTCGTTTTTAATGGCTGCCTCTTGAAGTGTATTCAAGTGTTCCTTTACTAAATCCTGATTGGACTGGTGTAGATGGCTCAACATATCAATTTGGTATTGTTTTTCTTCTTCGGTGGCACGAATTACTTCGGCTGGAATCACCGTAGGAGAACCTTTAGAACTTAAAAAAGTATTCACACCAATAATTGGAAATTCTCCCGTGTGCTTCAATGTCTCATAATACAAACTTTCTTCCTGTATTTTACTGCGTTGGTACATGGTTTCCATGGCTCCAAGAACACCACCACGCTCCGTAATTCTATCAAATTCTTCTAAAACCGCGGCTTCCACTAAATCCGTTAGTTCTTCAATAATGAAAGCACCTTGAATTGGGTTTTCATTTTTGGCCAATCCTAATTCTTTATTGATAATCAATTGAATCGCCATCGCGCGTCGCACGGATTCTTCTGTTGGTGTTGTAATGGCTTCATCATACGCATTCGTATGCAACGAATTACAGTTGTCATAAATGGCATACAAAGCTTGCAAAGTCGTACGAATATCATTGAAGTCAATTTCCTGCGCGTGCAAGGAACGTCCAGAAGTTTGAATGTGGTATTTCAACATTTGAGCCCGTTCGTTAGCGCCGTATTTATTTTTCATGGCTTTCGCCCAAATTTTACGTGCCACACGACCAATAACTGCATACTCTGGATCTACTCCATTCGAAAAGAAGAAGGATAAGTTGGGTCCAAAATCGTTGATATTCATGCCACGACTCAAATAATATTCTACATAAGTAAACCCATTAGAAAGCGTGAAAGCCAATTGCGTGATAGGATTTGCTCCTGCCTCGGCAATATGATACCCTGATATGGAAACCGAATAAAAGTTCCTGACATTCTGGGTAATGAAATATTCCTGCACATCACCCATCAATCGCAACGCAAATTCTGTGGAGAAAATACAGGTGTTTTGTGCCTGGTCTTCTTTAAGAATATCGGCTTGAACCGTTCCTCTAACTTGAGACAGTGTTCTTGCTTTTATGTCGTTATATACTTCCAATGGCAAAACCTGATCTCCTGTAACGCCCAAAAGCATCAGCCCTAAACCATTATTTCCTTCGGGTAAATCCCCTTGATAATGCGGTCTTTCAACTCCTTTATCTTTATATATTTTGTTAATTTTTGTTTCAACTTCTTTTTCAAGACCATTTTCTTTAATGTAAAACTCACACTGTTGGTCAATAGCTGCGTTCATAAAAAATCCTAGCAACATGGGTGCCGGACCATTGATAGTCATACTTACCGAAGTCATCGCGTGAACTAAATCAAAACCAGAATATAATTTTTTGGCATCATCCAAACAGCAAATAGAAACTCCTGCATTCCCTATTTTTCCATAAATATCAGGACGTACATGGGGATCATTTCCATATAAAGTCACACTGTCAAAAGCCGTTGACAATCGTTTTGCCGGTAATCCTGCGCTCACATAATGAAACCGTTTGTTGGTTCGTTCCGGTCCGCCTTCTCCTGCAAACATTCTTGAGGGATCCTCTCCTTCCCGCTTGAAAGGATACAAACCTGCTGTAAAAGGAAATTCTCCGGGAACATTTTCCTGCAGACACCAACGCAGAATATCACCCCAAGCCTGATACTTTGGTAATGCAATTTTTGGAATTTGAGAATGTGAAAGCGACTCTGTATGCGTTGCCATTTTTATTTCTCTATCACGAACTTTAAAGGTATAAACCGGATTTTTATATTTATTTACTTTTTCATTCCAAGTCAAAATGATTTCCCAATTGTAGGAATCCAAATCCATTTTTACCTTATCAAATTGATTCAGTAAAAGGTTCAAAAATATTTTGTTCTCAGCTACACCTGGTTTTTCAGATTCTAAAGCAGTAGGCAAAACAGAATCATCATCGATTCCGGTTTTATTTATGACAGGAAATTTTCCAGATACACTTTCTAGTGTTTTAAAAATCCCGTATAATTTTTGGGCTACTTGTTCTTGACTTACCGCTGTGACATCATATTTTCTGTTGCTTTCGGCAATTTCAGATAAATAACGCGTTCTGTGTGGCGGAATAACGAATATCTTCTCGCTCATTTCACGTGTGATTTGGAACGTCGATTTCAAATCAGAACCCGTTTTTTCATGGATTTTATCCATTATCGCTTTATAAAGCGTATTCATTCCGGGATCGTTAAACTGCGAAGCAATCGTCCCAAAGACCGGAAGCGTATCTAGATTTGCATCCCAAAGATTGTGGTTGCGTTGGTATTGTTTTTTTACGTCTCTTAACGCATCAAGAGAACCGCGTTTATCGAATTTATTTATCGCTACCAAGTCGGCAAAATCAAGCATGTCGATTTTCTCTAATTGGGTGGCAGCACCAAATTCGGGTGTCATCACATATAAGGATACATCAGAGTGATCCATAATCTCCGTATCGGATTGCCCGATTCCAGAAGTCTCCAAGATTATGATGTCATATTTTGCAGCTTTAATCACTTGAATCGCATCGGCAACATATTTTGACAAAGCCAGATTTGATTGGCGTGTGGCTAAGGAACGCATATAAACTCTAGGACTATTGATGGCATTCATTCTGATTCTGTCCCCTAAAAGCGCACCACCTGTTTTCCTTTTGGATGGATCGACAGATATTAATCCGATTGTTTTTCCCGGAAAATCGATTAGAAAACGACGCACCAATTCATCTACCAACGATGATTTTCCTGCTCCACCCGTTCCTGTAATTCCAAGAACCGGAATAGTACAATTTTCATTCTTCTTTTGGATCGCTTCCAATGTCTGGGCCGCTACATCAGGAAAGTTTTCTGCTGATGAAATAATACGGGCAATGGCTTTTGGATTTTTTTCCTCCAAATGATTGATTTCATCATCCAGTTTATCTCCAATGGGATAATCAGCGCGTTGTACTAAATCATTTATCATTCCTTGTAAACCCATGGCGCGTCCATCATCAGGAGAATAAATTCTGGTGATACCATAGGCTTGTAATTCGGCTATTTCTGTAGGCAGAATCACTCCGCCTCCACCGCCAAATATTTTAATTTGTCCTGCTCCTTTTTCTTGAAGCAAGTCATACATATATTTGAAATATTCGTTGTGTCCCCCTTGATACGATGTTATAGCAATAGCATTGGCATCTTCTTGAATCGCTGTATTTACCACTTCTTCCACACTTCTATCGTGACCTAAATGAATTACCTCAACACCGGTAGATTGAATAATTCTACGCATGATGTTAATGGCTGCATCATGACCATCAAAAAGAGCTGCTGCTGTGACAATTCTTACTTTATTATTAGGAATATAAGGTTTTATGTGTTCCATTTTATGAATATGATAATTTAAGAGTGCAATTTACGACTTTATTTTAAAAATTATTTAATCTCGGTCATAGTTATTGATAAATAAGCAAGGATTTTGTTATTTAGCCCCGATGGAAGCGGCATCCCTCGCTTTTTCAGCGAGGATACAGCGGACAGCGGGACCGATGTTTCAAAATAAATCCTAAAGTTTGTGCTCCTAAATAAAATTAGGCTTTATTTTTGAATAAGTAGTACTTTTGACACGGGCCAAGGGCCAAATTGATGAAGTGAAAATTATAAAAGCAATTTAAGATGAAAAAAATTTTAATTTTAATGGTAGCGGTCTCCCTTTCCAGTTGTGCCGAAATGCAACAGGTTCTGAATCAATTGCCACAAACACAAGGCATCGGCGGCGTTGATATTGCAGGTGGATTGAAGGAAGCGTTGAATAATGGAATTTCTAAACAAGTTACAAAATTGACTGCTGCAGATGGTTTTTACAGAAATGAAGCCGTAAAAATTTTACTGCCGGAAGAATTGAGAAAAGTAGATTCTGGTTTAAGAAAAATCGGGTTGAGTTCACTGGCTGACGAAGGTTTGAAAGTGTTGAATCGTGCTGCCGAAGATGCGGTTAAAGAAGCGACTCCAATATTTGTTGATGCGGTAAGAAACATGACTTTTATGGATGCCAAATCGATTTTGATGGGAAATGAAAGTTCGGCTACTACCTATTTACAAAATAGCACCTCAACTGCTTTGTACGGAAAATTTAATCCGGTGATAAAAAATTCTTTCAATAAAGTGGGAGCCGATAAAGTTTGGTCTAACATTATAACAAAATACAATAGTATTCCATTAGTAAATAAAGTAAATCCTGACTTGACTGATTACGTTACCAATCAAGCAATGAATGGCGTTTTCAAAATGATTGCTGTTGAAGAAAAAAATATCAGAACTAATTTAAGTTCTAGAACTTCTGTTTTATTGCAAAAGGTTTTTGCGATGCAGGATAAAAACTAATTTGGAGACTAAACGGTTCTCTATTTTTAAAACATAAACACGAAAATCATTTTTTTTTATAAAAAGAAATAAGTTTAGTTTTGAAAAACACTATTCTTATTATCAGACTAAAGTCGAAAGAAATACATAAAATGCAAAAAATTACAATCCTTATACATTGCGAAGACCAAAAAGCAATTATAGCCTCTGTTACCAATTATATTGCCTCAATTGATGGTAATATTATCTATCTGGACCAACATGTTGATGCCGATGAAAATGTATTTTTCATGCGTTTGGAATGTGAGTTCAGTGCCAAAAATTGGGATATTGAAGCAATCAAGAACGATTTTCAAACTAATTTAGCAAATCGTTTTAATATGTCTTGGGAAATATATACCCAAGACGAAAAACCAAAAATGGCTTTGTTTGTTTCTAAATATGACCATTGTTTGTATGACATTTTAGGACGATACAGCGCTGGTGAACTGCCTCTTGAAATTCCATTGATTATAAGCAACCATGAGGATTTAAAATCAGTGGCGGAACGTTTTTCCATTCCATTTCATTATGTTCCTTTCACCAAAGACATTAAAGCGGAAGGGGAACAAAAACAAATGGATTTACTGAAGCAGTACAATATTGACTTTATTGTTTTGGCTCGCTACATGCAGATTATCACGCCCAATTTAATTACGCAGTACAAAAATCAAATCATCAATATTCATCACTCCTTTCTTCCTGCTTTTCCTGGAGCAAAACCCTATCATTCGGCTTTTAAACGCGGCGTGAAAATCATTGGCGCCACCAGTCATTATGTTACTGAAGGATTAGATGAAGGTCCGATTATCGAACAGGATATTGCCCGAGTTTCACACAGTCATTCTATTGAGGATTTTATTATGAAAGGGCGTGATCTGGAACGCATGGTTTTGGCAAGAGCCATAAAATTGCATGCAGAGAGAAAAACGATGGTTTATAATAACAAAACGGTGGTGTTTTCTTAAATCCTCCCCCCTCTCGATCCCGAAGGGTCGGGACGGACTTTCCAAAGGAGAGGGAGCCGAAACCCATAAAATTAACGAATCCATCATATAAAAAATGCTCACTTTTGGTGAGCATTTTTTAATTAACCTGAAACTTCAATTTCGCTCATTTTCCCATTATTGTCAAATACTACTTTAGTCCAGAATGATTTTGCTTTTTTATGCGTTGGATACCAATCCCGGTTTTCTTCCACCAGAATAAAAAGTCCCGTATCTGTTCCTAAAACAATGAATTTATTTAGTTTGGGTTGTTTTGGAAATACAGAAAGACCATATTTATTAGACATTTCATCACTAAGCTGTGAAACATTTTTCGAAACAAAACCTATTTCACTCACAGAAAGAATTGACGAACCATCAAATGGTTTTTCTGAAGTATTATCTAAACTAAAACGGGCAATGAATTCTAAAATATTTCCATTATTATCATAAAAATAAAAAGACTTGGCATTCCAATTATAAAAATCCGCGATTTTTTCGGGTGGAATTACCTCTAGAATTTCCGTCTTCTTTTCTATCAAAGCGAAAGCTTCCAGCAACTTATTATTGGGTATATCAAAAGCAAAATGATACACCGGACTTAAATTTTCAGAAGACCTGAACGTTAGTTTTGTAGAACCTGCTCTAAATGAAATACTCGAATTATTTTTTGAAACAGTTTTAAATCCAATCACTTCATTATAAAACAACTCCGTTTCATTTATATTAGCTGTCAATAATTCAAGTTCGAGGATATTCATCACTTTTTAGTTAAGTTATAAACAGAATTTAGAAGTTTATCAAAGATAACACTTGCAATCATAATCAAATTGATTGTTTTTATCTTTTGCATCCAGCCAATCTTTGTTTAATTTTGGAACAAATTATACAAGATGAAAAAAATAGCGTTACTACTTCTTCTCGTTCCAATTGTTGGCACGGCTCAATTTAAAGATTTCATTAAGAAAGCTGCTGACAAAGCTTCGACAATTACAAAAACAAATACAAGCATAGACATTGCAGCCGGTTTAAAAGAGGCATTAAATAAAGGAGTGTCGGAACAAGTTTCGAAATTAACAACGGTAGATGGGTTTTATAAAAACGAAACCGTGAAAATTTTGATGCCGGAAGAATTAGCACGAGTTGATAAAATGCTTAGAAAAATGGGGATGGCTACTTTAGCAGATGATGGAATTAAAGCACTAAATCGTGCTGCTGAAGATGCCGTAAAAGAAGCAACTCCAATTTTTGTCTCGGCCATTAAAAACATTACTATTACTGATGCCAAAAGCATTTTATTAGGAAATGATAATGCCGCTACCACTTATTTACAATCTTCTACAACTGTTCCATTGTATGCGAAATTCAGTCCCGTTGTACAAAAGTCAATTAATAAAGTGGGTGCAGATGTAATTTGGAATTCCATTATAAAAAAATACAATACGATTCCTCTCGTTTCAAAAGTAAATCCTGATATAACCGATTATATCACCAACAAAGCGCTGGATGGGGTTTTCAAAATGATTACTGTTGAAGAAAAAAATATCAGAACCAATCTAAATGCCAGAACTTCGGATATACTGAAAAAGGTTTTTGCTTTGCAAGACAAAAAATAATTACAATCAACACCTAAAATAGATTAAACATTGGTGCTTCATCCTATTTTATTATTCTTAAAATTCAAGAAGAAAACTTAACGTATATACAACAAAGTAATAACAAAACCTTAACAGCAAAACGCTTGCTTATGTATGACCTTTGCAGGGTAATAAACTGGTTATTTATTATTTTGGTTTTGGTTAGTTAAAGAATTGCCTGCATTTATAATGCAGGCATTTTTTTATTTAGCGGTATTTATAAAAGAAAGAACTGCATCATTAAAAGCATTAGGTTGCTCCACATTGACCACATGCCCACATTTTTCTATCACAAATAATTTAGAAGATTTATAATGATTCTCCACCACTTTTCGAACCGATGGTAAGAACATATAATCCTCCTCACCCATAACATAAAGCGTAGGAATATTCAATTCGACCTGACGAAACCATTTGAGCACCGGATTTATTTCGGCGGTGAGTTTAAACCATTTAATAAACTCTTTTTGGTATAATTTTTTGGCCTCATTTATAAAAAGCACACGAGATTGCTTGTGACTTTTTTTAGGCATGATAACAAAGGCAAAAAACTTATATAGAACCAAATAAGGCAATACATATTTAAACATATTCCCCAATCGCATCAATACTTGAGAACGGAAATTCATTTTCAGGATAGCGCCGCCAAGAATCATGCTTTGCACCCTTTCCGGATACATTTCCGCTAATTGTCTTATCAAAATGGTACCCAATGAAATACCTACAAAATGTGATTTTTTAATTTTTAGAAAGTCTAAAACTTCCAGAATATCATTGGCCAAAGCCGAAAAAGTATAGTGTTGCTTGAAAGCCGTTTTTAAGGTGGGTTTTGATTCTCCGTGACCACGCAAATCCAATAACAATACATTATACTGCTTTTTGAAATCGCGTATTTGTTTGAACCAAATAGACGAACTTCCGCCCGCACCATGCACAAAAGTGACCCACTGATTGGTGTTTTTATTTTCGTAAATGGTGTAATTAATCACGTTTTTATTTTTTGTAAAAATAGGATTTTAATTTTAAATCTCAATCTTAACATATATTAATACTAATTTAACAATTGTAAAACGTAAATTTGCAAAAAAATTACACCGATGATTGGATTATTGAAAGAGAAAAGTGAAATAGAAAAGCTTAAAAAAGAATATCAAATACTTGCTGAACAAAATTTCGAAATAGAAAAAAATACTGTAAATCCTAGTGATGCTGCAGAAGAATTAGTTCTGGAAGAATGTGAACTATAATTTTTGATGTATTTTTTTAAAATAGTCAAACGCTTTTAGCAAGCGGCTTCCATACCAAGAAAACATTTCGCCATCTACAAACACCGTTTTTGCATGATGCGTGTGCCTTCCTATTTCAAAAGCATCTTCTTCCTTGAAAGGAAAAGGTTCTGAGGATAGAAAAACCAAATCCGGATCACCCTCCAAACGCATTTTTTTGAGTTCGATTTCCGGGTAACGCGATTTATTTTCATATATATTTTGAAAATGATTTAGTTTTAATAATTCATTGATGAAATTATCCGACCCAGCGACCATAAAAGGGTTTTTCCAAATGAAATACGCTGCTTTTTTTACGGGTATATCTTTGACGAAGTTTTTAAAATCGCTCAGGGCAAAAGCCAATTTGTCATTCCATTTCTGCGCTTCAGTTCTGCAATTGAATAGCTGACCAAAGTCGGTAATCATTTTAAAATTGTCTTCAATCGTGAGGATATTCGTCACCCAAACCGGACAAATTTTACGCAACTCCTCCACAATTTCCTGTGTATTTTCCTCTTTGTTACAAATGATGATATCCGGTTGCAACAATCTGATTTTCTCAAAATGCACTTTCTTGGTTCCGCCAACAATTTTCTTCGTTGATTTAAAATGATACGGATGCACGCAGAATTTGGTAATCCCAACAATGCTGGCTTCCAAACCTAAATCATACAGTAATTCCGTTTGAGAAGGAACCAGTGAAATAATGCGTTTTGGCGAATTTTCAAAAGAATGTGTGGTTCCGATTTGATCTATTAATTTTTTTGGTTTCAAGTTTAAAGTTTAAAAATGATATTATTAACCCATAAATTTACAGCTTTTTAACCATTAAGAAATTAAGAAAAATTAAGGCTTTAAAGTTTAACCTCGAATCCCACAAAGTTTTCTATTCAAATCTAGACGCAAGCTTAATGAAACTTAATTTCTTAATGGTTTAAGAAAAAGTCCCTGTTTAAAATTCTTCCACTTTAAACCTTAAACCTTTTCAAACTTCAAACTCATAATTCCTTCCATTTCCTGTTGCATCTTCAACGCTTCTTCTCTTGCTTTTTCAACAAAATCAGTTCCGTTTGAAGCATAAATAACCGCTCTGGAAGAATTAATCAGCAAGCCTACATTGGCATTCATACCGTATTTACAAACTTCGGATAAACTTCCGCCTTGTGCGCCCACTCCGGGAACAAGCAAAAAACTGTCAGGGACAATTTTACGAATTTCAGTGAAATATTCTGCTTTGGTAGCACCGACAACATACATCAGGTTTTCGCTATTTTTCCACGTTTTAGAGGTTTCTAATACGTGTTTGTACAATTCTTTTCCGTCAACACTTAAAGTCTGAAAATTAAACGCTCCTTCATTGGAAGTCAAAGCCAACATAATCGTATGTTTATTTTCAAAGGCTAGAAACGGCTCCACCGAATCTTTTCCCATATAAGGAGCAACGGTAACGCTATCAAAATTCAAATCTTCAAAAAAGGCTTTGGCATACATCGAAGACGTATTTCCAATATCACCACGTTTTGCATCGGCAATCGTGAAGATTTCCGGATAGGTTGAGTTGATGTAATTGATTGTTTTTTGCAACGACATCCAACCTTTTATTCCGTAGGCTTCATAAAAAGCCGTATTCGGTTTGTAAGCCACTGCTAAATCATGCGTCGCATCAATTATCGCTTTATTGAATTCGAAAATGGGATCTTCCAGTTCTAATAAATGTTGTGGAATTTTATTTAAATCAACATCGAGTCCTACAGCTAGGAATGATTTCTTGATTTTGATTTGGTCAATAAGTTGTTGTGTAGTCATTATTTAAAGTATGAGCTGCAAATTTATGAAAAAAACCCCAAAAGGACTGGCGGTTTTATAACTTAAAAATCAGTGAATATGCTATATTTTACTGCTATCCATTTTTTTAAATCGTTACTGCAATAGATAGACAGAACAGATACTGGAATAGTATTTTCACCTCAAAAGAACTTGATTCTCAAATAAATAAGAGTAAATTATATAATAAAAATAAATTTATATAACACATAAAACCAAAAGATATCCCATCTTTGCAGTATTAATCTAACAAAATAAAACCATGAAAAAAATTATTTTATCAGCAACTTTAATTGCAACTACGATTTTGTTTGCAAACCCAAAAGAAAAAAAGGACCCAACAACAATTTCACAACAACAAAAAATTAAAATTAGCAAAACAACAAATAAAACGGTGTATTTCTGGGAAATAAATACCCCAACTGGTTATGCAAGTGGTTATACTCTTTCTGAAGCTAAAGCAAAAAAAGCAATCCAATTAATGGCTACAAATGACATAGTAACTTATAGAATTATTGAAGCCTACAAAAAAATTTAAAAAAAAAAATACCATGCTAAATAATTTAGCATGGTATTTTTTCTCTTTATTCTTGCCTCTATTTTCTTAAAAAACTTCGCTGGCTTCTTTCAATTTTTCCATGTTGTTGACTAACGCTAGCTCATCAACAATTTTCTGAATGTCACCATTCATGATATTTCCCAAATCGTATAATGTTAATCCCACACGGTGATCCGTTACACGACCTTGTGCATAATTATACGTACGAATTTTTGCCGAACGGTCACCAGAACTTACCTGAGACGTACGTTTCGTTGCATCTTCCGCTTGTTTTTTTGCTAATTCTTGTTCGTACAAACGGGAACGCAATACGCCAAATGCCTTGTCCTTATTTTTATGTTGTGATTTTTGATCTTGACATTGCGCCACCAATCCTGTTGGAATGTGTGTCAAACGAACCGCTGATTTGGTTGTATTTACCGATTGTCCACCTGGTCCTGACGAACAGAAAAAATCCACACGTACATCATTCATATCGATTTGAACATCAAACTCTTCTGCTTCTGGCAATACCATAACAGTCGCTGCCGAGGTGTGAACACGTCCTTGCGTTTCCGTTTGTGGTACCCGTTGCACACGGTGAACACCCGCTTCAAACTTCAACGTTCCATAAACATCTTCTCCGGTAACTTCAAAAATCACCTCTTTGAATCCACCCGAAGTACCTTCATTCATATCGACAACCGAAGTTCTCCAACCTCTGTTCTCACAATATTTTGTATACATGCGGAATAAATCCCCTGCAAAAATACTCGCTTCATCCCCACCCGTTCCGGCACGAATTTCCACCATGACATTTTTGGCATCTTCGGGATCTTTAGGAATCAACATAAATTTGATTTCTTCCTCCAGTTCCGGTAATCTTTCCTTCGCTTCTTCCAGTTGCATTTTGGCCATTTCGGTCATATCTGCATCACTGTTATCCGCAATTATTTCATTTGCTTCTTCCATATTTGCCATGATCAGCACGTATTCATCGCGCTTTTCTGCCAAAGCTTTCAAAGTTTTATACTCTTGATTCAATTGCACATAACGCTTTTGATCCGAGATCACATCCGGCTGAATGATTAAATCCGAAATCTCATCGAAACGTTGTTTTACTATTTGAAGTCTGTCTAACATTTTCTTAGTCCTTTATTTGGAGTGCAAAAATACGAAATTTTTGTTTAAAGTTTCAAGTTTGATGTTTCAAGTTTTTTAGTGATAATTTTAGCAACTATTTAGGTAGAATAATACTATTTTTAGGAGCTGTTTCCTGCTATTCGCTTGTATCTTTTCCTTGCTAAAGAAGCAAGAAAAAGGATGCCGCTTCTATCAGGGCTAGGTCATTTGTGCAAAAAAATAGGGTTTACGATTTTCAGTAAAATTGCTGAACCAAAAGGAGTTAGTTTTGAAAAACCATTTTTATCAGTATTTTCGGTATTAAATTATATATTTGAAAATAAATACTGATGTTTATCTGACAAAACGACCTAATTTAGGAGTAATAAGTTGGACATCGACTTAACTATTTGCAAGTTGTTAATAATTTATTATCACATATACAAAAGACAAGTATGAATGTACCGCTTAATTTTGGAAAATTAGAAAATGAAAAGTTAGAATTCATAAAAGCTGGTGTAAACAGAAATTCCTGTAGAATATGTAATAAAAAAGCTGATTTAAAAATTATAGATGGAAATGTAATCGTTGATAATATTTGTTGCGAATCATATGCTAAAATCATTAGAGATTCTTTAACTATTAGAAACATAAATAATTATGCAATAGAATTCAGAGGAAAATTCCTTAATACATTTTGTTTTCTGGAAAGTTTCATTGACGATATAATTGATATTCATTGTTTGCATTTCAAAATAGATATAAAAGAAAAAGTTGGCAAACAAAGATCTGAAATTGGTATTAGAGAAAAAAAACAACTTTTTAAAATTTGTTTAGATAATTATCAAACTTCAAAGAACATAAATGTTGAAAAAAATTGGGGAAACCTTAATAATATTATAAATACCAGAAACCACTTGGCTCATTGGATAGTTGACACTAGTGAAGATAGTGTAAAATTAATAGAAAAAATAAAATACGTTTTGTAGATCTTAAAGAAAGACAAATAATAGAAGAAGATATTTTTGATGCAAAAAAAGTAATGAAATATGTAATGAAAATTGAAAACTTAACGACCGAAATAATAGAAATTTACAAGTTTTACAGAAATTATTCAGAAAATTAAACTACTCATAACTGTGGTCAGTTTAGCCGAACTAAATCTTTAAAAAATTAAACATGACATTTGACGCAGCTTTAAAAGCGAAAAACGAAATGGGGGACACAATAATAATCAAAAAAATACTTGAGTTTAAAAACAAAGAAAATATGGAAATAGAAATTTTAAAATACAAAGAAGGAAAAATTTATATCGAATATATGAATAATCTAGACAATTTGAAAGGATACCTCGATGGAACATTTGTTTATGCCCCATTGAACGTTACGTTTATACCAGATGTTGTTATGACTGAAAATCAATGTTTAAATTTCTTAAAATATTATCAAAGAAGAAATAATACAAAATGTAGAGAAATTAGTTATAAAATTTAATGAATTTTATCAACATTTTGAAATTGATTATGTGAATTTTTATATGAATGATCTACTTGAACACGAAACTACAAAGCAGAAAGCCACAGGTAAATGTGTTATGATTCTCCATTGTAAACTAAAAGAAATTAATCTTTCAAAAGATAATTTATAAAAGTACTACTCCCATCTGGCGTATAGTACAATCGTAGCGTTTGCAACGCGAAAACTATATATTTTAAATCTTTTAAAAATCCGTAACTTAGTGCCTACTAAACTTTACGATTATGAAAGTTTTATTTTTTATTATCTTACTCTTAACGGTACAATCATGTACAACAAAAAAGTATATTCAGAAACGACAGCTGCCTGAAGGAATAAAATCGGCTACCGAAGAAATATATGTAGTAGAAAATAATCAGAAAAAGCTTTTGCACAAAAAGCAAATGGTCTTTAGTAGAAATGGCCGCATCAAATACTCCAAAACTGTCGATTCATTAGGCAATCTATTGCAAGAAACCAAAAAGAAATTATGGTTTGAAGTGGAACTGTATCCAGATAGAGAACCTTATTACTGTAAAACACGTTGGAAACCGAATCACCGTGAACGTATCAGCTGTTACACTAAAAAACAATACAAAGAAAACGAAGCCATTTATCATTATAATACAGATGGGACTATTGATAAAATAGTAGACAATTTTACAACTTTCAACACCCAGTATTTTTATTATACGAACAAAGAACTTTCTAAAATTGTTACCAAGGACAAAAAGGATACACTTATTGACGAAGTTTTAATATCCTGTGAAACCAAAGATGAAAAAGGTGCTTGTTTAAAAGAGATTAGAATTTCGAATAAAACAAACAATAAAGAAGAGATACTCTTCTCCCCGAATTATGATTAACCACTCCCGCTCTGCGAAGTATAAATAAGTCGCAACAACAAAATATAATGTGATGGCTCTGCGAAGTCTCCAGACTTCGTAGCAATTCCAATGATCAACAAACACATAAAAACAAAAGTATCTAAAGTTAGAACCCAGCTCTGCGAAGTATAAATAAGTCGTAACAACAAAATATAATCGTGATGGCTCTGCGAAGTCTCACGACTTCGTAGCCAATCCAATGATCAACAAACACATAAAAACAAAAGTCTCTAAAGTTAGAACGGCATATAACAATGCGTGCGAAGTCGGGAGACTTCGCACGCAATCGCACAACACCTATCATAGTCACTCTTCCTCGTTTGCATCGAGTACGAATTTTAATTTAGAGCACCATCATAGCGTTTACAACGCGGTTTTTTATACTTTTATCAAACCAAAACCTTCTTTATTATTTAAAATCTAATACAATGAATCCCAAAGTTGATGACTTTATAAACAATGCCAAAAAATGGCAGCCCGAAATAGAGCAATTGCGCCTATTACTGCTCGATTGCGGGCTGACCGAAGAATTCAAGTGGCGTACTCCTTGTTATTGTTTTCAGGGACACAATGTTGTACTTATAGGCTGTTTTAAAGAATACTGTGCGCTTAGCTTTTTTAAAGGAACTTTACTTCAAGACACTCATGGAATTCTTAGCAAACCCGGAGAAAACAGTCAGGCAATGCGTTTTTTTAAGTTTACCAATCTGGCAGAAATCATAGAGCAGAAATCTATAGTCAAAACCTATATTTATGAAGCCATTGAGATAGAAAAAGCAGGATTGAAAGTAAATTTCAAAAGCAATACCGAACTTGAACTGGTGGCAGAATTACAAAATACCTTAGCCAAAAACCCCGACTTAAAAACTGCTTTTAAAGCCTTAACACCGGGACGACAACGAGCCTACAATTTGTATTTTTCGGCTGCCAAACAATCTAAAACTCGGGAAACGAGAATAGAAAATTACATTCCGCGTATTCTTGACGGAAAAGGAATCAACGATTGCATTTGTGGGATGTCTAAAAAAATGCCTAGCTGTGACGGTTCACACAAATACATTCCGAGAGAAAATAAATAACAAGCTACAATATCTTTTGCTTTCGTTATTATGAAAATGAAACGAAATCATTAGCCCTGATGGAAGCGGCATCCTTGTAGTCCCGAAGCATCGGGACTACGAGATACAGCGGACAGCAGGAAGTTTCGTCCTTGAAAAAACTAATCGTTCTGCTACTAATAAACAACAATTCCTGCCCGTTCATAACTCCTACCGATTTCTTTTTAATACCAATTTCTAAATTCCTAATTTGCACACTCAAAATCAGTAGGAGAAAATGAAGGTCTGTATTGCCGAGAAACCAAGTGTAGCACGCGAAATCGCATCCGTTTTAGGAGCCAATACCAAACACGATGGGTATTACGAAGGCAACGGTTATGCCGTAACTTACACTTTTGGTCATTTATGTACCTTGAAAGAACCGAACGATTACAAACCCCACTGGAAAAGTTGGGATTTGAACAACCTGCCCATGCTTCCCGATAAATTTGAAACCAAAGTGGTAGAAAATTCGGGAATCCAAAAGCAATTCAAAATCATAAAAAGCCTCTTTGACAAAGCCGAGTTGGTCATCAACTGCGGTGATGCCGGGCAAGAAGGAGAACTCATTCAGCGTTGGGTAATGAATGAAGCCCAGTACAAAGGCGAGGTACAACGCTTGTGGATTTCGTCCCTAACCACCGAAGCCATCAAAGAGGGTTTTGAGAACCTTAAACCATCATCCAACTACGATAATCTATACTACGCAGGATTTTCCAGAGCCATTGGCGACTGGTTACTCGGTATGAATGCCACGCGATTGTACACAGTAAAACATGGCGGGTACAAACAAGTTTTGTCCATTGGAAGGGTACAAACCCCAACCCTAGCCATGGTGGTTGACCGATTCAAAGAAATTGAGAATTTTAAACCGCAACCGTATTGGGAATTGCAAACTTTATACAGAGAGACCCTTTTCAGCTATGAGGAAGGACGCTTTTTGAAAAAAGAAGATGGAGAAATTTTAGCCAATAAAGTCAAGGAAAGTGAGTTTGAAATCGTTTCTGTCGAAAAAAAGAATGGCAATGAGTTTGCGCCTAAGCTGTTTGACTTAACAGGCTTGCAAGTGTATTGCAATACCAAGTTTGGGTTTACTGCTGATGAAACGCTTAAAATTGTTCAGACCTTGTACGAACAAAAAGTAGTCACGTACCCGAGAGTTGACACCACGTTTTTGCCCAATGATATCTATCCAAAAGTATCTGGTATCCTGCAAAACTTAACCAATTATGCAACGTTGACGCAACCGCTTTTAGAAAAAAAGATTAAAAAATCGACCAAAGTTTTCAACGATAAAAAAGTTACCGATCACCACGCGATTATACCAACGGGAATTCAAAGCAATTTGCAATACAATCAGCAACAAGTGTATGATAGTATTACAAAGCGTTTTATTGCCGTTTTTTATGACGATTGTTTGGTAGCCAATACGACAGTAATCGGGAAAGCCGCCAATGTAGCTTTTAAAACTACCGGAAAAGAAATTCTAAAAAAAGGCTTTCGTGTAGTTTTCGAAGATCCGAACGCCAAAGAGAAAGAAGCCGACATCTTGCCGAGTTTTGTTGTAGGCGAAAAAGGCCCACACGAACCCTCATTTTTAGAAAAGGAGACCAAACCGCCCAATCAGTTTACGGAGGCAACCTTATTACGTGCTATGGAAACCGCTGGCAAACAGGTAGACGATGAAGATTTACGTGAATTGATGAAAGAAAATGGTATTGGGCGTCCATCCACACGAGCCAATATTATCGAAACCCTTTTTAAACGCCAATACATCATTCGAAACAAAAAACAGGTCTTGCCAACGCCAACGGGAATTCAGCTTATTGATACCATTCAAAATGATTTGGTCAAGTCGGCTGAACTTACCGGTTCCTGGGAAAAGCAGTTGAAAGATATTGAAAAAGGAACTTTTACCGCCGCCGCGTTTATCAACAATATGAAGCGCATGGTTGAAGTCTTGGTTTATGAAGTGCGCAGTGAAACCAGACGCGCCAATATTTCACATGCCGGGAATGTCCAAAAAGAAGTGGCTAAAGTGGAGAAAAAGAAAGCAGCAGGAATTTTAGCGGAAGCCTGTCCGAAATGTAAAAAAGCAACACTTATAAAAGGAAAATCGGCTTATGGTTGTGGCGATTATAAAGCAGGTTGCACGTTTCTGTTGCCCTACACTTTTGCGGAGAAAAAAATATCCGAGAACCAATACTTGCGATTGCTTCAAAAAGGCTCTACCGTAAACTTGAAAGATTTCAAAACCGATACTGGTGTTGTGGAAGGTTTGCTACGCTTTGACGAAAATTTTAAACTCAAATTAGAACCGAAGAAAACGGAGGCGAAAGCCATTCCCGACGAATTAGCCTGTCCTAAATGTCAAAAAGGAACCGTTCTTAAGGGAAACACAGCTTATGGTTGCAGCCATTATAAATCGGGATGTGATTTCAAAGTTACATTTGATGTGGTTAGAATGAAACTAAAAGATCAAAAACCGACGAAAGAATTGGTGCATACTATTTTGAAAGAAAGCGAAAATAATTGCTGATTTCAGATTAACGATTTTTGACCCGAGAGATAGCGAACTGGCGAAGCATTTCTGATTTGGGATTAATAAATAGTAAATTATCAATTTAAGAGTTCTATAATATCTAAAATCGTTAATCTAAAATCTTTCTGTTCTATTTTTTTATAATTTAGCAGTTCAAAATAACACCAAATACTTACACAAATGTTTCAAAAAATATTTTTCACACTGCTGTTATTAGCACTTGTTTCCTGTAAAAACTCCGAATCAAATGAAAAAGATAAAATCAAAGCAGCGCGCTGGTTACTGGGAAACTGGGAAAACAATGCTGCTGATGGAAATCTTTCCGAAACTTGGAAAAAAGTAAATGACAGCACTTTTCAAGCACAGTCTTACTTTATAAAAGAAAAAGACACCTTGCATTTTGAATCCATAACCTTACAGCAAAAAGGGGAACAATTAACCTATTCTGCAACCGTTAAAGGACAAAATAATGATAAACCGGTTTCTTTTAAATTAACAACTGCAACCGAGAAACAATTGGTTTTTGAAAATCCAAAACACGACTATCCTCAAAAAATAAGTTATACCCAAATTACTCCTGATAGTTTGGTGGCTAAAATTTCAGGAATTCAACAAGGGAAACCAAGTTCAGAACAGTTTTCGATGAAAAAGACCAAATAAAAATTCAACATTTCATACTAAAATCAAAACCTTGCTCTAGAAAAGCAAGGTTTTTTTATGCCTAAAATTATGGAAATCATCTTGTTAAAATATTATTTTTAATTAGTCTAAATAATACTTGTTAAATAAAAATTAAATTTTGCTTTTGCTTTATTCTTATTTATTCTAAATAAGTATTAACTCATTTAATTTTTAACCATGAACTATTTAAAACAACGAATACCTCCATTTATTTTTATCGCCTGTTTATTGTTACTTTCTATAAACACCGCTTTTGCCCAAAACTCCGGTAGCATAAAAGGAACCATTTTACCTAGCGACAACAAACCCGCCGAAGGAGTTTCAGTTTCTATAAAAGGTGCAAACAAAAATACTATTGCAGATAACAATGGAACTTTTATACTAAAAAACATATCCGAAGGAGTACATATTCTAAAAGTTACTTTAGTTGGGTATAATGACTTAGAGCAAGAAGTAAAAATTACTACTGGGGAAATTACTGCCGTAGCATTAAAACTTACCTTATCAAACAATGAATTGAACCAAGTAGTGGTTTTGAGTAACAAAAGCGCTTTCAAAACGAATCGTGTTTCATCAACACTTCGTTTGCAATCGCCTATTATTGAAATTCCGCAAAACATACAAGTTATAACAGGGAAGTTGATAAATGACCAACAAATTTTTGATATGCTGGAAGGGGTGACTCGCAATGTGAGTGGCGCTACAAGAGTGGAACATTGGGATAATTACGCCAATATTACTATGAGAGGCAGTCAAGTAGCCGCTTTTAGAAACGGTATGAATGTCAGTTCCACCTGGGGACCACTTACGGAGGATATGAGTATGGTAGAACGCATTGAATTTGTCAAAGGCCCTGCAGGATTTATGCTCGCAAACGGTAACCCAAGTGGTTTTTATAATGTAGTTACTAAAAAACCAAGCGGACGTACCAAAGGTGAAGCGAGTTTAACGCTAGGAAGTTTTGATCGATATAGAGGAACACTAGATTTGGACGGAAAATTGACCAAAAACGGAAAATTATTGTACCGTATTAATGTAATGGGTGAAAAGAAAGGCAGTTACCGTGATTTTGATTTTAATGACCGCTACACATTTGCTCCAGTACTTAAATATTTGGCAACCGATAAAACAGCCATAACACTGGAATACACGCAGCAATTTTCTAAAGTAAATGCAGTTGGTTCTAACTATGTTTTTTCACACAGAGGATATGCTGATTTACCAAGAAGTTTCTCTACATCAGAAGCTAATTTAGATCCTACAAAAATGACAGAAAGAAACATTCTTGCTATTTTAGATCATAAAATTAATGAAAAATGGAAGTTTACTGCTCAAACATCCTACCTTAATTACCAACAAGAAGGAATGTCTTTATGGCCTGCTGGTTTTGATCCAACCAATGATGCGATTCTTAAACGTGCTGGGGGAAATTGGGATATTTTAGGAAAAATATATGTTGGACAAGCTTTTATAAATGGTGAAGCTACAACAGGATCCGTTACCCACAAAATACTATCGGGATTGGATTTAAGTGATAAAACATTTTTTCATGACTGGTCCCAATATTTCACGCTGCCTGATTTAAACATATACAATCCGGTACATGGTACACTGGCTGCTTCCCCTACTTTTGACAGAAGTAAAAGTCTGGAAGATAGAGGGGTAAAATACCAAAACAGTTACAAAGCGCTATATGTGCAGGACGAATTGGGTTTCTTTGACAACAAACTTAGATTAACATTGGCAGGAAGGTATACGATACTTAAAGCCTATAATGTTTATTCCGGAGGTACCAAAAACGAAAAATTCACACCTAGAGTAGGTTTAAGTTATTCTATTGATAAAAACACGGCCGCCTATTTCGTGAACGATCAATCTTTTAATGAAAACTACGGTACAAACTGGCAAGGCCAATCTTTTAAACCTGAAACTGGAGGAAATATAGAATTTGGCTTAAAAAGAGACTGGTTGAACGGAAAATGGAATTCAGTTGTTTCCGTTTATCAAATTACCAAAAACAATGTACTGACATTAGATCCTGAACATTCATCCGGAACACAACAATTCAGTAGAGAAAGTGGACAGCAAAAAACAAAGGGTTTTGAGGTAGATATTAGAGGCGAAATTTTCAAAAACTTAGATCTTATTGTTAATTATGCCTTTACGGAAGGAAAAACAACCAAAGACACTGATCAATCGCTTGTAGGCACTCAAGTAGCCGGAACTACAAGACACATCCAAAATGCTTGGTTGAATTATAAAATAGACAGAGGAACGCTAAATGGTGTTGGTTTTTCATTAGGGTACCAATACCAAGTAAAAAGAGCACCCTGGTATATTTCGCCTGATAATAGCGGAATGCTTCCAGACTATTTCCGATTGGACGGAGGTGTTACATACCAAAAAAACAAAATATCAGTCAATCTTGTTGTCAATAATATCTTGAATAAATACTTGTATTCTGGTGGATATTATAGCTATAGCGATATGTATTACTGGCAAACAGAAGCAGGAACTAACTTCCGCTTATCTGTTGGATATAAATTTTAGAGTTAGTTTGTTTTGTTTAACTAAACTCCTCATTTCGATGGGGAGTTTTATCCATTTTTAATGAAAAATAATAATTTAAAAAAAGGGATTGGAAAAATACACCTATGGCTGGGTTTATCATCGGGCATAATTGTTTTTATAATTGCCATAACGGGTTGTTTGTATGCTTTTCAAGAAGAAATACAAAATTACACACAAGAATATCGCTTTGTAAAAGAACAGGAGGATACTTTTTTACCTCCTTCAAAATTAGCTGTAATTGCTAAAAAAGAACTTCCTGATAAATTACTGCATGCCATAAAATACAACGAAAAAAATAATGCTGCGGAAGCTGAATTTTTCCATTATGAACCCACGTATTACTATACTGTTTTCATCAATCCATATACAGGAAAAGTTCTAAAAACAGTAAACAACGAGGAAGGATTCTTTCCTTTTATACTGGACGGTCATTTTTACCTTTGGTTGCCCCATGAAATTGGACAGACAGTTGTGGCATCGGCGACGTTAGTATTTCTGGCACTGCTAGTTTCGGGTTTAATTCTTTGGTATCCAAAAAACAAGAATGCCGCGAAACAACGCTTTTGGTTCAAATGGAAAAAAGGCACAAAGTGGAAACGGAAAAATTAAGACCTACATAATATTACCGGTTTCTATGTCCTTATCATTGGAATTATTTTCGCCATTACCGGTTTAGTATGGGGATTTCAATGGTTTGCATACTCCTATTATAAAGTATCCGGTGGTGAAAAATCATTATTATATGAAGAGCCGCTTTCGAAAATAAATACAAAGACTGCAACTCATACAATTGCAAACCCATTGGATAAAATCTGGAATCAAATGCAAAAAGAATATCCTCAAGCGGAATCCATTGAAATACATCCGCCAGAAAAAGCTGCCTCTCCAATAGCTGCCAATGCTAATTCAGACAAAGGAACCTATTGGAAAATAGATTACCGTTATTTTGATCAATACAGCTTGAAAGAAATGAATGTTTCCCATCTATGGGGCAGACAGAAAGACGCTAAAATTGCCGATAACCTGATGAAAATGAATTATGACATTCACACAGGAGCACTACTTGGCTTACCCGGAAAAATATTCGCATTCCTAATTAGTTTATTTATTGCAAGCTTACCAATATCTGGATTCTACATTTGGTGGGGACGAAACAAAAAAAGAAAAACACAACTGTTACCGTTTAATACAATATAAAAAAGCATAATTAAAAAATTTAAGTAATGCCTTTAAACCTTTCAGTCATTTTTATATCTAAATAAGATAATCGAAAAATCAGAAGTGCTTTTTTTGAATTAGAATGTGGCAGACAAGTTTAAAAAAAACACAATAAAATTTTCTATTAATAGGGTAAATAATAATTGATATTATACTATTTATTTTTACATTTGCATTATTTTTATTTATTCTAAATAACCAAGATTAAACAAACACACTTTTGATATTAATAAGAACCTTTATAAAAAATTCATGAAACAGCATCTTTTTATTTCTTTTGCCTTAGTCGCTACTTTATTTGTTAGTGCACAGCAAAAAAACACACTTTTGGAGCAGTCTTTTTGGAAAACAGCACCAGATGTAAACACAGTTAAAGCTGAAATAGCAAAAGGAAACAGCCCGTCAGCATCAACATCAAATGCTTTTGATGTAACCGTTATGGCAATTAATAATGATGCGCCTGCGGCTACTATAAAATTCTTATTGGAACAACCCGGGAATGAAGTCACTAAATCCACACACGACAACCGCATTTATTTACACTGGGCGGCTAATAAAGGAAATCTAGAAATAGTAGAATACCTTATAGCCAAAGGATCAGACATTAACTTAGAAGACAGCCAAGGCACAACCCCAATTACATTTGCAGCCAATAGTGGTCAAAACAATACCGCTGTTTACGAGGCTTTTTTTAAAGCTGGAATAGACCCTAAGAAAAAATACAAAGACGGATTAAACCTATTGCTTATGGCGATACCTTTTGACAAAGACGGTACACTTTCAAACTATTTCGTTTCGAAAGGATTGTCTCTTTCAGCTGTTGATTCCGATGGCAATACTGCCTTTAATTATGCAGCAAGAACTGGTAACGTAACACTTTTAAAAACGCTATTAGAAAAAGGAGTAAAATACAATGATAATGCATTAATTATTGCCGCACAAGGTTCTCGTAGAGAAGCAAATACTTTAGAAACTTATAAATACTTGGTAGAGGAACTAAAAATAAAACCGACAGTAACCAGTAAAACAGGAGAAACTGTACTTCATTTTCTGGTAAGTAAACCAAAACAAACTGAAATCATCAACTACTTTTTAGCCAAAGGAGTAGATGCCAATAAAGCTGATAACGAAGGGAATACTCCATTAATGGTTGCTGCCGCATCCAGAGAAATTGCTGCACTAGAACTGTTATTGCCAATAGTAAAAAACAACAATCTGCAAAATAGCAAAGGAGAGTCGGCATTGACAATGGCAGTGAAGTCAGGTACTCCTGAAGCTGTGACACTTCTTTTGAGTAAAGGTGCTGCTATCAAAGTTGAAGACAAAGATGGAAACAACTTAGGATATTACTTAATACAATCGTACCGACCACAAATGGCAATGGGGCGTGGACCAGAAGCGGCTAATGCACCAAAACAAGATCCTTTTACTACTAAAATAAAATTGCTTCAGGATAAAGGATTAAACTTAGCCACTCCTCAAAAAGACGGCAGTACCTTATACCACTTCGCTCTAGCCAAAAATGATTTAACTTTACTGAAAAAAATTGCCGATTTAAACATAGACATAAACGCAAAAAACAAAAATGGTTTAACAGCGTTGCACAAAGCAGCTATGATTTCTAAAGACGATACTATCTTAAAATACTTGGTATCTATCGGTGCCAAAAAAGACATTAACACCGATTTTGACGAAAGCGCATATGCCTTGGCAAAAGAAAATGAGTCTTTAACAAAAAATAACGTATCTCTAGAATTTTTAAAATAATATTATGACGTCAATACTAAAAATAGGCCTAACAGGTGCGTTACTATGCCTTTTATCTTTCCAAGCTGCTGCACAAAACACTAAATACAAATGCATGCTCCAAATGTCTAACTATATGGGAGAAGGCGCTTATATTGTGGTTTCACTTGTAAACGCCAAAGGCGAATATGACAAAACGCTGTATGTAATGGGTGACGATAAAAAATGGCACAAAACTCTTAAAGAATGGCATAAATACTATTCTAAAAAACCTTCGGATATCAGTGCCAAAACAGGAGCTTCAGTAACTGGCGGTGACCGTAGTATAACCACCATAGAAATTGAAGATGCTAAAATCAACAAAGGGTATAAATTGCGATTTGAAACAGCAGTAGAAGATCATAAATATTACACCGCTGATTTAGAAATCCCTCTTACCACCCAAGGGATGGCTGAAAAAACAGAAGGTAAAGGGTATATTCGCTACGTAAGATTAAGCAAAATCTAAATATTGAACTTTTTTATCTGCGAAAATCTGCAAAATCTGCGTGAAAATAATAGCACGCAGATTTCGCAGATTTTCGCAGATTTTTTTTAAAATAAATACGCTTAATAGAAACTTAGAAAAATATAATTTTCTAAAAAAGCTTAAAAATAAAATCTGAAAAGCAAATCTATTTTATTTTTAACAATCAATAATTCCTAAATACAATTACATCAATGACTCTTTCTTTTTGGCGTTACACACACTTAACTTTGGCTGTATTTTCTGCTGCATTTTTAGTGTTGGCATCGGTAACTGGTGTCATACTCGCAGTCGATGCAATACAGGAGAAAACACTGCCCTACCGAGTAGAAAATTTTGAAAAAATAACGCTTGGGGAAACCTTGCCTATACTGCGCAAAACCTATCCTGAAATAACAGAATTAAGTGTTGACCACAATCAATTTGTGACGCTGCAAGGTATTGGTCAGGAAAACAATGATGTCAATGCCTATATTAATCCCAAAACCGGAAAAATAGTAGGTACACCCCTAAAAAAAAGTGACTTTATCCAATGGACTACAGCGCTCCACCGTTCTCTATTTCTTAAAGAAACCGGGCGTTTTTTTGTTGGTTTTATTTCCTTTTTGTTGGTATTGATTTCCATTTCGGGTTTCACTCTGGTTCTTAACAGGCAAAGAGGCCTCCGCAATTTCTTTTCCAAAGTCATCAAAGACTATTTTGCTCAATATTACCATGTTGTATTGGGTAGATTGGCGCTACTTCCCATTCTGATAATTGCCCTTTCTGGAACGTATTTAACCTTAGAAAAGTTTAACTTTTTTATCGAAAAAACAGATACAGAAGAAAAAACAGAAATGGCAGAAACTACGACTATTTCAAAAAAAGATACTGAATCGTCCATACTTAAAAATACACTTCTGGCTGATGTACAAAAAATTGAATTCCCTTTTTCGGATGATCCCGAGGAATATTATATTATTACATTAAAGGACCGAGAAATCGAAGTCAACCAAATTACTGGCGCAATTGTACGTGAAATTCCTTTTCCGCTGCAAACTTTAGTTTCGGATTTGAGTCTTGATTTGCATACTGGGAGAGCAAGTATTTTATGGGCGATAATTTTAGCAATAGCGAGTTTAAATATCCTCTTTTTTATCTACTCCGGTTTTGCCATGACTTTAAAGCGAAGATCAAGTCGCATTAAAAACAAATACAAACCCGAAGACAGTATATTCATTTTGTTAGTAGGATCAGAGAATGGCAGTTCACTTCGATTTGCCAATGCCATTCATAAACAATTGCTTGCTTACGGACAAAGTGCTTACATTACTCAGCTTAATAATTATGCTGTTTTTCCAAAAGCAGAACATCTTATTGTATTTACTTCAACCCACGGACTGGGCGACCCTCCTTCTAATGGAAGTAAATTTATAGCACTGATAAACAAAACCGAACAAAAGCAAAAAATCAATGTTTCGGTGGTAGGTTTTGGTTCAAAGGCGTATCCTGATTTTTGTGGTTTTGCACGTGACATTGATGTCGTATTTGCAAAACAGAGTTGGGCGGAACGCTTTTTAGAATTACAAACCGTAAATGACAAATCGGCTGAAGAATTTGTAGGTTGGATAAAATTATGGCGTACCAAAACAGGAATTCCTCTTTCCTCCACCCCATCATTATACAATCATGTTCCAAAAGGGTTGCAAAAGTTGATGGTACTTGATAAAACTGCCATTTCTGATACGGAACATACTTTTTTACTCACATTACGAGCTAATATGAGCGCTAAATTTACGTCGGGCGACCTCTTGGCTATTTATCCTGCAAATGACACACGTGAACGCCTCTACTCTATCGGAAATCACAACGGCAACATACAATTAGTGGTAAAACTGCATCCTTCTGGTTTGGGTTCAGGCTATTTATATGATGTTGAACCTGGTTCGATTATAAAAGCAAGAATCCTCAAGAACGCTGCTTTTCACTTCCCGAAAAAGGCATCCAAAGTGGCGCTAATTTCAAATGGAACCGGTATTGCGCCCTTCCTGGGAATGATGGAACAAAATAAGAAAAAAACAGCCATTCATTTGTATTGTGGTTTTCGAAAAGCAACTGAAACTGTTTTAGGGTATGAGAAATTTGCTGCTGAAATGATTCAAAAACAGCAGCTTAAAAGTTTTCATGTGGCGTTATCTCGCGAAACGAAACATCATTATGTAATGGATCTAATCAAACGAGATGCTGATTTTTTCATGGATTTGCTGACACAAGGAGGTGTTGTAATGATTTGCGGTTCGCTTGCCATGCAAAAGGACGTGGAATTTGCCCTTAATGAATTATGTGTTGCAAGAGCAACTATGGGAATTGCAGACTATAAAGCTAATGGACAAGTGCTGACGGATTGTTATTAAGTCCTCTCCGAAGGAGAAGGAGCCAAAACTGGATAAATAACCAATAATGTTTTTATATAAATATATGGATTGGTTATTGCTCCGCGTGAGTCATGGCAGTGGAGCTCTTTTTAGGAGAGGCTTTTTTTGCCTCACATAAAAAAGCGGGAACGTAGAGCACGACCCGAAGTTTTTACGGAGGGTCACGCCCAAATTATTTTAACACTGAATTTTATGTCTAGAAAACACTTCTTTTTGCTGATTGCGATACTTTTTGTGAGTCAAGGAAGTTATGCACAAATCGTACGAAAAAGAACCACCCTACTTATGGGCGGCCGATTTGACATTACCATTGTAGCAAAGGATTCATTATCGGCAGAACAAAACATAGACGCTGTTATTGCAGAAATTACACGAATCGAAAATTTGATATCTGACTGGAAACCGGACTCGCAAGTATCCAAAGTGAACCAAAACGCAGGTATTCGGCCAGTGAAAGTAGATAGAGAAGTTTTTGAATTAACGCAAAGAGCGATTCGGTTTTCTGAAGTGACCAATGGCGGTTTTGACATCAGCTTTGCGGCAATGGATAAAATCTGGAAGTTTGACGGTTCCATGATTGCGATGCCTTCGGCGGAAGCCATTAAGAAATCGGTTGAAAAAGTGGGGTATAAAAATATAATCTTGGATAGTGCTCAATCCACCATTTTTCTGAAACTAAAAGGGATGAAGATTGGATTTGGCGCATTAGGAGAAGGGTATGCCACCGATAAATGCCGGGATATGATGCTTGCAAAAGGGATTAAAGCCGGGATTATAAACGGATCAGGAGATATGAGTACTTGGGGAAAACAGCCTAATGGGAAAGCTTGGAATATCGGTATTACGAATCCTTTTCATCCTGAAAAACTTTTAGCTGTTGTCCCATTAAAACAAGATGCTGTTACTACTTCGGGCAGCTATGAAAAATTTGTTGTTTTTAATGGCAAACGCTATTCGCATATCATCAATCCAGCAACGGGTTATCCCGCGACAGGATTATGCAGTGTGACTGTTTTTGGACCTAATGCAGAAACGGCAAACGGTTTGAGTACTTCGTTAATGGTTTTAGGAAAAACAGCAGGACTGCTTCTACTCAACAAATACCCTGATTATAGTTGTTTAATGATTACAGATGATGGAAAAGTAGTGAAATCAAAAAACTTCCCAATCAAAAAACTTAAGGCGCGGCTTTGATTACTGTACCCTTTATTACACTAAGAAATTAAATAATATTGCTGCAAAGACACGAAGTAATTAATACCGTTAGTACATATAAATTAGTCCAACCATTATAGTTTTTAACCGTATAAGGTAGGTAAGGTCATTTAAATTCAACTATTTTGAATTCATAATGGTACACCTTAAAAATCACTTCTTTGATTTTAAATTTGCGTCTTTGTGCCTTTGTGGCAAAAACAAGCTTACTATTTTGTGGTCTTGGTAAATTCAATTTTCCTCTCTAATTTGATTGACCATCAAAATCATAATGACTCCTAAAAAAGCCATTATCAAAAAGGCCCATTTCATACTTAAGATTTCAGAAATAAATCCAACCATTGGCGGTACAATCAAAAAACCAAGATATCCAATAGTAGAAATGGATGTAAGTGCATTACCGTTACTCAAGCCTTTTGATTTTCCAGCGATACTAAAAATCAATGGAACCACGCAAGAAACACCTATTCCAATCAAAAAATAACCTACTATCGTGGGATATATAAAGGGCAATAAAAAACAAATTAAAAATCCTACCGTGATAAAAACACCGCTGATTAATAATATTTGTTTGATACCAAATTTCATTACCGCAAAATCTCCCAAAAAACGCCCTAAAGTAACTGCTGTCATAAAAAAAACAAAAGCTGCAGTGGTTAGTTTTGGCGAAGCATGCAATATATTTTGAAAATAGATTCCACTCCAGTCGTACATCGTATTTTCGCAAGCCATGGCAACAAAACAGATTAGAGCAAACTTAATCAAATTTTTATCGGGCATCGAAAAGAATTTTCTTTTCTCTTGTAAAGGTTCTGTTTGAATGGTCATTGGATAAAAACAAGCTGTAATCGCCATCATAGCAACACTTATTCCCAGTAAATGATACGATGGTACTATATTTTGAGTTACCATCACATATCCTAAACCTGCGCCTGCAAATCCTGCCAAACTCCAAACTGCATGAAAAGTAGTCATAATCGATTTTGGATACAATTTTTGAACTTCTAAGGCTTGTGCATTCATTGATAAATTCAGAATATTTCGGGAAGCTCCAAATAATAAAAGAATAATTACTAATTGCCAAACAAAAGCGGTAAAACCCGGTAAAGCCAAGAAAAAATTAAATAAAATAGCCCCCAATAACATACAATAACGACTGCTATACTTATTTAATAATCTTCCTGTAAAAGGCATTGTTAGTATCAAACCAATTGGAAATGCGAATAAAACGGCTCCAAATTGTGCCTCACTTAAATGCAATTGCGCTTTGATACTAGGAATACGAGATGCCCAAGATGAATATCCAAATCCCGAGACGAAAAAAAACACTGTGTTTGCTAATCTATATCCTTTGGGGGAATCCATTACATTTTTAAAATAGGGTACAATCATTTTAGGGAATAGTTCAATTTATTTCGACTGCAAAATTAAGGTTTTTTAAGCTTTTTTTATAGGAAATACTATTAACCTCCAGTTTTTCAACTTACTCAACAATAAAAGAAAAGTAGTACCGAAAAGTTAGCTCGCAGAGCCAGAGTTTACATTATTGCTTTAACAAAAATTAACATAAAAAGATTTTCAAACTCTTTTCTCAGGCTTAATTTCAGAACTTACAGGAGCAAAAAAATAATCTCACCCTAGAAAAAGACCAAAAAAAGGAAGTTTTATACAAAAAAAATTATTTTTAAAAACCATAAAAAATTGAAATACAAACAGTTAAATACATCATAAAACTTTATTAATATTTAATCTAAATAAGTTTTGTTAATTGAAATGCGGGTTTTACATTTGCATTGTTATTTTTAATTATTCCAAATAAACAATCATGAAATATATTTTACTCCCAACATTAACCTTATTATTTAGTTTATCTTGTTTAGCACAAGAATCAGCAAATGCTTCTGATGATAAAAATTATGATGAAATTTTCGGTACAATGACCGACACTATAAAAAACAAAAAAGGAGGAGCACTTAAAGAAGTTATTGTTACAGCCAATAAAGAGAAAAAGCCAGTATCTGTATTAAGATCAGGTTTAAAACCAATGGATATCCCACAAAGTGTTCAGGTTATCGGTGCTGAAATTATTGAGCAACAACAAGCTATTCGTTTAAGCGATGTTATAAAAAATGCCAATGGGGTTTATGTAGGTTCCGCACGTGGTGGTGCACAGGAATCATTATGGTCAAGGGGATATGATATGTCTGCCAACAACATGTTCAAAAATGGGTTTCGTTTTAATGCAGGTTCTATCCCAGAGGTATCTTCTTTAGAAAGAGTAGAGTTTCTAAAAGGAGGTTCAGCATTATTATTTGGAAACGTAACACCTGGAGGAATCTTGAATTTGGTTACTAAAACCCCACAATTTACCCAAGGCGGGCAACTATCCATGCAAGTGGGAAGCTATGCCTTTTACAAACCTGCGATTGATTTTTACGGACCAATAAACAAATTTATAGCCTATAGGTTTAATGCTTCCTACGAAAATTCAGAAAGTTTTAGAGATTTTGTAAAAAATGACCGTATTTATATTAATCCTTCGGTTTTGTTTAAAATTTCAGACAAGACACAAATTACAGCACAAGGAGATTATTTAAGTGCTGATTGGACTCCTGATTTTGGTACAGGAATCTTTGGAAAAACCATTTTAGATATTCCAAGCAATAAATATTTTGGTGCACTTTGGTCAACAGGAAACACTAAATCATCTAGTGCATCGGTACTATTCAATCACGATTTTAACAGCAACTGGAAATTAGGTTTCAATTCTTCTTTTCAATCGTACCACAGAACTCAAAAATCTACTGCACAGTTAAACACGATTGATGTCAATGGAAATTGGAAACGTGGTTTAACACAATCTGACGCTGCCGAAAAAATATTTGCAGATCAATTGAGTTTGCAAGGAACTTTTAAGACAGGAAGTATCAAGCACCAAATATTCACAGGAGTTGATTATGAAAATTCTTCCGCACCAAGTTATACTTATGGCTTTTATGCTACCCCAACAAGTACAACAGCTATCACTACCGAAAACACTGCTATAAATCTTTTTAATTACGATTATAGCACACAAAGTCTGAATGTGCCATATCTTACTAGAGCAACACAACTAGCTACCACAGATACTGAACGTTTTGGTGTATATGCGCAAGATTTAATTTCGGTTAACAATTATATCAAGGTTCTGGCAGGACTGCGTTGGTCATGGCAAGAAAGTGATGTTACAACCTCTAAAGAAGTAATAGGGAAAATTAATGGAGTTGACACAATTACTACTACTCTTGAAAATGCAATCCCTACAACAGGAGTCAAAACCTTAAACAGAGCCTACTCTCCAAAAGCAGGATTGGTAATTCAACCTAATAAAGATTTATCTTTGTTTGCTAGTTATTCGAACTCATTTACTCCTAATACAGGAACAACAGTAGATTTAAAACCATTAGATCCTTCGATCATAGACCAATATGAGGCTGGTATCAAAAAAGATTTCTGGAAAGGAATATTGAGCACCAATGTAACGGTATATCAAATCCAAAACAGCAATTTTGCTCAAACAGTTCAGTTTGGAACTGATGGTATTTCGCCAAACGTAAACACCAATTTAAAAGAATTAGTTGGAGGAACAAAAGGAAAAGGAATTGAAGCAGATATTACTGCTAGACCAGTTGTAGGTTTGAACATCAATGCTGGATATAGCTTTAATGAAACCAAAATTTCAAAATCTTCAGGAACAAGCGGAAGCCTTGTAGTAGGAGATCTTTTAGCTAGAACTCCAAAACATACCGCCAATTTAAGTTTTTTCTACAAATTACCAAGCGGCGTATTGAAGGGACTAACTTTTGGAGCTATCGGAAGTTATATTGGTAACCGTACAGGAGGTTGGAATGACCGTTATGTATGGACAGAAAACAAACCAGTAACTACTCCAAAAACATATACTGTTACTATCGAAGACCGAGATATTCCACTACAAGGTTACACCACCGTTGATGCGTCTGTAGGTTACGATTGGGAAAAAGTATCGATTTTATGTAAAGTATCTAACATTACTGATGAATTGAACTATACCGTTCACGAAAATTATAGTGTGAACCCAATTGCACCACGTCAAGTAATGGTAAGCTTAAAATACAAGCTATAGTTTAAAATTTTTAGTTTAATTTTTCTAAAACTTTTTCTGTTTCTTTCAATTTTTTGAAAAGCAGAAAAAGTTTTTTGGTTTACCAAAATAAAAATAGTTTTTATAAAAAAATGAAAAATGAAAAAAATCAACTTCAGGAATTTACACCGTGATTTAGGCTATTTCTATATTGGATTAATTGTTTCCTTTGCCTTTTCAGGGCTTATGATGAACCACAGAGAATCTTGGCATCCTGATAAATATACCACTGAAACAAAAGCCATTGAAATACAATTACCCGAAGAAAGCCAAATCAACGAAAAATTTGCTGAAGATTTAGGAAAAAAACTAGGCATCGATGACAAAATAAGACGTCACATGGTAAAAAAAGGAACGTTTAAAATTTCTTTTGAAAAACACGACGTTGAAATTGATATGAAAACAGGAAAAGGTGAAATCATATCTTTTCTAAAAACCCCTATTATTAGCCAATCCATGAGCTTGCATAAAAACAACTCTAATTTTTGGATTTATTATTCTGATATTTTTGCGATAAGTTTAATCATCATCGCTTTGACAGGAACTATAATGATAAAAGCCGGAAAATTCAGTTGGAAAAACAGAGGCTGGAAACTGGCAGTAGCCGGAGTTATATTTCCATTGCTGTTTTTGATTTTATTTGGTTAAAATAAATCTTTAAAAAAAGTAACAAACCTCGTTTAGAAATAGACGAGGTTTTTTGTTTTAAAAAAGATAGCGCATTTTAACTATATTTGATAGACTAATTGATTTATTCACGAATTCAACATACTAAATTTCAATTTATTTTCATTACCGTTTTAGTCTAAAAAGTGGACCCGAAATAAATCATTATGAAAAATTCAAAAAACAACCAATTAAAAAAAAGTCTAGGCCTTAGTTTTGGTATTGCGGTATTAATAGGAGGTACAATTGGTGTTGGAATTCTGCGCACACCGGGCGCTATAGCAGGTATGTTAGATAATTATTGGCTTATAATTACCTGTTGGATTTTTGGAGGATTATATATTTTAATTGGTGCAAATTCTTATGCAGAATTAGCCACAATGCTGCCCAAGGCTGGTGGATCTTACAATTATATAAAAAGAGCTTTTGGAGATTATGCCGGGTTTATATCAGGTTGGTTTGATTATATTACAAATGCAATTCCACCTGCTTTTTACTGTATTGTCATCAGTGAATATAGTGTTATTTTATTTCCATCTTTGGAAAGTTATAATACCATTATTGCCATTGCCTTTTTAATTGCATTTACCTTTCTTCATGTGAGTGGTGTAAAAAATGGCAGTTTTATCCAACAACTGACAAGTGTTATCAAAGTCGTTTTCTTTGTGGCATTGATTGTTGCCTGTTTCATGTATTCGGGTCTAAAATTAAATTCTTTTGAAAAAGACACCCCTTTACTTGAAATGGGAGTTCTTTTCGGATTTTTCAAATCACTTCAATTAATAATTGGTACGTATGACGGTTGGTACTCCGTTTGCTTTTTTGCAGAAGAAGATAAGAATCCAAGTAAAAACATTCCTAAATCATTATATACCGGAGCTATAATCGTCATAGTACTTTATGTATTACTAAATATGGCATTTTTTCATGTGTTACCTGTGGCTTCTTTAGCCAATTCACCTTTGGCTGCCGCCGATGTAGCTAAGGTAGTTTTTGGAAATAATGGTGCAATTATAGTAACCGTTATTGCTGTTTTTTCTTTAATTAGTATTCTAAATGCCTATATGATGATACCGGCAAGAATACTATTTGGATTGAGCCGTGATGGATTTTTTATTAATAAAGGAACTGCTATAAATAAAGGCGGCACTCCAATAGTATCCCTTTTAGTCTCATCTCTATTTAGTTTATTCTTGATTGTTATAGGCTCATTTGAAGTATTATTTTCATTTGGGACTTTCATGTCAGTTATTGTTTGGGGATTGGCCTATTGCTCGCTTATAAAATTAAGAAATAAAGAGCCTAATTTACCCAGACCTTATCGCTCCTGGGGTTATCCTTGGTCAACACTATTTGTGATTGTAGCTACATTAGCACTATTGATAGGGTTTGCTTATAGCGACAGGAAAAATTTTGTTATCATTTTAATCATTACGTTACTTTCCTATCCCGCCTTTTTGTTTCTAAATCGTAATAATAAAAAAGAATAATCACTAAACCAGATTAGCAATGGAACACAAAGCAAAATCAATTCGGCCTTTCATAGGAGCTAAAAATTATGAGTTATCGCGTAATTTTTATCGTGACCTAGGTTTCCAAGAAAGCATTTTATCTTCTGATATGTCCTATTTCGATACACAAGGATTCGGCTTTTATTTGCAAAATGCTTACGTTAAAGATTGGATAGACAACACTATGGTTTTTATGGAAGTTGATAATGCCAAACGATTTTGGAATGAATTATTGGAATTAGATCTTGCTTCTAAATATGACAATATTAGATTAACGCCAATCCGTGAGTTAGAATGGGGAAAAGAATGTTTCGTACACGATCCTTCAGGAATTCTGTGGCATTTTGGAGAATTCAATACCAAATAACTTCATAAAGTTCCGCTATTTTTTTAAGAGAAGGCAAGTAAAGATTACAAACAAGTACACTTTATATTCAGAATATAAAGAAATCATAAAAAACCTTAATGGATTAGAATTCCGTTCTCTTCAAGTATTTCAAAAAGGCTGATACTTTGATTTGGATCATATTTCTCAATCCCACTTTCATACCATTTCTCTATCATATCGATTTGATGCGAAGTATACCCATCATCATCTATAGGTAAGCCAAGCAAACCTGCAATAAGAAAATCTTCCAAGACTTTGTCAGTAACAATACGTTGGGGAATTCCTTCACTAATATATCCGTTCATTCTCTCATAATCCAATCTACCAGAATTAAATCCAGCGACAAGAGCATCATTTTTTTTCCCTCCGTTAAATTGCTGAAATGGATTCAAACCCATTGAATATCCTTCAACATAATCTTGTCTATAAGCCGGACTAAATATTTTTTTCATTTCTTTATTAATGTGGTATTTGACAATTATTCATCAAACATATTAACAATATGTCAGTAAATACGCAAAAATCGTTAAAAGGGAGAAATACTCTTTAAATCGCAACATCAGTAACGTTTATCGATAAAATATCGTCACACTACAACCATAAAATCTCATGACTAGTTTTTATGAAATAGGCTCTATTTCTTTTCTTGTCACAAGAAACATTCTTACACCTTTAATTTTAATGATTATTTCACTAGTTTTGAAGCAACCTTAATTATTTACATAAAAAAATTATGCCAACACCTATTTCAGAATGTTTATACTGTCAAAATAACGACACCTTGAATCAATTAATGATAAAAATTTGCGATTTAGAAGTGTCTCAACTATTCTTATTTAAAGAACAATCCTACTTAGGCCGTTGCAATGTAGTCTATAAAGATCATGGTATTGAATTTTATGAATTGAGCGATGAACAACGCAATGCCTATATGCGTGATGTAGCAACAGTAGGAAAAGCAATTGCCGCAGCCTTTAATCCTACTAAAATAAACTACGGAGCTTTTAGCGATACATTATCTCATCTACATATGCACATTGTTCCAAAATACAAAGATGGATATGGTTTTGGAAGTGTTTTTGAAATGAATCCACAAAAAACACTGCTATCTGATACGGAATATGCTGAGGTAATCGAAAAAATAAAATCAAATCTATAAAACAGAAAAATCCCATTCGCACGAATGGGATTTTTTTATTTAATGTCTTTATCCTAAAAAAATATTTTAATTTGGGCGTGTCCCTTCGTAAAAACTTCGGGTCGTGCTGTTCGTTCCCGCTTTTTTATTAGAGGCAAAAAAAGCCTCTCATAAAAAGAGCTCCACTACCATCACTCACGCAAAACAAAAAACGGATAGATTTCCAGATTATTTCAATCCAGCCAAACTGTGCTCGATGGTTTCAATTTTAGATAAAGCATCTGCTTCTTTTTGTCTTTCATTTGCCAAAACTTTCTCCGGCGCACCACCCACAAATTTCTCGTTCGCAAGTTTGTTTTGAACGGATTTCAAGAAACCTTGCGTATACACCAACTCGGCAGTCAATTTTGCAATTTCTTCCTCCACATTGATACTTCCGGTAATCGGGATGAAATACTCATTTGATTTTACACGGAAAGATAACGCGCCATCCACTTTATCCGAAACATATTCCAGTGAAGTGATATTCCCTAATTTAGTCACCACCGAATCAAAATAAGTAGATGCTTTATCATTGTTCACCACTTTCAATTCAATAGTGTCTTTGAATGGAATATTCTTGTCTTTACGAATCGTTCTAATTCCAGAAATCACTTCAATTGTACTTTCAAAATCAGCAATTAAACGGGCATTGAAAGGTTTCAATTCTGGCCAAGTCGAAACGATTAAAGCTTCTTCAGTTATTCTTTCGGCAAGAATTTGCCAAATTTCCTCTGTCAAGAACGGCATAAACGGATGCAATAATTTCATGTTATTTTCAAGCATTTCTATCGCTTTCGCAAAAGTCACGCTGTCAATAGGTTGTTGGTATGCTGGTTTTATCATTTCCAGAAACCAAGAACAGAAATCGTCCCAAACCAATTTATAAATTCCCATTAAAGCATCGGAAATTCTATATTTTTCAAAATTATCTTCAATTTCCAAAAGTGTTTGTTGCAATTTGGCTTCATACCATTCAATTGCCACTTTGGATGATTCCGGTTGCGGTATAGCATCCGAAACTTCCCAACCTTTTATCAGTTTGAAGGCATTCCAGATTTTATTGGTAAACGCTTTTCCTTGGTTACACAATTCTTCGTCAAACATGATGTCATTTCCAGCAGAAGCGCTCAAAAGCAACCCTACACGAACACCATCAGCGCCAAATTTTTCGATTAAATCCAAAGGATCAGGAGAATTCCCTAATGATTTAGACATTTTACGTCTTTGTTTGTCACGAACCAAACCAGTCAAATACACATTTGTAAATGGTTTTTTACCCGTATATTCATAACCCGCAATAATCATTCTCGCAACCCAGAAAAACAAAATATCCGGACCCGTTACTAAATCATTGGTTGGATAATAATATTTAAAATCTTCGCTTTCCGGATCCATAATTCCGCCAAAAACGGACATTGGCCACAGCCAAGAAGAAAACCAAGTATCTAAAGCATCAACATCTTGTTTTAGGTTTTCGGTGGTTAGGTTTTGGTTTTTCGTTTTAGCCTTTGCTAAAACTAAAGCCTCTTCGATAGATTCAGCAACCACGAAATCTTCTTTTCCGTCCCCGTAGAAATAGGCTGGAATTTGTTGTCCCCACCATAATTGACGCGAAATATTCCAATCGCGGATATTATTTAACCAATGTGCATACGTATTATTAAAACGAGCTGGATGCAATTTGATTTCGCCATCTTCTAAAACAGATTTGATTGCTGGTTTTACCAAATCTTCCATTTTCAAGAACCATTGGTCTGATAAACGAGGCTCGATAACTGCTTTGGTTCTTTCAGAAGTTCCAACTTTATTCAGGTGAATTTCTGTTTTGGCCAAAGCACCCATAGTTTCTAATTCTTTGGCGATTGCCTCACGAACCACAAAACGATCTTTTCCCCGGTAATCCAATCCAAAACTATTCAAAGTCGCATCTTCGTTGAAAATATCAATAATTTCAAGATTGTGCTTCTCCCCTAGCGTTTTGTCATTCATATCGTGGGCAGGAGTTACTTTCAAACAACCTGTTCCAAATTCGATATCAACATATTCATCTTCAATAATAGGAATAACTCTTCCGCAAATAGGCACAATCGCTTTTTTGCCTTTCAAATGAGTAAAACGTTCGTCATTTGGATTAATACAAATCGCGGTATCTCCAAAAATAGTTTCCGGACGTGTTGTAGCAATCGTCAGAAAGTCTTCACTTCCTTCGATTTTATATTTTAGGAAATACAATTTCCCCTGTTGTTCTTCATAAATTACTTCCTCGTCAGATAAAGTAGTTTTTGCTTCAGGATCCCAGTTTACCATGCGGTATCCTCTATAAATCAAACCTTTGTTATATAAATCTACGAAAGAACGAATTACAGATGCTGACATATCAGGATCCATGGTGAACTTGGTTCGTTCCCAATCACAAGAAGCACCTAATTTTTTTAATTGGTCCAAAATTACACCACCATATTTGTCAGTCCATTCCCAAGCATGCGCCAAAAATTCTTCACGAGATAAATCATTTTTATTGATTCCTTCTGCTTTTAATTTCGCTACAACTTTAGCTTCAGTCGCTATAGAAGCATGGTCTGTTCCAGGAACCCAACAAGCGTTGAACCCTTTTAGACGTGCTCTTCTGATTAATACATCTTGAATGGTGTTATTTAACATGTGTCCCATGTGTAAAACCCCGGTAACATTGGGTGGTGGAATTACAATGGTATATGGCGTTCTATGGTCTGGTTCCGAATGAAAATAATTATTCTTCATCCAGTAGTCATACCACTTATTCTCAATAGTTTTGGCGTCAAATTGTGCAGGAATTGTCATTTTATTGTGGATTCGTTTAATCGTTAAATTCGATTGTTTGTTTGTTTAGTTAAACGAATAACCAAAGCAACAAATAACCTTTTAAAATTTGGTCTGATATTTGTAATTCTAATTGGGAGCAAAAGTAAATAATTAAGTACACTATAAAAAGAGAAATAAAAATTTGTGCATTAATTAAAACAAAGTACTTTTACTTTACCGAATCTAAAAAAATGAAAATGAAAAAAATAATTACTTTAATCGCAATACTATTTGTAAGCAGCATGGGTTTTGCACAATCTGGAGCTAAAATTGATTTTGCGGCTAAAGACAATACCATTGATTATGGGAAGGTTTCTAAGGGAAGTGACAACGGGATAAGAATATTTGAATTTACAAATACCGGAGACGCACCCTTAATTATTACCAATGTTTTATCTACCTGTGGATGTACCGTTCCGACAAAACCCGCAGGACCAATTATGCCTGGGAAAACTGGAAAAATTGAAGTTAAATACAACATGACTCCAGGTCCTATTCGTAAAACTATTACTGTAGAATCTAACGCAGTAAATTATGAAGACGGCAGAGTCGCGCTAAAAATAAAAGGAGAAGTTATTGGCAATTAAATACTTTTTTACAAATAGTAAGCGCTTTTTGAAATCATTCAAAAAGCGCTTTTTTTATAGAATATTTTTAAGCTGAAACCTAATTTTGTAAATTTGACCATTTCTTAGAATTTCTAAAGAAATCCAATTTTCTTCTTCCGACTTAAATAGAGAATTAATTTCCTGCAAAGAATATTTGTATGCAAAAAATTTATTAATTGAGACAATTATATCCCCTTTTTGTAAACCACTATTTGCTGCAGATGAATTTTTTCGGACATTAGTAATTTCATAAATAGGTTTTAAATTAAATTTATATTTAAAATCGCTAGTGTTATTCTTTAATGTAAAAGGATTATCAGTAGACACCACTGTAGGAACCGTCTCCAGAGGTACCGTTTCTTGCACCCATTGCAAACCATTATGCTGTATTTCAACTCCGCTTTTATTATAATTAAACGGCGAGTAATATTCTTTGTTTTTCTTTAAATACAAAAAGCCGTTAGTGTAATCAAAAACAACTAAAAATCTTCTTAAAATTTCACTCCCAACAGAACCTACTCTACCTGAAACCATTTTTACATTCCGAACGGAACTGGAATCCGGGAAAGCAACAATAGGATTATGAAATTCAAACTCCGCTACTTTAAATTTTGTAATTCGGGCTCTTTTCCCTTCAATATCTCCACTAAATCCTTTGCCCAAATAATCCTCAAAACTTTTAGAAGGAAGTTTTATTAATGTAGAACGATTTTCAAAAAGCCAAATTGCATCACTATTGCCAATATCAATTAATAATTTTGCAGGAAGCTCAACGGAATCTATAGTCACTGTACTTATTATGTAAGGTTTTAGTCTTTCTATTGCAATAGCAACTTTTTCAAATTTTTTTCCTGTTTTTTTTCTGTTTTTTTCAATATTCCTATGAACAATTATTCTTTTTCTATCGTAATTGATTTCAACCAGATTATTTCTAAAAAATTGATATCCAATGATCCCGTTCACTGGAATTCCTACATGAGAAGACAAATTGAATTCATCATCCAAAACTATATATAGTAAGTATTTCTTGGCCTTTAATCCTCCTATTTCCAGGATATTATTAGTAGATTTTAACCCTTCGATGGCGTCTTCACTCCCTAACCCCCGCAAAGTGATTTTTTCGACATTAGAAAATTCAATTTCTTTTTTTTCTTCCAAACTAAACAGAATAGTTTCTTCAACACCAGAATCTAACAAAAAAATTAATTCTACACCATTGACCTTGATAGGAATGAAAATTAAATTATTAATGAATTTGAAGGGAATAGTCACTTTATCAACCTCTTTACTAAACTCAAAGCCATCTTGTGCTAAAATAGTCAAGGAGCTGATAAAGAGAAAAAACAATATAATTACCTTTTTCATTAAAAATTGTTTCTATAAAGTTACAAAAATTACAACATAATTATGTGTTTTTCTTACCAAATAGACGTACTAATTGCTGTAAATTTGGAAAAAAATTTGCAAATTTGCATTTCAATAATTAAATCATGCCAGAAATATCAAACAGAGGCAAGCAAATGCCCGAATCACCAATACGAAAATTGGCTCCTTTTGCTGACATGGCTAAGAAAAAAGGCCACAAAGTATATCATTTAAACATAGGTCAACCCGATATAAAAAGCCCAGAAGCAGCCATTAAAGCCATTAAAAATATTGATTTAACTATTATTGAATATGGCCCTTCAGCTGGTTATGAAAGTTATAGAAAAAAATTAGCTCAATTTTATACCAATCAAGATGTAAGAGTATCTTTTGAAGACATAATGATTACAACAGGAGGGTCTGAGGCACTTTTATTTGCTTTGGGAAGCATTATGGATCAGGGAGATGAAATCATTATCCCGGAACCCTTTTACGCTAATTATAGTGCTTTTTCAGCAGAATCCGGTGCTACGGTGGTTCCTGTAAATTCTGTTTTTGAAAGTGGCTTTACGTTACCTCCAATTGAAGACTTTGAAAAACTAATTACTCAAAAAACGAAAGCAATTTTAATTTGTAATCCAAGTAACCCTACTGGTTATTTGTATTCTGAATCAGAAATTTTGCAATTGGGTAAACTTGCTAAACAATACGATTTATTCTTGATTGCTGATGAAGTATACAGAGAATTTATATATGATGAAGACATTCATTATTCTGTAATGAATCTAGAAGGACTGGAACAAAATGTGATCATGATAGATTCTGTGTCCAAACGTTACAGCATGTGTGGGGCGAGAATTGGATGTATGGTTACAAAAAACAAAGAGGTAATTTCAGCAGCGATGAAATTTGCCCAAGCCCGTTTGTGTCCTCCAACAATTGAACAAATAGCTTGCGAAGCAGCCATCGATACTCCTCAAAGTTATTTTGACGAAGTAATTACAGAATATAAAGAGCGTAGAGATACCTTAATTTCCGAATTAAATAAAATTGAAGGTGTAATCGTTACCAAACCTAAAGCTGCTTTTTATTGTATCGCACAACTTCCTGTTGACAATACAGATGATTTTGCACAATGGCTTTTAGAAAGTTATGATTTGAATGGTGAAACCGTAATGGTTGCTCCTGCTGCCGGTTTTTATTCGACCCCAGGAATGGGATTAAACCAAGTGCGCATTGCTTATGTTCTTAAAAAAGAAGATCTAATTAGCGCCGTTCGGATTCTAAAAGAAGCAATTCCCGTTTATAATTCAACTCGATTAAAAAAATTAATTGAAGCTGAATAATTAAAAAATACTTTTTGTTATTCTATTGATAACCCAAAGATTTTAAATAAATTACAAAAGGCAGTAACCAAAAAGTTATTGCCTTAATTTTTTTAAAGCAATTAGAAAATCCTGCTTTGCCGATGAACGCTATAAAGTCATCATTAAATAGTATAAACGATAGAAATTCTTTAGTTTTTATTAATTATCTTTACCCCTTAAATTTACATACCCAATATAATAGTACCTTTTGATGATAAATAACGAAGAATTTCAAGACGAGATAGGAAACAATCATATTAGTACAAGTGCAAAAAATCCATTAAGAGAAGATGCATTTGCTATTTCAGATGAAGAAAAAATAGAAAAAATTAAAAAAGACGTTGAAAATATTCTGATTACACTTGGAATGGATTTGACAGATGACAGCATGAAAGGAACCCCAAATCGTGTTGCTAAAATGTTTGTAAAAGAAATTTTCGGAGGATTGAATCCTACAAAAAAGCCAAAAGCATCTACTTTTGACAACAATTACAAATACGGCGAAATGTTAGTCGAAAAAAACATTACTCTTTATTCTACTTGTGAACATCATTTATTACCAATTATAGGAAGAGCTCACGTAGCTTATATTTCTAATGGAAGAGTAATTGGACTTTCTAAAATGAATAGAATCGTAGAATATTATTCTAAAAGACCTCAGGTTCAAGAGCGTTTAACGATGCAAATCGTTCAAGAATTACAAATGGCATTAGGTACTGAAGATGTTGCTTGTGTGATTGATGCCAAACATCTTTGCGTGAATTCAAGAGGAATTAGCGATATTGAAAGTAGCACGGTTACCTCTGAATTTGGAGGGAAATTTAAAGATGTTCAAACTCGTAGAGAATTTTTGGATTATATTAAATTAGAGACGAAGTTCTAAAATACAAAAAAAATCTATTTAACCGATAAGCCCTAGCCCTGATGGAAGCGACATCCTTTCTAGTCCTGAACTTGTTTCAGGATATGAAACAAGTTCAGGACTAGAAAGGATATAGCGTACAGCGGGAAAAAGCTCCAAAAAAAAAAACACAAATGCCATTATATAAAAGTCAAACTCTAAAAATATACAATTCTCTTTCGGGAGAAAAAGAAACATTTACACCTATTCATGAAGGCAGTGTTGGAGTGTATGTTTGCGGACCAACGGTTTACAGCAATGTGCATCTTGGCAATGTGAGAACGTTCATGTCATTTGATGTGATATTTAGGTATTTTTTGCATTTGGATTATAAGGTACGCTATGTTCGTAATATTACTGATGTGGGGCATATTGTAGATGATGTGGATGAAGGAGAGGATAAAATTGCGAAAAAAGCACGTTTGGAGCAATTGGAACCCATGGAAGTTGTACAGCGTTACACGGTGGATTTCCATGATATTTTGAATGCCTTTAACTTTTTACCGCCAAGTATTGAACCAACGGCAACAGGCCATATCATTGAACAAATTGAAATTATCAAGACTATTATCAACAAAGGAATTGGGTATGAAGCCAATGGATCTGTTTATTTTGATGTGGTTAAATTCAATGAAACCAATCATTATGGTAGATTAAGCGGTCGAAATATTGAAGACATGCTTGCTAATACCAGAGATCTTGACGGACAAAGCGACAAAAGAAATCCACAAGATTTTGCGCTTTGGAAAAAAGCCGAACCACAACATATTATGCGTTGGCCTTCGCCTTGGAGCGACGGTTTCCCTGGATGGCACCTTGAATGCACTGCCATGAGCACTAAATATTTAGGCAATCATTTTGACATTCACGGAGGCGGAATGGATTTAAAATTCCCGCATCATGAATGTGAAATTGCGCAAAACGAAGCTTGCACCGGGCAAACACCTGTAAATTATTGGCTACATGCGAATATGCTGACATTAAACGGCAAAAAAATGGCTAAATCTACTGGGAATAATATTTTGCCAAGAGAAATATTGACCGGAGAAAACAGCATTTTAAGCAAAGCTTTTTCGGCATCGGTAGCGCGTTTCTTTATGTTACAAGCACATTATAGAAGTATTCTTGATTTCTCCGACGATGCCATTGTTGCGGCTGAAAAAGGATATAAGAGATTAATGGAGGCGATAGATTCCCTAAAAGATTTAAACGCCAGTCCAAACTCTACGATCGATATTTCCAGTTGGAAACAATCGTGTTACGATGCAATGAATGATGATTTTAACACTCCTATTCTAATTGCACAACTATTTGAAGGCGTTCGTTTTATCAATCTGTTAAAAGAAGGAAAAGAAACCCTAACCGCGGAAGACTTAAAAACATTTACGGCTGCTATTAATGGTTTTGTACTTGATGTTCTGGGATTAGAGGACGAGAAAATTTCCGACAGTAATAATGATAAATTAGAAGGCACAGTAAATCTGTTGATTGACATGCGAAAACAAGCCAGAGACAATAAAAATTTCGCATTGTCTGATCAGATTCGGGATCAATTGATTGCTTTAGGCATTCAATTAAAAGACGGAAAAGAAGGCACTACTTTTAGCATCTAGACAGCCGTTCCGAGGACTGATTAAAAAATTGGATGTTGAATAACAAATATTGGATGTTGAAATTTTAATTTCGAATACTAGAATCATGCTATCAAAAATCCTGATTTTTTCATTTGTACTCCTTGTTCGGTTTTACCAAACCGCAATATCACCCTTTACACCATCTGCATGCAGATTTCAACCTACCTGTTCTTCCTATATGATAATAGCGCTACAAACGCACGGGTTATTTTATGGCAGTTTTTTGGGTATAAAAAGAATTTTAAGCTGCCATCCCTGGGGAAGAAGTGGTTATGATCCCGTTCCGGAAAAAAAATGCAATCATAAACATTAACTTTATATAAGTACTATTTTTACTTTAAATATATATTTTTACAATTCATAAAAAACGATATTAAATGACACACGCTTTGAACATAGTTTGGAATCCATCGGAAGGTATTGATTTAGGTTTTTTTGTAATACGGTACTATAGCCTCATGTTTGTAATTGCTTTTGGATTAGGGTGGTACATCATGAAGAATATTTTTGAACGGGAAGGTGAATCCATAGAAAAATTAGATTCTCTCTTTATATGGACTGTCCTTGCAACATTGATTGGAGCGCGACTAGGTCATGTTTTATTTTATGATTGGGAATATTTTCGCAATCACTTACTGGAAATATTCTTACCGTTTCGATTCTCACCTAAATTTGAATTCACCGGTTTTCAAGGCTTAGCGAGTCACGGAGCTGCAATATCAATAATCATTGCAATGTATTTTTACAGCAAAAACATATTAAAGAGACCCCAATTGTGGATTTTAGACAGAGTTGTTATTCCAGTTGCAAGTGGAGCAATATTTGTAAGACTAGGAAATTTTTTCAATTCGGAAATTGTAGGCAAAGAAACTACATCGGCATTTGGAATACGTTTTCTACGCGATAAATTTAGTCCTGCAGATGCTGTTAACGCTACTCAAATACCTGAGCCAAAAGCAGCTTACCATGCTATAGCAGCGGATCCAAAATTTGCAGCATTGTTAGAACAAGTTCCTGCTAAACATCCTACACAATTATATGAAGCATTTTGCTATATTTTCGTATTTGCCATATTATTTTTCATGTATTGGAAAACTGAAGCAAGACTAAAATCTGGCTATTTATTTGGTATGTTTTTAGTGCTGCTATTTACAGTACGTATTGTTGTAGAATCTGTAAAAGAGAGTCAAGGCGGTTTTGAAAATGAACTGGGTTTACTTTCTACAGGACAATGGCTGAGCATTCCTTTTATCCTAATAGGATTATATTTTATTTTTACAGCCGAAAAGCCTGTTAAAGTGGAACATTAAACCTGCAAAACAATAATATTAAACAAAAAAAGCTTCTAATATTTAGGAGCTTTTTTTTGTTTTTATCGTTTTAAAGAAAAATGAGATTTAAATTTTTTAGGAATATCCTGTTCAATGTATTCAACAGTGAACCAATAATCATTCGCTGGCATTGGCTGTCCAATATAAGTTCCATCCCAGCCTAAACCACTTGGTCTAATTTCTTTCAAAAGTTTACCATACCGATCAAATATTAGAATTTTAGAACTGGTCTGATCTTGTAAACTAAAAATATTCCAGGTATCATTATAAGTATCATTGTTAGGTGTAAAAAATTTAGGATAATCAATTACCAAAACATTATTTCTTGTAATTGGAAAACCACAACCATTCTTATCTTGTACAGTAATAGAATGCGTTCCTAAAGAAACGTATTCAAAAACAGGACTTTCCTGAAATGGACCATCATCCAATTGATATAAATAATCACCTGTTGCCGTAGCACTAATCTTCACAATTTGATTTTTGGAAAATGCCTCCGTAACCGTCCAATCTACACTAACAAGAGTGGATTGATTAACTGTAACATTAATGCTTTTTGACGTTGCACATTGATTGGGATTTGGAGTAAATACATAAGCCCCACTCGTAATATTATTAATAATTGCCGGTGACCAAGTTCCAGTAATTCCATTCGGAGATGTGTTAGACAAAAGAGGTGCAGTAGTCCCGGAACAAATTGATAAATCAGTAAAATTAGGCTGAATGAGTGAGTTAACCGTTACAGTTAATGTTTGTGCAAATGCACATTGCGTTGCATTTGGCGTAAATGTATAACTTCCACTTGTTGTATTATTAATTGTCGCAGGAGACCAAGTACCACTGATCCCATTTGGAGATGTAGAAGCTAGTATTGGTGCTGTAGTTCCGGTACAAAAAGCAGGTATAGCCGCAAAGTTTGGAGTTGATTTTGCTGTTACGACTACATTCAAGGTTTCGGTTGTTGCACATTGATTTGCATTTGGCGTAAATAAATAATTCCTACTCGTCGTATTACTGATTATTGAAGGTGACCAAGTACCAACAATTCCATTTGGGGACGTGTTAGACAAAAGAGGAGCAGTAGTTCCACTACAAAAAGGAGGAATAGTAGCAAAATTAGGTGTCACAACTGGCACAATATTTATAGAAGCAGTAGTTAGTGTAGCTGAAACACATTGGCCTGCACTGGGAGTAAAAGTATAAGTTACTGGACCTAAAACTGCCGTATTAACAGTAGCGGGACTCCAAGTACCAGTAATCGCAGGAGAATTAGTAGAACTATTTGGTAAAATTGGTGCTGTTGCATTTTGACAAACAGTGGTTGGAATAGTTGTAAAAGTTGGTGTTGCTAATGGAGTAACTGTTACTGGTAGCGTTTGAGTTGTAGCACAAGGAAATAATATTGGATTTGGAGTAAACACATAACTTCCGCTGGTTGTATTATTTATTATTGCTGGAGACCAAGTACCTGTAATTCCATTTGGAGATGTTGGTGGCAAAATAGGTGCTAAACTTCCCGAACAAAAAGGAGCTATGGCAGGGAAATCAGGTGTAACAGTTGAAGCACCGCAAGGCACGGTACAAGTAATAGTTTGTGATGGGACACATGGAAATGTTGCCGCCGATAATGTTAACGTTGCAGATTGCCCAGGCAACATCCCAAAAACTTGTTGATGTGACAATGTTGTATTTCCAGTAAAAATAGGACCTCCCTGAATTGAGTATGAATAATTATAAGAATTATTATTAATTAAAGGATTATTTGCCCAATCAAACATAACTGAACTATTTTTATCAGCTGGCAAAACTTGTGAAGGATCACACCTAAAAAGTAAAATAACTGCCCCATTATCGGCAACCACAATTACATCAATTTTAGAACGGGTGCTTTCAATACCTCCTACAGTTTCGCTCACATAATATGATGTAGTTCCTACAGCAGTAGTTAAAGGGGTTGGAGCTGTTGAAGATGCCGTTCCACTTGTTGCATTAGTTCCATACCAATTTAAAGCTCCTCCCGCAGAAGGAGTTGCGGTTAATGGTGCTGCAACACTATTTTGACAATAATAAATAGGAGTCTTAACGGTTGGTGGGGATGCAACACTATTTGCATCAATATTTATTAGAATGCCATTTTTTAAAGCATCCTTATCAATAAAACTGTTTTCTAAAGATGGAATCAAATAATTAATATCAATACCGACATTTCTTCTTTCATGACTAATACCCCTATTCTTAGCATATAGACTAATATTAGACAAAATAGTAATCAAAAAAATAAAGACGAAAGACTTGATTAATTTTTCCATTATTCGCAGGTTTTTATTTGATCTATGGTACAGTAATTTGATTTAACAAATATTTAGTAAATATATAAAATTTGATACTTTGATAATATAAACTTTCAAATAATATCTAATTTGAGAAATGTAAAGGAATACGTTTTGAAAAAGGATTTAAATGGAAAAAGAAAAACCAAATTCAATATTTATAGTATTAAACCCAAGGTTTGGGCTTTGAAGTCCTCCATTGGAAACATGACGAATGTTGGGCCTTATATCAAATGTTATTTTGTCAATTTTTGAAGAAAATCCCAAAGCTAAAACATCTGAAAAAGCAAAACCTTTTGAAAGTCGCTCCGTTTCATTATCGATAATCATAGGTCCAACGCTTCCTACCAAGTATATACTAAATGATTTTGAAATTGGCTTTCTTATAATAAAACCTAAATTCAAAACGTATTCCTTTACATTTCTCAAATTAGAAAATTTTTGTCGTTTTTCTATATAATTTGGATCATCTGGCTGTATGAAATAAACATTCAAAAGCTGATGTGTAGCAAGATTGAGTTCTGGCTGCATTAATAGTTCATACTTAAAATTCTTTCCAGATTTTAAAGCGTAATATAACTGAAGTTTATAATAGTTATTTGTGTGTGAAAAATCATTACTTTTTATTTCATTTCCGAATCCATAATGAAAACCAAGTTTCATTTTATGGTTTATATTTTGAGCATAAAAGATGTTACAACTAAAAATAATAATTAAAATAAAAAGAGTTCTTTTATACATAAAAAGATGTTTTAATTTTAATCGATATACTATTCTTAAACTATAAGATAAAATTAGTCATTTGAAATTTGCCTACCAATTTTATCAAAAAAAAAGATCCAACTTACGTTGGATCTTTCGTTAATTATAAAAAATAAATCTTAAGCTTCTACTAAATGTTGTGTTTCGATTAATTTTTTGTCTTCTCTTGAAATTGTATCTACCAATACTGGTGTAGCGATGAACAATGATGAATAAGTTCCTACAATAATACCTACTAACATTGCAAAGATGAATCCTCTAATTGATTCTCCACCAAAAACAAACATGATTAATAATACACCGATCATTGTTAAAGAAGTATTAATCGTTCTAGACATTGTTGAATTAATTGATTTGTTTACAATTTCTCCAAAGTTACCTTTAGTTTTTCCGTCTAAAAATTCACGAACCCTGTCAAATACAATAACGGTATCATTCATAGAGTACCCAATAACAGTAAGAATCGCAGCAATAAAATGTTGGTCGATTTCCATACCAAAAGGCATAAATTTATAACACAAGGAGTAAATTCCCAATACGAAAATAACATCATGCGCTACAGCAGCAATCGCCCCTAAACCATATTGCCATTTTCTAAAACTAATAAACAAATATAAAAACACGATTAACATGGCTCCAAGAACCGCCCAATAGGCATTAGCTTTAATATCTTCTGCTACAGTTGGACCAACTTTTGAAGCTTGTAAAATACCTAATTTTTTACCATCATAAGCATTTACAAATTTATCATAAGTTAAACCTGTAGAGAAATGCACTTTTAAATTATCATACAATAATTTATTTACTTCTTCATCAGCTTGAGTTCCGTGTTCTTGTACTTTATATTTAGTAGTAATTTTTAATTGGTTATCATTACCAAATATTTTTACTTCAGCACTTCCTTCAAATACTTTCGTCAATTCAGCTTTTACTGTTTCAGCGCTAACTGGTTTTTCGAAACGCACTTGAAAAGTTCTACCTCCAACGAAATCTACACCTTGATCTAAACCATTTGTAAATAAAGACACAAAACTAACAACAACAACAATACTTGAGAACAAATAGGTCCATTTTTTTACACCTAAGAAATCAAAATGGAAGTTAGTGAAGAAGTTTTTAGAGAAATTAGTAACAAATGACAAGTCATTTTTACCAGCAATATTCTTATCTATAAAAATTCTTGCGATAAATATAGAAGTAAACAAAGAGGTAACAATACCGATAAGTAATGTTGTCGCAAAGCCTTTTATTGGTCCTGAACCAAAAATAAATAATACTGCACCAATTAAAATATGCGTAACGTTTGCATCTACAATAGAACGCATTGCACCTTTCCAACTGTAAGAAGCAATTACTGCTTCACCCAATGTTTTCCCGGCACGCAACTCTTCTTTTGCTCTTTCATAGATAATGATATTCGCATCCACTGCAGTACCCATCGTTAAAACGATACCGGCAATACCAGGTAATGTTAATACAGCTCCTAAACTTGCTAAAATCCCGAATAAGAATAGTAAGTTAACTGCTAATGCAATATTAGCATACCAACCTGCTTTTCCATAATAAACAATCATCCAAAGTGATACTAAAAGCAATCCTACAAGTGCAGATGTTGTTCCATTATCAATTGCTTCTTGACCTAAGGATGGCCCTACTACTTCTGATTGTACGATATCTGCGGCGGCCGGTAATTTACCCGCTCTTAAAACATTCGCTAAATCTTTAGTTTCTGTAACATCAAAAGCACCTGAAATTTCAGATCTCCCTCCAGAAATTGGACCACTGGAAACACCAGGAGCTGAATATACAATATCATCCAGAACAATCGCAATATTGCTTTTTTGTGTATACGCTCTACCTGTTAATTCTTCCCAAGCTTTAGCACCTTGGTTATTCATTTGCATAGAAACAGCTGGTTTTCCTGATTGATCAAAAGTATCTTTTGCATCAGTCACAACGCCACCACCCATTGCAGGTACATTGTCTCTATTCCCTTTTAAAGCATATAATTCAACTGCATCAATGTCTTTTGCTTTAGCATCTTTAATAGTAGTTGGTTTTCCCCAAACGAATTTTGCATAACGTTGATCGCCAGCTAATAAAATTCTAATATCAGCTCTTTTTAGATATCCGTTTACAATAGCAGTATCTTTTGGAGAGAAAAGACCTAAAACCGGTCCTCCACCTTGACCAATAATTTTATCCAATAAAGGATTATTTCCTTTAGTTGTAGCTGCTGAATCTTTTCCATCAGTTAACAAAGCGCTCAAAGAATCTTTTGCAACAGTTTTAACAGCTACTTTATTAATTTCAGTTTTTTTCAATGACTCATTTGCCGCCATTAAAAAATTACCAATTTCTTCAATTTTATAGGTTTCCCAAAACTCTAATTGAGCAGTACTTTGCAATAATTTTTTAATTCTGTCTACATCTTTAGCTCCAGGAAGTTCCACAAGGATTCTTCCGGATTCTCCTAATTTTTGAATATTAGGTTGTGTAACACCAAATTTATCAATACGTTTTCTTAATACCCCAAAAGCACTTTCTACAGATTCATCAACTTTTCTTTTGATTACTTTTTGTACTTGTGCATCAGTCATCTGAAAATCTACTCCACCTTCACCTTGTAAACTTCTGTTTGCAAAAATATCAGGAGAAGCTAATTTTACAGTTCCTTTTGAATTGGCATCAAAAGCATCAAAAAACTTATCTAGATACGATTTGTTCCCTTGTAAATCTGCAGTAGCATCAGCCAAAGATTTATTGAAAACTGGATTTTTAGAATTATTAGATAATCCTTTCAATATATCTTTAACAGAAATTTGAAGTATTACATTAATACCTCCTTCTAAGTCAAGACCTTTATTAATTTGTTTATCACTTACTTCATTAAAAGTAAAATTAGTAAATCCAAGATTAAATACTTTTTCTTTACCGATAGAATCTAAATATTTAACCTCTTTCTCAGGATTCCCACCAGCAAAAGATTTTGCATCATTTTTTATTTTGCTTGCGACAAAAGTGAAAGAAAGTTGGTAAATACTTACCAATGCAAATAGAATTGCGAAAAATTTAATAAGTCCTTTATTCTGCATTATTACTAAAATTAATTATTTTTTATTTATTTATTTTTGCTTTAACCCTTATAGAGTAAGCCTTGCTATCTATTTTTACAATCAAAAAAGAATATCAGGTATTACATCATTTTTTTTAACCGAGCAAATATATAATTAACGTTAAGATTAACCAATTTATTTATTGATTAATCTCAAAAAAAAGACTGCAAAAGTGCAGTCTTCTCTCTTTTACAATTAAAATATTATACTAAAATTGATTTTAAGGCATCATTCATTTGTCTAACTGCGTCGGCACTTTTAGCAAATAAGGCTTTTTCTTGCTCATTTAGTGTAATGTCAAGAATTTCTTCCACTCCATTTTTACCAATAATACAAGGTACACCAATACAGATATCATTTTGACCATATTCTCCTTCGACAAAAACAGAACAAGCAATCATTTTCTTTTGATCATTCAAAATACTGTCTACCAAATAAGCAACTGAAGCTCCAGGAGCATACCAAGCGGAAGTACCTAAAAGTCCTGTCAGCGTCGCTCCACCTATCATGGTATCAGCAGCTACTTTTTGCAATACTTCTTCCGAAAGAAATTCAGTTACCGGGATTCCATTATAAGATGCCAAACGCGTCAAAGGTATCATAGTAGTATCACCATGTCCACCGATAACCATTGCCGAAATATCATTTGCAGGTTTGTCTAAAGCCAAAGATAAATACGTTCTAAAACGCGAGCTATCCAATGCTCCACCCATACCTATAATTCTGTTTTTTGGCAATCCTGTAGATTTTAAAGCCAAATAAGTCATTGTATCCATAGGATTAGAAACTACCACTATAATAGTATCCGGCGAATGCTTCAATACATTTTCAGCAACTGTTTTCACAATTCCTGCGTTGATGCCTATTAGTTCCTCACGAGTCATCCCAGGTTTTCTTGGAATTCCGGATGTAATTACTACTACATCGCTTCCTGCTGTTTTAGAATAATCGTTAGTAACACCTGATACTTTGGTATTAAAACCAGTATTTGTAGCGCACTGCATGATATCCAAAGCTTTACCTTCAGCAAAACCTTCTCTAATATCCAATAATACTACTTCGCTAGCAATTCCTCTATAAGAAATTACATCTGCACAGGTTGCACCTACATTTCCTGCTCCTACAATGGTAACTTTCATGTTTCTATGTTTATTTGGTTATTTGTTTAACCGTTGAATCGATTAAACAAATAACCAATCAACGAATAAACTTTTTAATTAAGCATCTATATTAGCGTAAACTGCATTTTTCTCAATAAATTCTCTTCTTGGCGGCACTTCGTCTCCCATTAACATCGAGAATACTCTGTCGGCTTCCGCCAAACTATCAATAGTTACCTGACGCAACGTTCTGAAACTTGGATCCATTGTGGTTTCCCATAATTGCTCTGCGTTCATCTCTCCAAGACCTTTATAACGTTGAATTCCTGCGCTTCCGCCCATTCTTTCATTCGCCTGATCACGTTGTACATCATTCCAAGCGTATTCTTTCTTATTTCCTTTTTTAACTAAATATAAAGGTGGTGCGGCAATATATACATGCCCTTCTTCGATTAATTCTTTCATAAATCTAAAGAAGAATGTCAAAATTAAAGTAGAAATATGACTACCATCGACATCGGCATCACACATAATAATTACTTTATGGTACCGTAATTTTTCAATATTCAAGGCTTTACTGTCTTCTGCAGTTCCAATGGTAACTCCAAGAGCCGTAAAAATATTTCGAATCTCTTCATTTTCAAAAACTTTGTGAACCATCGCTTTTTCCACATTCAAAATCTTACCACGTAATGGCAAAATAGCTTGGAAAGCACGATCACGACCTTGCTTTGCAGTTCCACCCGCCGAATCTCCCTCGACAAGATATACTTCACATTTTGCAGGATCCTGCTCCGAACAATCAGAAAGTTTTCCCGGTAATCCACCACCACCCATCACGGTTTTACGCTGTACCATTTCACGCGCTTTTTTAGCTGCGTGACGCGCTTGGGCTGCAAGTATTACCTTTTGAACAATGATTCGAGCATCATTTGGATTTTCTTCCAAATAAGCTTCAATCATATCTCCAACAGCCTGACTTACCGGCGAAACAACTTCTCTATTTCCTAATTTAGTTTTGGTTTGTCCCTCAAATTGTGGTTCCGCTACTTTTACTGAAATAATAGCAGTCAATCCTTCACGGAAGTCATCCCCTGAAATATCAAATTTCAGTTTATCCAACATTCCCGAAGCATCTGCATATTTCTTCAACGATCTGGTAAGACCAGTTCTAAAACCTTGCAAGTGCGTTCCTCCTTCGTGTGTATTTATATTATTTACATACGAAAAAATATTTTCCGTGTAGCTTGTATTGTAAATCAACGCCACCTCAACTGGAATTTCTCCTTTGTCATTATCCATAGAAATAACGTGCGCAATTATTGGCTCACGATTTCCATCTAAATAACGGATATATTCTTTAAGACCTTCGGTAGAATGGAAAATTTCAGAAACAAAATTTCCATCTTTATCTAGTTCTCTTTTATCTGTAAATGTGATTGTAATTCCTTTGTTCAAGTATGACAATTCACGCATACGAGCCGACAACGTATCGTAAGAAAACTCAGTAGTTTGAGTAAAAATGGTTTCGTCCGGGTAAAAAGTGACAATCGTCCCTCTTTTTGTAGTTACACCGATTTGTTTTACCGGATATAGCGCTTTTCCTTTTTCATATTCTTGTTCGTATACTTTTCCGTCACTACTATGAACAGTAGCTCTCAAATGGTTTGACAATGCATTTACCACCGAAACCCCAACACCGTGAAGTCCACCAGAAACTTTATAGGAATCCTTATCAAATTTTCCTCCGGCACCAATTTTAGTCATTACAACCTCTAATGCCGAAACTCCTTCTTTTTTATGAATCCCTACTGGAATCCCACGTCCGTTATCTTCAACAGAAACAGACCCGTCTTCATTTATATCAACTATTATTGTATCACAATGGCCTCCCATTGCCTCATCGATAGAGTTATCTACTACTTCATAAACTAAATGATGCAGTCCTCGAACACCCACATCTCCAATATACATCGATGGACGCATTCTTACATGCTCCATTCCCTCTAATGCTTGAATACTATCTGCTGAATAATTGTCCTTCTTGATTTCTTCGCTCATATATTTTATTCTAAAAAAATGTAATTTTTGTCTAACACGCAAATATATAAAAACGCAAATTATATTACCGTTAAAATCACTTTTTAAGCAGTTAAGTTATTAACATTATGTTGATTTTTTAACACAAAAAAACGCTCTCGAAATGGAGAACGTTTTCTTATTTGTAAATTCTAAAAGTTATTTAGACCAAAAAAATATTTTTATGCTTTTACATAGGCATCATCATGTACACTCGCAACTGCCCTTCCTGAAGGATCATTCATATTTTTGAATGCTTCATCCCATTCTAATGCAATTTTTGTGCTACAGGCCACACTTGCTTCTTGCGGTACACACAATGCTGCGGCATCGCTCGGAAAATGCTCATGAAATATAGAACGATAATAATATTCTTCTTTAGAAGTTGGCGTTTGCAAAGGAAACCTGTATTTAGCATTTGCTAATTGTTCGTCTGAAACTTCCACGGCCACTACTTCTTTCAAAGTATCAATCCAACTGTAACCAACTCCATCGCTAAATTGTTCTTTTTGTCTCCAAGCTACACTTGGTGGCAACATATCTTCGAAAGCTTTACGAACCACCCATTTTTCCATTGGATGCTCTTTGTTTATCATTTTATCTTGTGGGTTGATTCTCATCGCCACATCCATAAATTCTTTATCTAAAAATGGCACACGTCCTTCAATTCCCCATGCCGCTAAACTCTTGTTTGCACGCAAACAGTCATACATATGTAATTTACCTAATTTACGTACGTTCTCTTCGTGAAATTCTCTTGCATTTGGCGCTTTATGAAAGTATAAATAACCTCCAAACAACTCATCCGCTCCTTCACCTGACAATACCATTTTAATACCCATTGATTTAATAACTCGCGCCATTAACCACATAGGCGTTGAGGCTCTAATCGTAGTGACATCATAGGTTTCCAAGTTGTAAATTACATCTTTAACCGCATCCAAACCTTCTTGAATAGTGAATTTTATTTCGTGATGAATGGTTCCAATATGATCTGCAACTATTTGAGCTGCCGCTAAATCTGGAGAACCATCTAATCCTACCGAAAATGAATGTAATTGAGGATACCAAGCATCCGCAACATCACCAGATTCTATTCTTTTTTGCGCATATTTTTTGGCCACTGCCGAAGTAATAGAAGAATCTAACCCTCCTGAAAGCAATACTCCATAAGGCACATCACTCATCAATTGTCTGTGAACCGCTGCTTCTAGCGCTACTTTAATTTCGTCAATGCTAGTTACGTTGTCTTTTACAGCATCATAATCAACCCATTCTCTTTTGTACCATTGTACAAATTCTCCGTCTTTGCTTGACATATAATGTCCAGGAGGAAACAATTCGATTTTTGTACAATATCCTTCTAAAGCTTTCAATTCTGAAGCTACATAAAAAGTACCGTGTTGATCCCAACCGATGTACAATGGAATAATTCCCATGTGGTCACGAGCGACAAAATACTCATCTTTTTCTACATCATAAATAGCAAATCCAAAAATTCCGTTCATTTCATCTATAAAATGAGGTCCTTTTTCTTTATAAAGTGCTAAAATAACTTCACAGTCACTTTCCGTTTGAAAGTTATATTTTCCTTCAAATTGTTTACGCAATTCTCTGTGGTTGTAAATTTCACCATTAGCTGCTAAAACAAGTTGTTTATCTTCACTAAATAAAGGTTGTTTCCCTGAAGCTGGATCAACAATTGCCAAACGCTCATGAGACAAAATAGCTTTTTCATTACTGAAAATCCCACTCCAGTCCGGTCCACGGTGACGGATAATTTTAGACATTTCCAATACTTGTGGTCTTAAAACTTCCGCTTTTTGTTTTAAATCAAAGGCACATACTATTCCGCACATAACTATATATTTTAATTTGTTTTTTCAATTTGATAAGGCAAAGATGCAGCAACAGTTACATTCCTAAAACACTAATGACTATTTCAGTTACAAATTTAAAGTGAAAATTATATTTTACATTTAAAATGTAACTAAAAATACTTAAAAAAACAGTTTTTGAAGTTAAAAACTTTAATTTGATTCCAATCAAAACTTCTTTATTAAAATCTAACGCATCTAAAACAAGCTAAATGAAATGTATTTACTGAATCTCTTCAATCAAATACTTCGTATTATTAATTTCGAAGGTAAATCCAATTGTATTTCCCATTAGTTTATTTCCCAAAGGCGATTGTGGTGATAAAGCGATAATATTGATTCCTTCTACACTAATTTTAGGAAGTGCCGCACTTAAATAGAGATAAATTCCATTGGCTTTAACCAAACTGCCCAGAATGATAGTTTTAGCAATTGTAGTCGAATCAATTTTATCTAAAACAGCTTTTTGAGTCAACACTTCTCTAAGTTTGGCATTGAGTTTCTCCTGCTCAATATGCATCATGGACAAGGCTGTTTCGTGTTTGTCTCCCGCGGAACCTTTAGCATCGTTTTTAGAATCTTCGGTAAGTGCAACTATCATGTCTTTGAAAACATCGATTCGATCCTGAACTAATTGCAGATAATGAGTATGTATTTTTTGTTTGAAAGTCATAGTTAAATGGGAAAATAAAAAAATCACCACAAAAAGCACAAAGAAATTAAAAAAGACACAAAGATAGTTTCGTTATTTTGAATTATCCTTTTGCGTCTTTTGCGTTAAACTTTGTGCCTTTTGTGGTTAAAAAAACCTAAAAATCAAATTTATAGTTCGCTCCTACAATCACTTGAAAACCTTGAACCGGATAATTCAACCATTTTTCATAGGCTTTATTGGTAATATTATTGGCTTTTAAAAAGGCTGTCAATCGGTCGCTATATTTGAATCCAACATTTGCATTTACATCAAAATAGGAAGGCAAAGTAAAAGGATCCGGCTGAACTGCATATACGACATCAGTATTCAACTTTTGATCTTTACGCTCGCCTACGTAAAATACATTTGCACCAGCGAACCATTTTGGCGTAATATTAAAGTTAATGTTTGAATTTATTTTTACGGTTGGTAAATTCCAAGCTTCACTTTGAAAATCATTGGTATAACTATTAAAAGTCCCGTTGACTCCAAAAGATACCGTTGAAGAAAAATCAGCTTTTAATTCCCCATAAAAACTCAATGTTCTCATATCGTCATAAACCACTTGAAAGGAATTCCCAAAAGCGTACTCCTGATTTGTAGCATTTTCATTATAGTCATTGCTTTTAAACAACGCTTTATTTCTTTCATTAACATACGAAGCTTTAATATTATAACTCACGTTGTTAGTCAGTTTCCCTTTTAATCCTGCAAAAATATCATATTGCTTATCTGTTGGCGCAATATTTAATGTTGGCGATAGAAACGGATTTTTATTAACAAAATCCATGTAAGAGTTTTGCTCTAAGTTTCCTTCGGCTCCAGCGTAGAAAATCATTAAGTCGCCAACGACTTTGTAAGAAGCATTGAATCTTGGATAAACTAAAAATTTATTATTGCTGTTTTGGTTGTCCAAACTATAAAACACAGCCGCTCCAATATTCAGCGTCCAATCCTCTTTTTGCATTACAAAACTTGGTGCAATTCCAAAATTAGTAAAACCATATTTCACAGCTTGCGTATTCGTATTAGAGTAATCTTTCTTGAAGCTTCCACCAACATAATCAACAATTAAATCTGTTTTTACAGCGCTTTCCATTACATCAAATTTCACTATTGGCTTAACATAAAATCTATTTTCAGAAGATCCGAAAAGATCCGAAAAATGATTGAATTTAACACTCATTTTATTTAAGATACTCTCGTTAAAATCTATTTTACCTCCAAGTGATATTGTATTATACGTTTGTTGTGGATTGATTCCATTAATCAACGTCCTCCTATCCTGAGGTGTCAAAGTAGTCCCAAAATCGGCAGGCAATCCGTACCAATTGTAAATTTGATTTTGATAACCCAAATCTAAATTCCATGAAACCTCTTTTCGATTTGATCCGTACGTTAAATCAATCGCAGTATCATAAAAACGATCATCTAATACCACACTTTTAATACCGCCTTGTGACGAATGATGACGAAACATTCCGCCAACATAATCCGTACTATTTAGATCGTGATTTACAAATAATTCCCCAATGAAGGTTCCGTAATTCCCCACGCCAAAAGTGGCATAATTTTTAAACAAATGTTCCTGTTTTTCTTTCTCCACTCCTTCTGCTTTCCCTTTAGACGGAGTAAAAGTTGAGGCTACCGGAAAAGAGAAAATGGTGTATTTTATCGTTTCTTTTTTGGCATTTCCTTCCTCTTCAAGTGCAGGAGTTTCTTTTACTTTGAAAGCATCCGAAATTGTTGGCGTATAAGGCTTCACAACATTTACCGTTTCTGTTCCTATTTGCTCCTTTTTTTGTGCAAACGAAAATTGAAATGCAATAAGCAACAGACTGATAATTATTTTATTTTGGAAATTGATTCTCATGTTTTATTATTGTTTTTTTTGATAAAGAAGAAAGAAACAAGATTTTTAAAAATTGTTTAATCACTACCCTTCCTTCTTGTCTCTTGACTCTTTTTTACTTCTTATTTATAACTCGTAACCTTGTAATTAAACTTCCCATTCGCCTTTTGCAATAAATTGCGTCTTCCCACCAATCTTTATATCAAAATGATTTTCCGTTAATTTTCCGTCAAAATAAATTTGAGATGATCTATTAATAAAATCGCCCTGATGATTGACAATCTGAATTTCCGCGGAATGATATTTTAAAAGAAAAGCTTGTAAACAAGTACTGGCACTACCGGTGGCTGCATCTTCTTTAATTTGATTATCTTCTATATACAACATTCTACTACTGAGCTTTGTTTCTTCTAAACAATAAAAATACAAGGCTCTATGATTTGTTTTACAATGCCCATGCAACCATTCATTCATTTTAACCTTGTCAAGAATTAAATTCTCTAATGCTTTTTTATTTTTGATAGGAACAATTACAAAAGCACTTCCTGTAGTAACTTCCTGAATTGGGAATTCATCATCAAAATCAACACTCTTTAAATTGCTGAAGGATAAAAAATCTTCTGCTAAAAAAGTATCCAAAAACTGGGGTTGAGCCGCCTGCAACCATACTAAATCTCCCGATTGATGAATTGGAATTTCGCCAATTGGAACTGACAAAGCAATTTTTTCAGGTTGATTTTCAAATATCTTATTCATCAAAACCCAAGAAGTTCCTATAATTGGATGTCCCGCAAACTTCATTTCATGCTCTGGAGTAAAAATTCTAATTTCTGCAACGCTATTTTCCGGCTTAAGCTTAGTTATAAAAGTACTTTCCGCAAAGTTGATTTCACGGGCAATTTTTTGCATCTGCTCAGAACTTAAGGTATCAGCACCTAAAAAAACAGCCAGTTGATTGCCTGCGTATTTTTTCTCTGCAAAAACATCAACGATGTAAAAAGGTATATTCATTCCGTTTATTTTTTGGCTTTCAATTATTTTAAAAACTTCACGCCTATTTTTCTTGTTTTCTTGGTCCAATCTCTTACTTCAGAATTCTTTACTTGGAAATTGATGAATTTGTCTTGGATTCTTCCGTTTTGATATAGTCCAATTCTGTTTGTGCTTCTGAAATAACATCTGGAAAATCAGTGAAATTTTGAATCACATTTTCTAAAATGTAGGTTGCCTGATAACTGTCTTTCAATCCGTAGAAATTCTTTGCCATCAAGACTAACCCTTTGGCCCCAAAATATTTATAACTCGAATAATTCTTCGCTAATTTTTGAACCGCAACATTTGACACTTCAAATTTTCCATCTCTATTTTTAAAATAAGCGTCATAATACAACGCTTCGGCAGCTAATTCTCCTTTGGCAATCGTCATTAGTTTTGCGTAAGCAGTTCGGGCTTTTGCCGCATCACCCGTTTGAATTGCGGCGCGGGCGATGATGATTTGTGCATCACTTTTTACATTATCATCCGTTTTAGGGTTCATTAAAACCTTCTCAGCATAAATAACTGAATTTGGATAATCTTTCTTCTCGTAATACGACTTCATCAAATTCGATTGTGCGAATGTTTTATTCTGAGAAATGTCAGCTTCGGTTTCTAAACGAGATAATACCGGTATTGCTTTGTCATAGTCTTTATTTTTAAGAAAAATTTGAGCCAATCGCAACAACGATTGTTCCGTATATTCACTTCGGGATTGTGCAATTACAAATTCATAATTAGGAATAGACTTGCTTTCTGACCCATCGGAAAAATAAGATTGCGCTAAGTAATAATTAGCCTGTAAAGCATGAATCCCTCGTGGAAATTTAGAAACATAACCACTAAATCCTGCAATCGCATGCTTCGTGTTATTCTGTTGAAATTGTTTTTCAGCAGCTTCATAAGTATCATTATCAAGTTCTGCATCAGTAACAGCGACAAAATCCAAAGTACGAACCCAGTTCGCATATTCATCCACTCTTCCGCTATCTACATAAATCAATCGAGCAGTTGCAACAGCTTCCAATGCCTCCGGAGTTCTAGGAAAATCAGCGGCTACTTTTTTAAATTTAACCAATGCTTGTTCATCTTTATCTGAATTGTAATACACTAAACCTTGTCGCAAAATTGCTCTGGAAGTAAAAGAACCTCTTTTGAATTCCGTATTTATTCGGTCGTATGTTTTTACAGCAAGATCTGTTTTATTTTCAGCTACGTATGTATTTCCAAGTTCAAAAAGGGCGTCATCTCTGTATTCTGATTTTGGATACAATTGTAAAAAAGCATTCAGTTCTTCTATTTTCTTCTCATTTTTAGCAATAAATCCATAACAAATTGCTTTTTGGAAATACGCATAATCCGCATCAACACTTTTAGATTCAATCACTTTAACATACGCATCCATGGCTGGACCGTATTTTGAAGTCACAAAACGACAATCCGCTAAACGCAAATACGAATCATTCAAACGCACTTTATCTCCGGGTGCTTTTTCTATTTGACTTTGAAAATAATTCCCCGCCTGGTCGTACTCTTTCAATTTGAAATACGTGTAAGCAATATTGTAATTACTGTTTTTATATTCCGGTGTAGTTGCGGCTTGCGATGAAGCTACAAATTGTTTAAAACTCAACAAAGCACTTTTGAAATCATCCAAAACATATTCTGTTTCTCCTTTCCAGAAAGTAGCTCTTGCAGTAAAAATTGCATCTCTTTGTTCGCTAACAGATTTCGAAAACATTTTCAACGCTTCTTCATAATTCCCATCGGTATATAATTCTAAACCTCTGTAAAAAAGTACTTTTTGGTAGGCTAATTTATTTTCTGGTGATTTATTTTTTTCTAATAAAACCAAGGCTTCCTTGTAGTTTTTAGAAGAAATATAAGAATCAATCAACAATTTCTCAATCTCCGAACGGCTTGCATTATCAGGGTATTTATTCAAGAAAGCTTGTAAAACTGCCGGTACACTCTGATAGGAATTCCCTAATTCATAACTCAATTTTACATAATTTAAACTAGCATCTTCTTGAATAGCGGCATCAAAATTCATTTCTGAAGCATTTTTAAACGCATTCAAAGCTTGTTGTTTCTTATCGGTATTCAGGTAACTTTCCCCTAAATGATAATATGCATTTTGCGCCACAAAATCTTTTCCTCCTATAATTTTATTAAACTGAGAAATGGCATTTTCGTAGTCTTTCTGTTTGTAATACGCATAGCCCAATTGGTAAAAATCCGTGTTATTCCATTTTCCTTTTTTCCCTTTATAGGCAACCAAATAGGGGATTGCAGTATCGTATTTTTTTAAATTAAAATAGCTTTCGCCAATGATTTTATTCAATTCTGATTTTTCAGCAGGATTTGATTTAGCCATGGCTTTTCCGCCTAAATCAATTGCTTTTTGAAAATTTCCCAACTTAAAATTCATATCGGCTTGGTAATACGAAAGCTTTTCTTTGTATTTTTCTTCGCCTGAAACTTCGTCGAAATATTTTGTGGCTTGTTTGTAATCGTCTCCTTCATAAGCCATGAATCCCAAGTAATATTTGGCTTGAGAACCATATTCAGCTGAATTAACCACTTTATTAAAATAGATTGTTGCTTCTTTTTTCTTTTTGGCATTAAAAAAACTATAGCCTTTCTGGAAGTTAAATTTATCTCGGTCGCTAGTGCTCAATTGGCTTTCATCCACTTTATCAAACCATTGTAAGGCTTGCGGATAATTCCCTTGATCAAAATGATAATGAGCCACTTCTATATACGCCTGATTCTGTTTTACGCTTGTTGGATAATCCGAAACAAATCGTTCCATCAATTCATCAGCGTTGGCTTGATTGGTTCTGATGGCACAATTAGCGGCATAATACGCACAATCCGATTTCAGTTCTTCAGTAGTGGCAGTTTCTTCAACTTTATTAAAAATAATTTGCGCAGATGCGTATTGCGCATCATTAAATAAGGAAACCGCTTTATTGAAATCTTTTGAATCGCTAGTATAAATAGTTGATTTTTGTGCTGAAATAGTAGCAGTTATAATGAAAAGTGGTAAGTAGAAGAGCCAAGAAATTTTACGCATTGTGATTTTATTTTAATAATTCAAATGTATTATATTCTGAACTCTATAACGAATCGCAATTCGTTTTTATTATGAACATTCTTTTAAACACTGCAAAATTTAACTTTCATGCAATACATTCATCGCTTTAAACTATTTGGCTTTCCAATAATTATTTATAATTACCGGAATTCTATTTAATTGAACAGAATTTATTTTGAATACAAGCGTTATCTTATTACTTTTACCCCATAAACAAACGCTAATTATGTCACAATCCGTACTGTCTCTACAAAATGTAAACATTTATCAAGGAGGAAAAACTATTTTATCCCACGTAAACTTAGATGTAAAACATGGTGAATTTCTTTACATCATTGGGAAAACAGGTTCCGGAAAAAGCAGCTTAATGAAGACTTTGTATGCCGATTTACCTTTGACTGAAGGAGAAGGTCATATCGTAGATTTTGATTTAGTGACTTTGAAAGAAGATGATATTCCATTTTTGAGAAGAAAGATTGGAATCGTTTTTCAAGATTTCAAATTACTGCCAGACAGAACTGTAAAAGACAATATGTTATTTGTTCTCAAGGCTACAGGCTGGATTGACAATGACGAAATGCAACGAAAAATTGACGAAGTTTTAGATAAAGTAGGCATGAAAGAATTTGGTAATAAAATGCCACATCAACTTTCTGGAGGAGAACAACAACGTGTTGCAATCGCTCGAGCTTTACTTAACGATCCTGAACTTATCCTTGCAGATGAACCAACAGGAAACCTTGATCCTCAAACCAGTGTCGAAGTATTGGAAGTATTAAAAAACATCAATGCCAACGGAAAAACCATTATTATGGCGACTCACGATTATGCTTTGTTAATGAAGTTCCCTTCAAAAACATTGAAATGTGAAGATGAAAGAATTTTTGAAGTGGTTCAGCAGCGAACCGCATAATGCTTTCTATTCTTGTTCCAATATACAATTACAATGTTTATCCTCTCGTTTTAGAGCTGCACAAACAATGTACAGATTGCGGAATAAATTTTGAGATTTTATGTCAGGATGATGCCTCGGAATCAGGTTTGAACGTATTCAATGAAAATGTAAATGCGTTATCAAATTGTAGTTTTGTTTCCTTAAAAAAAAACCTGGCGCATCGCGAAAACAGAAATTCACTTGCTGAAAAAGCAAAATTTGATTATTTGCTCTTTATTGATGGCGACTCCATAATCATTCATAATAATTACATCCAGAAATACATCGATAATTTTCATGATTATGATGTTATTTACGGAGGTCGTTTGCATCCTGAAAAATGCCCTTCCAATACTCAAACACTACGATGGAAATACGGACGACTCATTGAAGATAAAACTACAGCAAACAGAAATAAAAATCCGTACCAATCGTTACTTTTTAATAATACCGTAATTAAAAAGGAGCGTTTTAACAAAGTAAAATTTGACAAAAACATTAAAAAATACGGTCATGATGACACCCAACTTTCCTATCAATTGAGTTTATTAAAATCTAAAGTAAATCATATAGATAACCCTGTTGAACACGGAGCTATTGATACCAATTTTGATTATTTAAACAAAACCAAAGAGTCGTTAGAAAATTTGATTTTGTTGTATGAAGAAGAGAAAATTGCTGTTGATTTTATACGATTAATTCAATTGTATCATTTTTTAAAAAGAACAAAATCAACTTTTATAGTTTCGAAAATTTACACGTTTTTTGAAAAGCAATTCTTTAAAAACTTGACGGGAAAAAATCCCAATTTACTGGTTTTCAATCTGTTTAGAGTCGGGTATTTGTGTTCCATACATCCGAAAAACTAACTTTTTTTGATTCCAATAAATAATTGATCCCAAGATTGCATAATTGTGTCGATGTTGTATTTTTCGCTAGACAATTTTGCTTTTTTTCCCATTTCTCTTCTTAACGGCACATTTTCGATTAAAGTTTCAATTGCTTTAACATAATCCGATTCGTCACCGTTTTCAATCAAAAAACCGTTATCATTTTGAGAAATTATTGCTCTTGGTCCGCAGGGACAATCATAAGCAATACAAGGCAATCCGGAAGCCATTGCTTCAATTAACACCATCCCAAAACCTTCAAATCGAGAAGTCATTAAATAAAAAGAAGCCTCTAAATATTTCTCTTTTATATTGCGAACCGGTTCATAAAAAATCACATTTTTAGAAATATCCAGATTTTCAGCCAATACTCTTAAATCGATATTTTTATTTGATTTTCCGTAAATTTCCAATAACCAATCCGGATGTTTAACAATCACTTTTCCCCAGATTTGCAACATTCTGTCAAATCCTTTTTCATAGGTATGTCTCCCAACAGCAATCACTTTTTCACTTTCTAAAGTGCTGAATTCATCTGTTGTGAACCATAAAGGATTCGGAATTACAATTGCATTTTTCACTTTCCATTCTGAAATGCTTTCGCTTGTTTCAACAACAAATCGGTCGTATTTTTTTATTCCATTTTTTTTCAAAACGGAAACAAAATTGGACAGCAATTTGGTAAAAATAGTTTTCTTGATTTCTCTTTCCTCAATAAACTTGGAACTGTGCATTTCCAATATAAGAGGGGGCTTATTTTTTAAAATAAAAGGAATAGTATATGCTTTTAAACCATTATCACAAACAATAATAATGTCTGGTTGAATTGTCTTGATTTTACTTTTTAACCCTTTTGAAAAGGATTTAAAAAACTGAAAAAAATTACCTTTCAATGGTAAATCATGAAAAACAATATTGGAATTGAAAGAATAAAACAAAGGAGAAAATCCCTCATTTTGAGTCAGAATATGCACTTCATATCCCAATTTTTTAACTAGATAATTGGCTTTTATCGAAAGGACTCTGGCTACACCACCTTCGTTATTTATGTTTGGAACAATGTATAGCAGTTTCATTTTTTGGACATCAAAAATTCATCAAAATCCCTGATATAATCGTCTTCATTATAAATATCAGAGGCAAAAACTAAACAAACTGCTCCTGATGAAAAATTTTCTAACTCGCGCCACATTCCTGTTGGTATATACAATCCAATATTTGGTTTATTCAAAAAAAATGATTTTTTTTCGAATCCGTCATTTAGAACAACCTCGAAACTTCCACTCAAAGCAATTAGGACTTCGCTTTGATTAATATGAGAATGACTGCCTCGAAAAGAATTGCTGGGTACATCAAAAAGATAATAAACTCGCTTAAATTCAAATGGCAAAACATCATTTTGAATAAATGCCAGATTCCCGCGTGTATCTTCTACAACGGGTAATTTAAGTAATTGTATGTCTTTTAATGTGGTCATAATTGTGTTATAAACTAATTTTCATCAAATCCAACCATTGTTTTCCAATAGTCGAAATGGAAAAAGACTGCACGCTTTGTGGTGCATTTTGTTTGCAATATCGATATAAATTCCCATCTTCTACAAATAAATTCATGGCTTCAGTAAGTTTTTCAACATTCTGATTTTCGACTAGCAATCCATTTTCTTGATGCTGAATCATTTCACTGGGTCCTGACAAACAATCGAACGCAACAATTGGAGTTCCACAAGCCAGTGATTCTAAAATAACATTGGGCAAACCTTCATTTAAACTACTCAAAACGAAAAAATTCGCTTTTTTTAAATACTTAAACGGGTTATTTTGATATCCTAAAAAATGTACTTTATCATCAATATTTTTCTCTTTGGCTAACTTTTGAAGTATCAATTTTCTTTCTCCTTCGCCCAATAAAACCAAATGAATGTTATTTTTTGGCAAGATAGATTTCGAATACGCTTCTATCAATTTATCGAATTGTTTGATGTTTGTTTCCATTTGGCCTACGCCAATAATATAATCATAAGGAAGTTCATTTAACTCCTTACTTTTTTCTACAATAGCATCAATATCGATTGGATTGTAAATTCTGGCAACGTTTTTAAGTTGGTGTTTTCTTTCGATTAACACCTTGGATTCATCAGTGATGCTCACCATTTTATAACAATCTCCATACATCATGCGGGTAAGAAAAGACCAATTAGGCATATAATGATCGATTAAATAACTATGAACCATGAAAATAGATTTCGTTTTATAGAGCCATTTTGCTATTATCAATTCCTGAATGGGTTTTATTCTAAAACGGAAGTCAATGATAAAATCAAAATTATTTTCGTCGAGATATTTTTTAAGAAACACCAACCGATTCCATTTATTAAAAAGTCCGTTGAAAGTATTTTTCATTTTACCCAAATTGACTAATTTCCCTGAATAGGAATAGGAAACCTCATCGAGAACAATAATATTGTGAATTTCTATTCCTTTTTTTTCAAAAAACTGAGACAAGACAGCCATAACTTTTTCGGCTCCACCATGACTTAATCGATAACCAATTAAAGCAATTTTAATTTTTTTGTTAGGCAAAATCATTATCGATTTGTTATTTTCGTATCAAATATAACTCTTTTAAAAAAATATGCAAGACAATCCATTGGTTACCATTATTTGCTTGTGTTACAATCAGGAAAAGTATCTCTTGGAGAGTTTGTTTTCTGTAATTAATCAAGATTATCCGTCTGTAGAGCTCATCATTATTGATGATTGCAGTACTGACAATTCTAGATCAGTAATTAAAAAATGGCTTGGTAATTATCCCGAAATTCTATTTATTGCAAATAAAACTAATTTAGGAAGTACAAAATCTTTCAATAAAGCACTAAAAAAAGCCAAAGGAGAATATATCATTGACTTGGCTGCAGATGATGTTTTACTACCCAATTGTATTACTTCTCAAATAAATGCTTTCAAAAACACAGCTTACAAAAATCTGGGAATTGTATATGGAAATGTTGAATTAATAACTGAAAAAGGCAAATTTGAATCTTATTATTTTCCTGTTGATAGTTTTCAAAAAGTAATTACCCCGAGAACAACAGGTGATATTTATACATCCGTTCTTTCAGGTGGAGATAGCATTTGTTCCGTTTCGGCGATGATAAAAAAAACTGTTTTTGATCATTTAGATGGCTATGATGAAACGTTAGTTTACGAAGATTTGGATTTTTGGATTCGTACTTCCCGAATTTATGATTTTGATTTTATAGACGAAATCCTAATGCAAAAAAGAATTGTCGCTACTTCTTTAGGAACCGATTTTTTCAAAAAAAATGATTCGCGAGCCAGAAAAATTAATCATTCTACGTATTTGATAGTAAAAAAAGCAATTGCACTCAATAAAACAAAAGAAGAAAATAAAGCCCTATTAAAACGAATTCATTTTGAGATGATTTTGGCTTATAAAACATCCAATATCACCTTAATATTAAAGTATCTTTTGCTGGAAGTTAAGTTGAGAATTCATTTAGTGACTTCATAAACTAGACGATTAAATAAGCATCTAACGAATCTTTTTCCCCTTCCCAATCTCGGGAAATAGAATCTTTTATAAATTTTGCCGGAATACCGCCAATTAAAATATTCGAACCAAAGGAAATATAATCGGTATTACACAAACTATTGGAAGCAACGGTGCAATAATCCGGAGTTTTAGTATTCTGCATCATAGAAACTCTACTGCCTACATAATTATAATTCCCAATCACGATTGGAGCTGTCATTTTAAACTTTTCTTCCGTAATTGTATTCATCATGGGATGAAAATTAGTATCAATAATTTGACATTCAGATCCAAAACGAGCATAATTACCTAATACAATACTTTCAATGCAGATCAATTTAGCATAAGACCCCAAAGATGACATGTGACCAAATTCACAATAACCATTCTCACCGATATAGATAAAATAATCTTTACCAAATTGAACATGTCCTTTGAATACTATTTTTCCCAAAATATTAATTTCGGCAATCCCCTTATGGAGCGTATTCAGTTCATAAGGCTGTCCAAAACCAATCATTCCTTTTTTAATTTTTCCTTCAATTTCTATTTTACCGGCTATTGAGGCAAATTTTACATTTCCATAAAAAAATACAGGTAGTTTTTTGGCGGTACTGAAAGGAAATTTTTTAAAATTAAAATATATAGTTTTAGTCCAATTTACAGCATAATACAACTGAAACTTTTGATAACCTGATTTTGCTTTTCTATAATTATTTTTTAAAATTTCAATCATTCCGCTTTTTAATTATAGCATTAAACAAACCTTTCAGTTCTATTTTTTTATTCATTTGAAATAAAACAAAAACTATTGAAAGCACTGCCATTGATGACATTAAACTATATTTTATAATCGGATTTGGAATATATCGAAATAAAAAAGTAGTCATGCACATCAAAAAGCAAATACCATAAATATTATAAAAATGGGAGTCAAAATAAAAACCATATCTTTTTTTAGTAATTATTTTTAATCCAAAAAAATGAATCAAATAAAAGACAAAAAAACTAATTCCAAGTCCTTCTAATCCATAAAAATGATACCCTAAAACATTTAAAATTAATGAAATAAGGTTAAAACCAAAAGCCGTTTTGATAAACATTTTTGAATCTCCTTTGGCAATCAAAACATACCCCATCGACCAAGAAACTGCCCTGAATAACATGCCTAATATCCCAAAACAAACCATCGGAATAATCGAAATGAATTTTGGCGTGTAAATAATTTTTACAATAAGTGGAATCAACGTTAAAAATAGAATTATTATAGGTGTTATAATCAATATTGAGATGAAAGATTGCTGAACCACACTTATTCTGACTTTTTCGTTTTCATTACTTATTGAAGCTAATCTTGGAAAATAATCGGTACTCATTGCTGTAAAAATTATTCCAACATAAGAATTCAACAACGTAAAACCAGCGTTATAAAATCCCACTTGTTCTAAACCTCCTTGTTTCCCAACATAAATTTGAATTAAATAGGTTGAAAGTAAAGTAAACAAACCACTTAATGTCAAAAGAATTCCCAGTTTAATTATACTTTTCCCTTCAGTAGTCAACTGCTCGTTGGAAATGATAATTTTTTTCAATTTTATCTTTTTCGAATAAAAAAAGGAAAATAATAATGACGAAAGTGAAGCAACTATGATTGTGGGAACTATAGCGTCAATTCGGTAATAATAATACAGTGGAATTGAGAATAGCAATCCAAATAAATTTCCGTAAAAATTGGCTTTCGCTAAAAGTCTCATTCTCCTTAAACCTTGTAAAACCACAAATTCCCCGATCATTAATTGTCTGAACAACAGCGTAATTGAAATAAAAACAAACGAAAATACATGGCTTGAATTCCCAAAAGTTAACTGACTCAACCAACTGGAAAGAAAAACAGTAGCAAGACATCCTAAAATCCCCGTTAAGAATGCCAGCCTTTTTACTATCGCTACAATAGTTGCTATACTATTTAAATCATCATTTTTATAATTGCTCGAAACATGTTTAATCCCACTAGATTCAATTCCTAAACTCGTAATCCCACCTACAACATTTATAGCTGAATTCAATAAAGTAACAATTCCCATTCCAGCCGGACCAATGAAAATAGCAATTAATTTGGCACGAATTATAGAAATAAAAACAGTAAAAAATTGTACTCCGCCAAAAAGCGAAGTAGTTTTAACAATTTGATAATATGCTGCTTTACTATCAGGCACTATTGATACTTGTTTAAAATTGAAATAATGAAATCCACTTCATCCATTGTCAAAATGGGACTTATAGGTAAACTCAATACTTCGTCATGAATTTTTTGGGTAATCGGAAAAGACAAATGGTTCCATAATAATAAAGCCTTTTGATTGTGTGGTGGAATTGGATAATGGATAAACGTTTCTATTCCATTTTGATGTAAATATTCCTGTAAATCAAGTCTGTTTGGTGTTCGAATCACAAACAAATGAAAGACATGATTAGATTGCTTCGTTCCTCGCAATGAAACTGTTGGAAGAATTATTTTATCATTATTAATTTCAGATAAATAGCGTTTGGCAATTACTCTTCGCTTTTCATTTTCAGTGTCTAAATTGGGTAATTTTACATTTAGGAAAGCAGCTTGCAATTCGTCTAACCTTGAATTTATCCCAATATAATCATTGTAATATTTCGTTTCTGAACCGTAATTTCTAAGTGACCGAATGGTTTTTGCTAATTCCGAATCATTTGTAGTTACTGCACCACCATCACCTAATGCTCCCAAATTTTTCCCGGGATAAAAACTATACGCTACACTTGATTTTTGATTTTTGATTTTTGATTGATTTTTGATTGCACCATGAGCCTGAGCCGCATCCTCAATAACCAGTAAATCATTTGCAACAGTAATTTCATTTATCTTGTCCATTTCAGCCAATTGTCCATAAAGATGAACTACTAAAATTGCTTTTGTTTTTGAGGTGATTTTTTCTGAAATTAAATCGGGATTGATGTTGTAGGTTTCTAGCTTTGGCTCGACCAAAACAGGAATTAAATCTGCTTGTAAAATAGCTAGAATACTGGCAATATACGTGTTTGCAGGAACAATAACTTCATCTCCTTTTTGTAATTTCCCAAGCTGAATGTAACCTTTAAAAATCAAAACTAAAGCATCAAACCCATTTCCTGTTCCAACACAATAGTCTGTCCCGCAATAGTTGGCAAAATTGGTTTCAAATGCTTTGACTTCATTCCCTAAAATATACCAACCCGCTTCTAAAACTGTTTTCAATTTTTCTTGAAAAGCGGTTTCATAAGGCTCGTTTATTTTTTTCAAATCGAGAAATGGTATCATATAAGATTCATTTTATAAAAATCCTGACTATAAACAGAGCAGCCTAATTCTTCTTTTTGTTTCAAAAGTCCTGTGTGATACCCTTTTTCATTGTCATCATTAACGATACCCATATCAAAAAAAAGCTTCCCTTCTCTCTTGTATTTTCGTATTAAATTGATAAATAAAAAATCCAATGCGCGCAACTCCTCCCCTTTTTTAGTTGTGGCTCCATATTGCGATTTCACAACAGTTTCAGTTTCGAATAGTGTAATGCCTGCAATAATAACACCTTCATAATACACTGAAAATTGTTTGATATTATTAGGGAAATTTTCTTTTAGTTCAGTTATTTCTTGTAGCGTATGTACTGGTTTGGCATCATATTTCTCCAATAGTCTTGGCGCTAAAACCAATTCCCAAAATGGTTCAAATTGATATTCTTCCACCAGTTCTAAATCGAGTTCTTCAATTTTCCTGAAATGCTTTAATTTACTTTTTGAAATCGTCAATGGCATTGCTAAATAGATGGCTAAATTCATCTCTTTTTTATCCAAAAACGCTCCTTTTTTAAGCATGAAAAAATCCATTTCAGCGTTGCCTTTTGAAGAATAGAATAAAGGAATTGGTTTAAAATAAAAAGATTGTATCCCATTTCCTTTAAAAAAAGACAAAAGGGAATCCAAAATATTTTCTACTTTTTCTCCATTTATTTTAGGGGAATAAACCAATCCACCATAAGTTAATCCTTGATGGGAATAAACTATTGCTCCAACTTTATTTGCTGGTAGAACAGCTACTAGTTTTTCGTTCTCAAAAATCATCAACGAGAAATCCTGAAATCGATCCTTATGATATTCCATAAAATCACGATGAAATAAGAAAGTAGCATTTTTGGCTTGACCGATAAAGGCATTCCAATTTTCATAATCACTTTCCTGATATTGTTTAACGGAATAATTTTTCACCCTTTGGTTTTAGACTTCGTGAAATTAAGCATTTTTTATTTATGTTCTAAAGTAGGCAAATACCATTTGTATTTCACGGCCATCAAGCGAACTGAAATGATAACTAAAGAAGTGGTTAAGTATAAAACATCATTATCCAAATTCAATTTTCGAAGGAGAAAAAAAACAATTCCACCTAAAATACAAATCGTGGCATAAATTTCTTTTCTGAAAATAACAGGAATTTCAGTACACAAAATATCGCGAATAACGCCTCCAAAACAGGCCGTCATAGTTCCTAATGCAATACATATAACGGGATGAAGTCCAATATTTATTCCTTTTTCAAGTCCAATTAAAGTAAAAACACCCAATCCAATCGTGTCAAATAAAAATAAAGAAGTACGTAAACGATCGAATTTTTTTCTAAAAATGATGGCTAAAACAAAGCCCATGATTATTACATAAACATACTTTAAGTCCAGCATCCATCCCACCGGCGTTCTGCCAATCATGATATCCCGCAACGTTCCTCCACCCACAGCGGTTACAAAAGCAATGATAAAAACGCCAAAAGGATCCAGCTTTTTATTCATGGCCGTCAATGCGCCAGACATGGCAAAAGCCATTGTACCGATAATATCTAATAGATGAAACACTTATAATTTAGGATTTAGATTTTTACAAATTTAAAGAAAATACTCCTTAATAGCTGCAATAAGCGTGTTTTCTAATACAGCAGTTATTGCATTTTAGAATTTAAAAAAAGGTAGTAACTTAGCACCTTAGTAACCAAGCGACTTTTCCATTGAAACAAATTTCTTCCGTACAAAATCCATTTATAAAATCTTTAGTGTTATTGCAAGAAAAAGCAAAAGCACGCAAACAATCCGGAACATTCTTAATTGAAGGAAAACGTGAAATTTCGATTGCCATAAAAGGTGGTTACGAAATGGAAACACTATTGTTTTTACCTGAAATTTGTTCGGAAACTGAAGCTCGTCAATTATCCAAAAGTGCTGACTTAATAGAAATCAACAAAGAAGTTTATCAAAAACTGGCGTATCGTGATACTACCGAAGGTATTTTGGCTGTAGCCAAAACCAAATCGTTACAATTATCCGATTTAAAATTATCTAAAAACCCATTGATTTTAGTTGCTGAAGCTCCTGAAAAACCAGGAAATATTGGTGCTATATTACGCACTGCCGATGCTGCAAATCTGGATGCCGTGATTATTGCCAACCCAAAAAGTGATTTATACAATCCAAATATTGTGCGTTCCAGCGTAGGTTGCTTGTTTACCAACCAAATTGCTACAGGAACAACATCAGAAATTATTGCTTTTTTGAAAGAAAGAAAAATCAATTTTTATTGTGCGACTTTGCAAAATTCGACTTCCTATCATACACAAGATTATACTACGCCTACCGCTTTGGTTGTGGGTACGGAAGCAACAGGTTTGACAGAAGAATGGCGAAAAGAAGCGACCCAAAATATTATAATTCCAATGCAAGGCGAAATAGATTCCATGAATGTTTCGGTTGCCGCAGCGATTTTAATTTTTGAAGCCAAAAGACAAAGAGGGTTTTAGATTTAAGATTGCAGAATTTAGATTACAGGTTACAGATTTAAAAAAAAGAAAATATAAATAATATGAAAAATAAATTATTCGTTGCAATAACGTTAATCGCAACTACACTTTCTTTCGCACAAATCAGTTCCTCTCAAGTCGATGAATTAGTGGAACGTTCGTTAAAAACATTCAACGTTCCAGGCATTGCAGTCGCCATTGTAAAAGACGGTAAAATAATTCACGCCAAAGGATATGGAGTAAAATCAATTTTGACAAACGAAAAAGTAGATGCAAATACGCTTTTTGGAATTGCGTCCAATAGTAAGGCGTTTACAAGCGCTGCTCTGGCAATGCTTGTTGATGAAGGGAAAGTAAAATGGGACGATAAAGTCAGCAAATACCTTCCTAATTTCAGAATGTATAATGACTATGTAACCAATGAATTTACGATTCGGGATTTATTGACACACCGCAGTGGATTGGGTCTTGGCGCAGGCGATTTAATGATTTGGCCTGACGGAAGTAATTTCACAGCGCAAGATATCATTCAAAATTTACAATATTTAAAACCAGTTTCAGCTTTTAGAACTAAGTATGATTATGATAACTTATTATACATTGTTGCAGGCGAAGTTGTTGCTAAAGTAAGTGGTCAAAGTTGGTGTGATTTCATAGAAGAACGCATCATGAAACCTTTAGAAATGTACCATAGCGCAGCCTCCTTTTTACGATTGAAAGACAGTACCAATATAATTGTTCCTCATGTTCCTATTGACGGAAAACTTAAAGTAATCAAGCGTTACCAAAACCAACTTTTTGATGCGGCTGCCGGAATTTATTCCAGTGTAAATGATTTGAGCAAATGGGTTATTATGCAAATGAATAATGGAAAATATGGCTCGGAGAACAAGCAGTTATTTTCAGAAAAAGAGCACAATGAAATGTGGCAGTTACAAACCATAATACCAGTAACTACAAAACCTCCATATAATACTCATTTTAGCGGTTATGGGCTGGGTTGGTTTCTAAGTGACATAAAGGGATACAAACAAGCTAGTCATACGGGCGGATTAGAGGGAATTGTCACCCAAGTAACATTACTTCCGGAACTAAATTTAGGAATTATTGTTTTAACAAATCAGCAATCAGGAGCAGCTTTTACCGCTATTACAAATACTATAAAAGACAGTTATTTAGGAATAAAATCAGACGATTATATCACAATTTACAGCAACCGATTAAAATCGAATGTAGCAACTGCCGACAAAGTTACTGATGAAGTTTGGACAACTGTAGCAAAAAACAAAAAAGACAAAATCAAAATAGACTTCAATACTTTTACGGGGATTTACAATGACAAATGGTTTGGAGATATTACACTTTCGCAAAAAAAAGGAAAATTATATTTTGCATCAAAACGTTCTCCACAACTTTCAGGAGAAGTTTTTTTCTACAAAGAAAATAATTTTGTGGTAAAATGGAATAATGCCTATTTTCATGCCGATGCGCATTTGTTTTTCGAATGTGACGCAACTGGAAAAGCAGTGATTATAAAAATGAAGCCAATTTCTGAATTGACTGATTTTAGTTATGATTTTCAAGATTTGGATTTCAAAAGGGTACAAGAATAATCTTATTGATTAAATTTCAGTTTTTATACCCAGAAACCCTTTTTACTTGCATATCTCCTAAGTAATTTCTATTTTTAGAGAATTGAACCATGCCGTTATGATAGAAATAGATACAGAAAAAGAAAATAAAGCAATTGCTCAAGAATACAAAGAGCTACTTCGAATAAGTTATCAAACCTTAACTGATGAAGATAAAAAACTGATCCGAAAAGCTTTTGACGTTGCAGTAGATGCCCATAAAGATCAACGAAGAAAATCAGGCGAAGCCTATATTTTCCATCCCATTGCTGTTGCAAAAATTGTTGCTTCAGAAATAGGTTTGGGAGCTACGTCAATTGCTGCTGCATTATTGCACGATGTAGTTGAAGACACGCTAATGACCGTGCAAGATATTGAACGATTATTTAATCCTAAAGTAGCACAACTAGTTGAAGGATTGACAAAAATTTCAATGGTACAAAAGGATCTAAATGCATCAATACAAGCAGAGAACTTCCGTAAAATGATTTTGACACTCAATGATGATGTGCGAGTAATTCTTATAAAATTAGCCGATCGTTTGCACAATATGCAAACAATGGATTCGATGCAAGAAGACAAACAAACCAAAATTGCGTCAGAAACTTTATACATATATGCTCCACTTGCTCATCGATTGGGTTTATACAATATTAAAACAAAACTCGAAGATTTAGGATTAAAATATACAGAACCTGTTATTTACAATGAAATTGTAAGCAAAATAAAAGAGACCAAAGAAGAACAAGATGCCTACATAAAAGACATTTCAGATGTGCTAAAAACAGCATTGGATGCTGAAGGAATCGATTATATAATAAAAGGTCGCCCAAAATCAATTTACTCCATTCGCAGGAAAATGAAAGCGCAAAACGTAAGCTTCGATGAAGTTTATGATAAGTTTGCGCTTCGTATTGTATACAAATCAACTCCGCACGAAGAAAAATTTCTTGCTTGGAAAATCTATTCCATAGTAACCGATTACTACAGACCGAGCCCCAGTCGTTTACGCGATTGGATTTCTTCCCCTAAATCTACTGGTTATGAAGCCCTGCACATCACCGTTATGGGACCAAAAGGTCGCTGGGTAGAAGTTCAGGTACGTAGTGAGCGCATGGATGAAATTGCTGAAAAAGGCTACGCAGCACATTACAAATATAAAAATGGAGCTACTGAAGAAAATGAACTCGATGCATGGCTGAATTTATTAAAAGAAGCATTAGAAAGTTCAGAAACCAACGCGGTGGATTTTGTGGAAGATTTCAAAATGAATTTATATTCTAAAGAAATCTTTGTATTTACTCCAAAAGGAGAAATAAAATCATTGCCAAAAGGAGCCACTTCTCTTGACTTTGCCTTCAGTATCCACTCCGAAATAGGAATTCGTACCCGAGGAACGCGTGTCAATGGGAAATTAGTTCCTTTGAACTTCGAATTAAAAAGCGGAGATCAAATTGAAGTTATCACCTCTCAACATCAGAAACCAACAGCTAACTGGCTTGATTATGTTACGACTTCGAGAGCAAAAACGAAAATTAAAAACGTTCTAAACGAAAACACCAAGAAAATTGGTGAAGAAGGAAAAGAACTGCTTACCCGAAAATTAAAGCATTTAAAAATAACGTTAAACGAATCCGTTGTTAACGAGTTAGTCAATTTTTTCAAATTAAAAACAAGTTTAGACTTATTTTACAGAGTTGGAATTGGCGCCATAGAGAATCAGCAACTCAAGGATTATGCAGCTCAAAAAAGCAACACTTTTATTAATTTTTTCAAAAATAAAATAAAACGTTCCACAAGCAGCACAGCCGATGAAGACATTCATAGACCAATAATAAGCAGTAATTACGATTTGCTTGTTTTTGGGAAAGAACATGACAAACTGGATTACAAATTATCTCCGTGTTGCAACCCGATTCCAGGTGATGACGTATTTGGTTTTGTAACCATCAATGAAGGAATAAAAGTACACAAAAAAGATTGTCCAAACGCTATTGGGATGCAATCGAATTACGCTTATCGAATTATGACAGCCAAATGGATTGACTCTTCACAAGAAGAATTTAAAGCCATAATAAACATAACCGGGATGGATGTCTTAGGACTGACGAACCAGTTAACAAAGGTAATTTCAAACAATATGCATGTAAATATTCAGAGTATTTCTTTGAGTACAGATGCAGGAATTTTTCATGGTCAAGTGGCAGTAATTGTTCAAAATAATACGATTTTGAAGAAAATGATCAACAACATCAAAAAAATTGACGGAATTGATAAGGTAACAAGAGTATATAAAACTTAGAAAAGTTTCAAAAAAAATTATTTCAAGTTAGCGGTTTTTCCACTTAAAACTAAAAAAACTTGAAACTAAACAAAGCTGAAACTTTAAACTTTAAACTAAAAAATTTATCTTTGCCCACATATGACACTCATTTCCACAGATAACACCAAAAACCAAGAAATTGTAAAAAATGTTTTTACAATGTATCTTGAAAAAAAAGGACATCGCAAAACACCTGAGCGTTATGCTATTCTTCAGGAAATATACGATAGCGAAGAACATTTTGATGTAGAGAATCTTTATATCAAAATGAAAAACAAGAACTATCGTGTCAGTAGAGCAACCCTTTACAATACTATTGAATTGCTATTGGATTGTGCTTTGGTTCGTAAACATCAATTTGGACAAAATCAGGCACATTACGAAAAATCGTACTTTGACAAACAGCACGATCATATTATTATGACAGATACTGGCGAAGTAATTGAGTTTTGTGATCCAAGAATCCAAAGTATTAAAAAGACTATCGAAGAAATATTCGACATAGAAATTACCAATCATTCCTTGTATTTATACGGAATAAAAAAACAAAAATAGTACAGACAGCATCTAGTTGTCTTTTGAATATAAAAACTAACTACAAATAAAACACATAGAATGACCGCAGATTTATTACTAGGATTACAATGGGGAGATGAAGGAAAAGGAAAAATTGTTGATGTTCTTACTTCAAATTATGATATTATTGCTCGTTTTCAAGGTGGACCAAATGCAGGACACACTTTGGAATTTGACGGAATAAAACATGTTCTTAGAACTATTCCTTCTGGTATCTTTCATAAAACTGCCATAAACATTATTGGAAATGGAGTTGTAATAGATCCTGTAGTTTTTCAAAAAGAAATTGAAGGTCTTGAGAAATTTAATTTAGACATCAAAAGCAAATTAATCATTTCAAGAAAAGCGCATTTAATTTTGCCAACACACCGTTTATTAGACGCAGCTTCTGAAGCTTCTAAAGGGAAAGCAAAAATTGGTTCTACATTGAAAGGAATTGGCCCAACTTATATGGACAAAACCGGAAGAAACGGTCTTCGTGTAGGTGATATTGAATTAGAAGATTTTGCAGATCGTTACAGAGCTTTGGCTGACAAGCATGAAGCCATGATTGAATTCTACGATGTTGCTATCCAATACAACTTAGAAGAATTAGAAAAAGAATTCTTTGAAGCAATCGAAGAAATAAAAAAACTCGACTTTATTGATAGTGAGGAATATTTACACCAAGCTCAAAAAGCGGGTAAATCAATATTATGTGAAGGAGCTCAAGGTTCCTTATTAGATGTTGATTTTGGAACTTATCCATTTGTGACTTCATCAAATACAACTGCAGCTGGTGCCTGTACTGGTTTAGGAATTGCTCCAAACAAAATAAAAGAAGTATACGGAATTTTCAAAGCGTATGTAACACGTGTAGGAAGTGGTCCGTTTCCAACGGAACTTTTTGACGAAGATGGTGCAACTATGGCACGTGTAGGAAATGAATTTGGATCCGTTACAGGAAGACAAAGACGTTGTGGATGGTTAGATTTAGTGGCGCTTAAATACGCTATTCAAATTAATGGTGTAACACAACTGATGATGATGAAAGGGGATGTACTTTCAGGATTTGAAACTTTAAAAGTATGTACGGAATACAACTATAAAGGCAAAAACATCTCTCACTTTCCTTATAATATCGAACCGGAAAATGTAACTCCAGTTTACCAAGATTTCAAAGGATGGCAAGCTGATTTGACAGGTATGACAACGTATGATGAATTACCAATCGAATTAAAAGAATACATTGAATTTATTGAAAAAGAAGTTGAAGTTCCTATCAAAATTGTTTCTGTAGGACCAGATAGAAAGCAAACTATTCTTAAATAAGATTACTTAACGCTCTGAAAATTCAGAGCGTTTTTTTTAGTTCACAAACCAATCCCAAAGAATGAAAAATCCAGCTATTAAAATACAAAAAACCGAATTACTTTCTGATAATTGGTATATTTTAAACAAAGTAACTTTTGATTATCAAAAAAAAGACGACTCTTGGATTACCCAAAAAAGAGAAGTTTATGACCGAGGAAATGGTGCTGCCATTTTACTATACAACACACAACAAAAAACTGTTATACTAACCCGACAATTTCGATTGCCTACTTATCTTAACGGAAATCAAACAGGAATGATGATTGAGGTTTGCGCAGGACTTTTGGACGAAGACCATCCGGAGCAATGTATCATTCGAGAAACCGAAGAAGAAACAGGATACCGCATTACTAAAGTTGACAAAATAATGGAAACGTATATGTCGCCGGGAGCAGTAACTGAAATTTTATATTTATTCGTTGGAGAATACGATGAATCCATGAAAGTCAGTGACGGTGGCGGAGTTGAACATGAAGAGGAAAATATAGATGTCTTAGAAATGACCTATGACGAAGCTTACGCTATGATTGAATCTGGGGAAATAAAAGATGCCAAAACGATCATGTTGTTACAATACGCAAAAATAAAAAATCTCGTTTAATTAACGATGAACAATCAAACTAAAGGAGCGTTTTTCGCTTTGTTAGCCACTTTACTTTGGTCCGTAAATATGGTAATCGCCAGCGGTATTAAAGGTCACATTCCTCCTATTGGATTGGCTTTTTGGCGCTGGACAATCGCTTGTATTGTTTTGGCTCCATTTGCAATTAAAAGTACCGTTGAAAGTTTTAGCATTATAAAGAAACACATACGGTATCTCATGGGTACAGCGGTTTTAGGCATCACTATTTTTAATACACTGATTTACTTTGCAGGAAAAACAACAAGCGCTGTCAATTTATCATTAATAGCCATTTCGATTCCGTTGTTCATTGTGGTACTCTCCAGAATTATTTTTAAAGAGAAAGTGTCCACCATAAAAATAGTTGGAATTATAACCATAATTACAGGAGTTCTTGTTCTTATCACCAAAGGATCTCTAGAAGCGTTGCTGCATATCAACTTTACAATTGGGGATTTGTTGATGCTAGTGGCCTGCTTCTTTTTTGCCTATTACACGATACTAGTTCGACAAAAACCAGAGGAGTTAACCTCAAAAGTATTTTTATTTAGCGTCTTTGTGATTGGCACAGTTTTCCTTTTGCCTTTTTATATTTGGGAACATTTATATTATAAAAAAGTAATTTTTGATACTAAAACAGTATTGGCAACTACTTATGTAGGCATCTTTGCTTCACTTGTTTCCTATTATTTGTGGAACGAAGCGATACGGTTGATTGGCACGTCAAAAACAGCATTGATTTACTATTTAATTCCGGTCTTCAGTGGAATTTTAGCGTATTTTTTTCTGGGTCAGGCTATTGCAATTACTCAAATTATAAGCATGGGAATCATTATTACCGGTTTATTGATAACCAATAGGAAGTAACCTTTTTAGTCTCTTTTATAAAAATAAAAAGTGCAATGAACGTATTTCATTGCACTTTTTTTATGCTAAAGTCTTATCCGAGAAAAATAATTACTTATTAGGTTGCGGAGTCATTCTTAAATACGGTTTCACTCTTTCATATCCTTTTGGAAATTTAGCGGCAATATCTTCATCTTTAACCGCTGTTGAAATAACCACTTTTTCTCCATCTTTCCAGTTTGCGGGTGTTGCCACGCTGTAATTTGCTGTCAACTGCAAACTATCAATTACACGCAGTAATTCATCAAAATTTCTACCGGTTGAAGCGGGATAAGTCAAGGTTAATTTTATTTTTTTGTCAGGTCCAATTATAAAAACCGAGCGAACTGTAAAACTTTCATTCGCATTGGGATGAATCATATCATACAATTCTGCTATATGCTTGTCTTCATCGGCTATAATAGGAAAGTTAACTGTCGTGTTTTGCGTTTCATTGATGTCTTTAATCCATTCCTTATGAGAATCTAATCCATCCACGCTCAATGCGATTACTTTTACATTTCTCTTTACAAATTCAGGATAATAATTCGCCACAGTTCCTAATTCAGTGGTACAAACTGGTGTAAAATCCGCTGGATGCGAAAATAATACGCCCCACGAATCGCCTAACCATTCGTGAAATTTTATCTTTCCTTGTGTAGTTTCTGCTTCAAAATCTGGAGCTATATCACCTAATCGTAGTGTTGCCATAATTTTTTATTTTTTTTGATTATTAACAGCCTAAGTTATTGAATTAAGAGTAATAAAAATTAAAACAAATCTTAAAGTTGTACTAAAAAATTAACAGGATAAAGCTGTTGATTATTCTCCGTTACAAAAAAAAAATCTCGCGACCAAAATCCCTAGCCCCGATAAAAGTGGAAATCCTTTATGGCAGTAAATCCTGAAAGGTTTACTGCCATAAAGATTGCAACGGATAGCGGGAAAAAGCTCCAAAAAAAAACAGTTTAAGAAGGATTATTCTTTTTCATATTGGGTAAGAAATAAGTAAAAACGCCAATCAGCGGCAGAAAAGAGCTTATTTTATAGACATATTCAATACTGGTTTGATCTGCGACATAACCCAGAATCGCCGAGCCTAAACCTCCCATTCCAAAGGCAAAACCGAAAAACAGTCCCGAAATCATTCCAACTTTCCCCGGCATTAATTCTTGTGCAAAAACTAAAATCGCTGAAAACGCCGAAGCGATAACAATTCCGATAATAACCGCTAATACTCCTGTCCAAAATAGATCAGCATAAGGCAATAACAAAGTGAATGGCGCTGCTCCAAGTATCGAAATCCAAATAATATACTTTCTGCCAAAACGGTCTCCCAAAGGCCCACCAATCAAAGTCCCTGCTGCTACCGAAGCTAAAAACATAAATAAATAAAACTGCGATTCCTGTATGGTCAATGCAAATTTATCCATTAGATAAAAAGTATAATAACTGGACATACTCGCCATGTAGAAAAACTTGGAAAATATCAACAACAATAAAACTGCCAATGCGGTATTAATTTTTCTTTTGGACAGCGATACAACAGTATCTTCCGGAGCTATTTTTTTTGCAGCGCGAAGATTCAAATGATTTTGATACCAAAGTGCAATTCGAGATAAAATAATGATTCCTAAAATACCCACAATCACGAACCATATTATATTTGACTGGCCAAAAGGAGCCACAACCAACGCAACTAATAAAGGTCCTATCGCACTTCCTGAATTTCCTCCCAATTGGAAAATAGATTGTGCCAAACCTCTCTTTCCTCCCGAGCCTAAATAAGCCACACGAGATGCTTCCGGATGAAAGATAGAAGACCCGATTCCGACAAATGCAACGGAGACCAACAACATCCAAAAAGAAGTTGAAATCGATAAAAATCCTAGTCCGGTGATGGTAAATAACATCGCAATTACTAAAGAATACGGTTTGGGATATTTATCGGTATAAAAACCGATGAAAGGCTGCAGGATAGAAGCTGTAAGTTGGAAAACGAAGGTTATCAAGCCAATTTGAGTAAAAGTAAGGTTGAAATTTTCTTTTAATATTGGATAAGTTGCCGGAATAACGGATTGCATTAAATCATTTAACAAATGAGCAAAAGCAATTGAAAATAATACCGAATAAACTGTTTTTTGAACAATTGGCGTGCTGAGAGTCTGTGATGCTGTTGCTGAAGAAATATTCATATTCTAATAATAAAGGGTGTGAAAATTAAATAAACTGTGCCACGAAATACCAAAATACTAAAGTTACGAATGACAATGGTATTCCAAAACCAATCATCATACTGCTCAATCTGGGTTTTAAACCGTGGGTTGTAGCCAAAATACTCGCTGTAATCATTGGAGCCATCGCAGCTTCCATAATAGAGACTTGAATCGTTTTGGAATTTTGATTCAAAATCACAACATACAATAAATAGATTAAAGCCGGCGTCACTATTAATTTGTACAAAAGTCCTAATCCTAGGAATTTCCAATGTTTACTTTTTCTATCAAATCGCAATTGCAATCCTACAGAAAGCATGGCTAAGGGAGTCATTACACTTCCCACTTTTTGTAAACCAAACTGAATATATTCGTGAAAATCAAAATCGAATACATTCATCAAACAAGCCAACAGAAAAGTGATAAATGGCGGGAAGAACAGTATTTTTTTTGCGATATGAAATCCGCTGGGACTTCCACTGGAGAATAATGTAGCCACAAGAATCCCTAATGTTGAAAGCACGACGAAGGTACCTGGCTGATCTACCAGAATCGCGGTTTTTAATCCTTCTTCACCATATAAAGCTTGGATAATTGGAAAACCTAAAAAAGAAGTATTTCCCAAACCGGCAGTTATAATCAAACAACCTGTAAGTTTTTTTGACCATCCGAATCTATTTCCTAAAAAGCTAAAAAACAAATATGAAACTGTAAAACCAATCCAGGTTACCCCAATAGGAAACAACAGCTTATTATCCCATTCTATTTTCGGAATATAATACAGGGCCAAAGCAGGAAGACAAATGTAAATGACTACATTATTTAATATCTTGTACGTATTGCCTGGGAAACGTTTCACCTTTTGCAATGCGATTCCAAGAAATAAACAAACGAAAATTAAGAGAATGTTATTCATAGTGTAGAATTGAATGCAAAAATACCATTTAAATTTATTTAGAAAAAAAGGAAATCATCATTATGAGTTTCTCATTATGTTAAAAAAATAAAAAACTTGCTTATTTAGCAGTTGTTATTGCTGATGAAGCGGAAAATCCAAAACACCATCAAGTACGTTTTACAGCAGCGTATTAATTAGTACCAATAATTTTAAACAAAACAGTTTCATATGGCAATCGCTTTTTGAAACTGTTTTTGTTTTCACTACTTTTACTTTTCAAATAAATCGTTTTGTCGAATAAAAAACAGCATCCTAGCGCCTTACACGAAAAACCTGGAATTTCTGCCCCAGAAATTATCAGTCCAATCGCTGTTGCGCACATTAAAAAATTTAGAAAAATTCAACCTTCTCCAAAAGAATTGGTCGAAGGGATTTTAGCAGGAAATATAACGGCGCTGAGTCGGGGAATTACGTTAGTTGAAAGTACGAATAGCGATCATTTGGCGAAAGCCAACGAAGTAATCAATGCTTGTTTACCTCATGCTGGTAAATCCGTAAGAATAGGAATAACTGGAGTTCCCGGCGTAGGTAAAAGCACCTTTATTGAAGCTTTCGGAAAATACTTAACGGGTTTAGGGAAAAAAGTGGCTGTTCTCACCGTTGATCCCAGTAGCACCATTTCGCATGGAAGCATTTTGGGCGACAAAACCCGAATGGAAGAATTAGTTAAAGATGAAAATGCTTTTATTCGTCCTTCTGCATCAGGAGAAACATTGGGTGGTGTTGCCCGAAAAACCAGGGAAACGATTACGCTTTGTGAAGCTTCTGGGTTTGACACTATTATTATTGAGACTGTGGGAGTTGGTCAAAGCGAGACTGCGGTTCACAGTATGGTGGATTTCTTTTTACTGCTGAAGATTTCTGGTGCCGGTGATGAATTGCAAGGCATCAAACGCGGCATTATGGAAATGGCAGATGCTATTGTAATCAACAAAGCCGATGGCGATAACATTAGAAAAGCCAACTTAGCTAAAATAGAATTCAATAGGGCACTGCATCTTTTTCCCACTAAAAAATCAGGTTGGATTCCTATCACTTCAACTTGTAGTGCGCTAACACAGCATGGAATTAATGATGTATGGAAAACTATTGAGCAATTTCTGAAACTGACAAAAGAGAACAATTATTTCTTTGAAAAGCGAAAAGAACAAAACCAATATTGGATGTTAGAAACAATCAACGAGCAGTTGACATTGAATTTTTACAATCATCCTGAAATTCAACAATTATTGGATTCAACCAAAAAAGCGGTGCAAAATGATGAGATTTCACCCTTTGCAGCCGCTCAGCTATTATTGGAAACTTATTTTAAAAAATAAACTTACTCTTTTTCGTAACGTTCCATTTCTCTGTCATAAAATTCATTTGCAAGAACAATCAAACCTTCCATTTCGGCATTTAATTCCCCTTCATCAAGATCTTCGGCTTCTTCCATGAATTCTACCTCATCATCTTTCAGATTAATGATAAATCTTGGATAATCTAGATGTATGATGAAAATATCTTCGGGAAAATCAGTGTTGTCGCCTAGTAAAAATTTTGGTAATTCCATTTTTTTATGTTTAATCGGTTAATCGTTATTTTGGTTATTCGATTAAATAAATAACCGGATAAACTTTTTTAAAATCTATTTATCAGAAAGAATCACTGGAGCATTCCCTCTACCATTCATAAAGATGATTTTAGTATTAGGAGAAGCTGCTAGTTCTTTTTGTGCTTTTATTTGTTCGTATTGCAATTGTTTATCTGATAAACCAGTTGAAATTATTCTTTGATAATCAGCAATACCTTGTGCTTCCACCCTTTTTCTCTCGGCTTCCTGTTTTTCTTTTTGGAGTACAAAAGTCATCTTTTGAGCATCTTGTTCGGCATTTATTTTACTTTCAATAGATGCTTTTACTGATGTGGGAAGATTAATATTTCTAATCAACAATTGTTCTAAAACTAATCCTCTACTTTTAAAATCAGCTTCGATAGTTTTGAAAATTCGTTGTTGAAACTCATTTCTTTTGGTAGAATATAAAGCAACTGCATCATAATAAACCGCGTTATCCCGAATACGGGTTCGTGTTACGGGGCGAACAATTTTATCCGAATAATTGACGCCAATCTGTTTAAAAATTTTGGGTGCTGATTCTGGTGAAACACGGAATAAAACCGTTAAATCAATAACTACTTCCAGTCCGTCATTTGATAAAACACGAATCGCATCATCCCCTTCCTGAGCCCCTTCACCATGTACTGCTGACATCGTGTAATTTTGGGTCTGAATATCAAACTCGGTTACATCCAATAATGGATTTATTAAATGGAGACCACTTTCCAAAACATCAGGTTGCACACTTCCGTACAGCGATTGAACGCCCACTTTTCCCGCATCAATTTGTTTGAACATCGAAGAAAAAAGCCCTAAAGCAATTACTAAAACGCCAATAATTTTTAGAACATTTGCGAATTTTGAAAACGGATTTACATTATTTTTTAATGAAAAACTTGTAATCAATAAAATTATTCCAAGAATAATAAATAGTATCATTTTTTTTATTTGGTTGGTTAGATTTTGTTTGTATGCTTGTTATACGAGGAACGAAAGTAGAAGTTACATTGTAAGCCCATTATTATTTATGATTCTTTAAAACTAATTTTCTTGTTAATCTCGCAAAGCGAATATACAAAAATAAAGCGGCAGCTGTTAATCCCGCCAAAAGTCCAATCCAGATTCCTACTGCTTGCAAAGAAGTATATTTTCCTAGATAATAAGAAATAGGAAAACCGATAACCCAATACGCAACAAAAGTAATATACATAGGGATTTTTACATCTTGCAAACCTCTTAAAGCACCTAAAACTACCACTTGAATACCATCTGAAATTTGAAAAACTGCTGCTACCAAAAGTAGTTTAGCTGTTATTATAATTATTTCATTATTATCTAATACCTGTGCCGAATCCGTCATATTCAAAAATAAGTGTGGCAAAAAATTATGGAAAACAACAAAAACAATCCCGAAAAGTGTTTCCAGCATAATTGCTAATAAAAAAATAGAGCGGGCAACAATTATCAAATTTTTATAATCATTCATTCCTTTGGTATGACTCACTCTAATCATCGCAGTAACACTTAAACCCATGGCTACCATAAATGTTGATGAAGCAAGAGTCAGTGCTATTTGATTGGCAGCCTGACTATTTTTTCCCAAAGAACCTGAAAGCCATATTGCCGCAGTAAATAAAGTGACTTCAAACAGCATTTGCATCGCTGAAGGCAAACCCAGATTGATGATCTTTTTCAAAACTGATTTTCGTATTTCTTTGAAACTAAAATTCTTGAAATAACGTTTCAATGCCTCATTTCTCTTCATAAGATAATGCATAAAAACCACCATCATAATTCTTGAAATTACCGTTCCTAAGGCTGCACCTAGAATTCCTAGTTTAGGAAAAATCCAAAATCCATAAATCAGCACATAATTAAAAAACACATGCACCACATTTGCCATAAAAATAGCATACATCGAATATTTTGTTTTCGCTAAACCATCGGCAAATTGTTTGTATCCTTGATACATTATAACCGGAATTAAAGAAAAAGCCACCCAATCAATATAAGGAGCAGCCATATCAGCCACTACTTTGGGCTGGTGCATCAAGTACATTATTTGTTTAGACAATACCGTCAAAATGAATAACGCTACGCCTAAAACCGTACACAGCAATAATCCATGGTGAAAAGTAGTTCGGATTTTTTTATCGTCTTTTTCGGCATCAGCCTCGGCTGTCAATGGGGTTATAGCTGTAGAAAAACCTATTCCTAAAGATAATGCAATGAAGATAAAACTGTTACCAAGGGAAACAGCAGCTAACTCAGTAGAACCAAGATTACCCACCATGAAATTATCTACAATTCCTATTAATGTATGACCGAGCATTCCCAAAATTACAGGATATGCTAATTTTATATTATAAGAAAACTCTTTGGTATATTGAGATAAATTCACTTTCTGTTTTTTTGTTGGCAAAGATAATTAGAAGGTTTCAATTGTATTGATACTATTGCAAATTAAAGCCTCTTGATTAGTTGTTTTTTAAACATAACAAGGAATTCTATAACAAAACCGATTAATTCTATAACATTCCGAGCAATTACGCGCTTTACATTTGTAACGTTGTTTTGAATCAAATAAAAATCAAGACAGCACCAAAGAAAATTATTAATAAAAAAATTACAATTATGAAAAGCACAGGAAAAATCAAAATGTTATTTGTATTCGCAATAGCAATGATGTTTGCTAGCAATGTACAAGCACAAGAAACTAAAGAAGCGACAAATTATGACCAAGGATTCCGTTTAGGATTTGGTGTAAATGCAGGATACTCCGTTAGTGATCCATACAAATTGGCATTAGGAGCTGATGCAAGAGTTCAATACGATTTGTCAAAAAGATACTCTTTAACTTTGACAACTGGTTATACGAACTTATTTGTAAGTAAAGCAGACGGTAATGATTTAGGATTTATCCCAGCTAAAGCAGGTTTTAAAGCTTTCGTATGGAATGACCAATTTTATGTAATGGGAGAAGCAGGGGCAGCTTTTGCAGTAAGCAATGGTAACAACAAAACGTCTCTATTATTATCACCTAGTATTGGTTATGCTTCAAAATACATTGATGTATCATTGCATTATGAGCACTATTCTGACTTTGCAAAAGTAAACAACAACGGTTCCATAGGAAAAGGTGTTGGACAGGTAGGAGTTCGTTTAGCTTATGGTTTTGAGCTATAAAACATATATTCTTTAAAAAAATGCCCTGAAATTTCAGGGCATTTTTTGTTTATAAAACTTTTTATCCGTTAAAGTCTTCATAAAGACAATAAGTTGCTGTTTTTCCAAGTCTGTTAAATTCAGTTTATCCTCAGGCAAAGTTTGATTTGGCAAATTAAACCCCAATCCATTTCCACCACCTTCATTGTAAAAATCAATTACTTCTTCCAAAGTTTTAAAAACACCATTGTGCATATAAGGAGCTGTTAAGGCAACATTCCTCAAAGTAGGTGTCTTGAAAGAATTCCTGTTAATTTCAGCTTTCGTCAATTCGAATTTTCCTAAATCAGCATCCATTTTTTTAGTTTCATCAGGAACACCCAATACTTCACTTTCGGATTTTACAAAACTAGGAGGTACTGTTCCGTTAGTTAATGGAATAAAATGACAGGTGGCACATTTTGCTTTTCCTGCAAAGAGATTGAATCCTGCAATTTCATCCAAATCAAACGTTTCATTTCCCCGCATGTATTCATCAAATTTTGAATCATAATCACTCAAAGAACGGATATAAGAGGCTAATGCATTTTTAATCGCAAATTCATCAATTGCGGTTTTTGGAAATGCTTTTTTGAATTTAGTAACATAACTCGCCTCTTTTTTTAAAGCCAAAACTGACTTTTTCAAAGAGCCGTGCATTTCATTTTCATTCGTAATTACAGCTACAGCTTGGTCTTCCAGATAAGTAACTCTGGAATCTGAAAAGAAAACACGTTGAAAAGCGATATTAGACAGTGTTGGCGTATTTCTTTTAACCAACGATTGTCCATCTAATGAAACTGCTTTTTCTAATCCATCGGTAAAAGCTTTCTCAGCATGATGACAGGAAGCACAAGAACGCGAATTATTTCCGGACAAAATGGGATCGTTGAACAATAATTTCCCTAACTCAATTTTTTCCGGAGTAGTTTCATAATCTGGAAATGCGGAAAACGCTTCGGCATCAAAAACATTTTTATCAAAAAGTGTCTGGGCAGTTGTTTTTAATCCTCTCGTTTCTTTAATCAAAGGAATTTTCAAATCCATTTGAGTCTTATACAAACCTTTACTTAACGGGTTTAAAAAATTTCGAATAAAAACGGCTCGGTCAAATTCATTAAACTTGGTATTCTTTTTCAAATATTCTTTCCCTTCTTCAATCGTTTTTAAAACTAAAGTAGAAGTAGATTCATCTAAATTGTCAACATAAATTTGATAATATTTTTCGATACATTCTAATGATGATACTGCTTCTGGAATGGAGTTTTGAGCAATTGGAGAATCAAATCCGGTAATTCCCAAAGTAATTATCCTAAAAACTTCTAAACGCATCGCATCAAAAACATGAGAATCCGTTAATTCATTCGTTTGCGAAACTTTATCCAATCGTTTTAAATTAGCAGAAAGGATTCCTATTTCTTTTAGCAGTTCCTCTTTTAATCGATAGTCATACCTTGGAAAAAGCAATTCTTCAATTACTTGAAATCCTTCGGGAGGAAGAGTTTTTCCTTCATCTTCTTCAAATTCATCTAATGCGGGTCCATTAATCGCTTTAGAAACAACAGGAAAATAATATTCACTAATCATTTCTACTGTTTTATAGCTTTTATGCGCTTCCAAAAATTGCTTTTGAATTTGCGCCGAAATCGAATCTGATTTCACCAAGAGTTCCAATCGAGAAACATCTTGAATCAGGACCTGAATATCTGATTGAAATAAATCATTTATTTTTTCGCTTTTGGGTTGGTTTTCACAAGAGAAAAGGAGCATCAATGGTAAAAGAAAAAAGAAATTTTTCATAAGAAATTTTAAAAATGAGGAGAAAAGCAAAAACCACGATTCCTAATAAGAAACCGTGGATTTATGCAACTATTTAATTTAGAGATAAATTATCTGGCAAGTCCTTTGATAATTACAATTTGACTGGCTTGATCTTCATTTGGACGATTTGTTCCACCATCAACTCCTTTATATTTTGTTCCTCTCCAAGTATGCGGTTGAACACTTAATAAAAAGGTATCGTCAATTCCTACTTGTTCCGATACGTCAATTAATGCTCCATATTCCCAATCTCCAAATTTACTTGTTCCTCCTACATTATATTTTGCAGCATCAGTCGCATCACGACGTTGATCTAACTCTACGACAACTTTTAATGCCTTGGTAGCAATATTATATTGATAAATGTAACCGTCATGGGTTTCGTCTCCATATCCATTAGCGTCTTCTTGCACATATACATAGTTTTTTGTCACGCAAATATTATCTGGATTTTGAAATTTTCCGGCAATTCCACTACGATCATCACCATCAAGGATTACTTGTAAAGTTCCCGTTAAAGGATTTGCAGCGTCTAAATTCAATTTGTAAACTCTACCATATTTCGTTCTAGAAGCATCCGCATTATTTCCTGTAGTAGCTTGTCCTGTAACATTAAAGTAGATTTCACGGTCTGCAGCATCCCCTCCTTTTTTGTAATCTAGATCTTCTACTCTACCAAATTTAATCGCTTTTAACGTATTTACTGATGCGTTAATTTGAGCCCCGGTCATTGTAGCATGATTCTCGATTTTTACAAACGAAACAGCATACGTTTGACCTACAGCCATATCTTTTTCTCTTTGATTGTCATCTGTTCTTTTCATCATATATAAAGAACCATTTGCTAAATCACCAACAGTGTTTGAAACATACATAAATACCTGACCTCCATAAGTTCCAGAATCATCATCACCTATTACAACAACAGTTTTTCCTGTAAAAGCAGTCTTTCTCAAAGGCAAAGCATTCTCTGCGCTTAATCTTCCTAAACCGGATAATTCTTTAGAAACAGCTGCTGACCCAACATCTCCATAAGGGTTTAAAGCATGGGTACGAGATTCTTCACCTGATTCACCAGAAGTTAAATAAAGTGGTCCAAAGCCATGTTCAGCAACAGTTGCCATAGTAGCACCGCACAATCTCCAAGTTCCTCCATTAGAATTCAACAAATATTCACCTTTTGTAGGTTTGAATGTTTTGTCTAATGTAATTCTGGAAACCGCAAAATTATCTTCTTGATTAACTAAAAAGGTAAAAGTCCCATCAGCATTTTTCAACAATCCTGATCCATCAGCTGAACCACCAAAAACATAATTTGGACTACCTGTCAAAACATCATCTGAAGTGATGAGTGAAAAAAGTTCCAAGCTTTCAAAACCTGCTTGCTTTTTTAATAAAACTGGAGTTACAGATTGATTTGCTAAAACTACATCAGTAGTTTCTTTCGAAGATTTAGCATCATTCTCACAAGAGATTAATGAGGCTAAAAATAACATTGGTAAAATAATTCTTTTCATCTTGGTCGTTAGTTTTAAATTCAAGACAAAGAAATGCACTGAATTTTAACTTCAAATGAACTGAATATTAACAAAAAGCCAAGAGTTAACTCGGCTTTCCAACTCTAAAAAACAATAAATTTACATATTAACGGTAAAGTAATACAATGATAAACTTGAAATAACTTCCACGAGAAAATCATTCAAACTATTTCTCTTTCTTCAGCATTTCTTTATACATTTCAATATTTTTCCTGATTTTTTCATCCATTTCAGGTTCTTTAATATCAGTGTGTTTTTGCATTTCTTCCCAAATAATTTTGGCAACGATATAACGGGCCATTTCTTTATCATCGGCTGGAATAACGTACCAAGGCGCATAATCAGTAGATGTTTTATTGATTGCCTCTTCGTAATAATTCATATAATCATCCCAACGTTCTCTTTCTTTCAAATCACCTGTTGAGAATTTCCAGTTGTGTTTTTGTTCTTCCAGTCGGCGCAACAAGCGTTGTCTTTGTTCTTCTTTACTCATATGCAAAAAGAATTTCAGCATAATCGTTCCATTTTGAGTAATGTGCTTCTCAAAATTATTGATTTGCTCCATTCTATTTTCCCAAAATGGCGGAGTAATATCAGCTACTTTATCGATTCCCGGTAAATTTTCATTCATAATATATTCCGGATGCACTCTGGTAACCAAAACATTTTCATAATGCGATCTGTTAAAAACCGTAAACTTGCCTTTTTCAGGTAAAACCAAATAATGTCTCCACAAATAATCATGCTCCAACTCGTTTGAATTCGGCGTTTTAAAACTATGCACCACCACACCGCGCGAGTTAAATTCCTTAAAAACTTCCCGAATCATACTGTCCTTTCCCGATGTATCCATGCCTTGCAGACACACCAAAACGCCATAGCGATTGTGTGCATACATCACATCCTGTAGCTCACTCAATTTCACTTGCACCTTCTCCAGTTTCTCTTCTTTATCGTCGTCATCGGCTTTGCTAAACAAGTTCGTAGGGATTTTAGACAATTCAATATTGTCAATCACTTTAAAATCATCGGGATTTATAGACTTCATAGGAAATATTTTATCTTTGCCTCTCAAATATAAGAAATATTAAGGATTAATCCTGATGAATTTTAGGAACTATTTCCTGCTATACACTTGTATCTTTCTAGTCCTGAACTTGTTTCAGGATCCTGAAACAAGTTCAGGACTAGAAAGGATACCTCTTCCATCAGGGCTAGGGCACTTATTTCCAAAATAAACTATATGCTACAATTTCAACTCGAATTACTATTTCAAATCAACGGAATCGGTTCCTCCTCAGGTCTCATTCACCAAGACAATTCCTTATTTATAATCTCTGACAACAGCTCCTTTCTTTACAAATACAACATCAAAGAAAAAGAACTCCATAAAATAAAGCTCTTCGAAAACAGTCAGGAAAACATTCCTAAAAAAGACAAATTCGATTTTGAATCCATAACCAAAAAAGGGAATAAATTCTATATTTTTGGTTCTGGTTCCACTTCTAATAGAAACAAACGCATCAGTTACGATTTTACTTCTACAGCAATAGAAGACAAAGATTTATCGGCAATTTATGGAAAACTAAAAGAAACTGCTTCTATTTCGGATGCAGATTTGAACATAGAAGGGGCGCTATTTCATAACGAAAAATGGCATTTATTTCAACGAGGAAATGGAGCACAATCCAAAAACGGTATTTTTATTTTAAACAAAGAAGGAAATTACATTCGCTTTTTCCCAATCCCATTGCCAAAAATCCAAAACATCGAAGCTACCTTCACCGATGCCATTCTCGTGGACGATAAAATCTATTTCTTGGCAGCAGTAGAAAATACGACCTCAACATATGAGGATGGAGAAGTATTTGGAAGTTTCATAGGCGCATTGGCATTAGATACTTTCGAAGTTGCATTTACCCAAAAAATTTCCGAAACCCACAAATTCGAAGGATTAACTTTATATACGCATTCAAAAGAAAAAATAGAATTCCTGCTCTGTGAAGATAAGGACACCGAAGCTTTGGAAACCGATATTTATAAATTGACTTTAGATTTAAAATAAAAGTCAATCAGATAAAAAAGTATTCGTTTCAGCCAAAATAATATAACGTTAAATTTAGATTAAATAGAAAACCAAAATAGATTTCAAATTTAAAACGAGGTACTTTTACATTAAACTAAGCCTTTTATTGGCCTAAAACAATTCATAAAATGACAGACTTAAAAAATAAAAACGCTCTAATCACAGGAGCTGGAAAAGGAATTGGAAAAGCTATCGCTTTGGCCTTAGCCAAAGAAGGCGTAAATATAATTTTGGTAGCAAGAACACAAGAAGAAATAGACAGTGTAGCGGCAAAAGTGCGTTCTTTAAGAGTAAAAGCACTGGCAATAACCGCTGATGTTGCTGATATCAATTCGGTAAACGCTGCCGTTGAAAAGGCATTAGCCGAATTTGGAACCATTGATATTTTAATCAACAATGCCGGAATAGCTGCTTTTGGTAAATTTCTCGAATTGGAACCAGCCGCTTGGGAACGCATTATCCAGGTAAACTTAATGGGAACCTATTATGTGACACGCGCCGTTTTGCCAAATATGATTGAAAGACAAACGGGTGACATCATCAACATTTCTTCAACGGCAGGATTAAGCGGAAATGCTTTGACAAGTGCCTACAGTGCTTCAAAATTTGCTGTTTTAGGATTGACTGAATCGTTGATGCAAGAAGTTCGCAAACATAATATTCGTGTGACGGCATTAACACCAAGCACTGTTGCTACAGATATGGCCAAAGAATTAAACTTGACAGACGGGAATCCTGATAAAGTCATGCAAGCGGAAGATATGGCCGAATTAATCATCGCACAACTCAAATTAAACCGACGTGTTTTTATAAAAAATAGCAGTATTTGGTCTACGAATCCTTAAAAGTAGTCGAAAGTCAAAAGTCTTAAAGTCGAATGACCAATATCTAATAAAAAACCATTAAGAGATTAAGTTTCATTAGGTTTTGCGCTTAATTTTCTTAATCTCTTAATGGTTTAAAAACTTTCGAGTTATTTATTTAAATCACTCTTAATCTCTTAATCTCTTTGTTTATTAAAGTCTTGGTTAGTGTAAAACTTAAATGCCTTATATGTTTAATAATTAAACCAAAGCCAATATAAAGTCCATTCGAACACTTCCGTCTTCATCGATTTTAGTTAAATTGATTTCATGTAATGTATTTACTAATTCTGGATTCCAAGGTGTTTTTACTTTCACGTAATTTTCGGTAAAACCGTGAATATAACCTTCTTTATTTTCGCTTTCAAACAAAACAGTTCTGTTTGTTCCCAATTGGCTTTCATAAAAAGCACGGCGTTTTTTTACCGATAATCCACGCATCATTTTGCTGCGTTTTGCACGAACATTTCCAGGAACAACACCTGCCATTTCTGCCGCTTCTGTATTATCCCGTTCCGAGTATGTAAAAACATGCAAATACGAAATATCCATATCATTTAGGAAATGATACGTTTCTAAGAAGTGCTCATCTGTTTCACCAGGAAAACCAACAATCACATCTACGCCAATACAAGCCTGTGGCATAACTTCACGAATCTTATTTACTCTTTCGGTATATACTTCGCGTTGGTAACGACGTTTCATTAATTTCAAAATGTCATTGCTACCGGATTGTAACGGAATATGAAAATGCGGTACAAAAGTCCTGCTTTTCGACACAAATTCTATCGTTTCATTTTTTAATAAATTCGGCTCAATGGATGAAATTCGTAATCTTTCGATTCCTTCCACTTTATCTAATTCCTGAACTAATTCCAAGAATGTATGTTCGTGTTTTTTATTTCCAAATTCTCCTTTTCCGTAATCTCCAATATTTACTCCGGTAAGAACAATTTCCTTGATATTTTGTTTCGAAATCTCAGACGCATTTTTCAATACATTTTCCAGTTCATCACTTCTCGAAATTCCTCTTGCTAATGGAATCGTGCAATAGGTACATTTATAATCGCAACCATCTTGTACTTTTAAGAAAGCGCGGGTTCTATCTCCAATGGAGTAACTTCCCACATAGAAATCAGCTTCTGCAATTTCACAAGAATGTACTTCTCCAAAATCATTTTTGGACAAATCATTGATATAATCGGCCAATTTAAATTTTTCAGTTGCACCAAGAACTAAATCTACGCCATCAACAGCTGCTAATTCCTCCGGTTTCAATTGCGCATAACAACCCACCGCCGCGACAAATGCTTTATCATTCAATTTCATTGCTTTCCGCACGACTTGCTTGAACTGCTTATCTGCATTTTCCGTAACGGAACAGGTATTAATCACATACATATCAGCCACTTCCTCAAAATCTACACGATCAAAACCCTCATCTTGAAGATTACGGGCAATCGTTGATGTTTCCGAAAAATTCAATTTGCAACCCAGCGTATAAAAAGCAACTTTTTTTCTGTTTTCCATAAAATAACTCAATTAATGAAATCGTTGTCAAAAAATTGAGTGCGCAAATTTACGAACAAAAATCTATTAATTTTTAGACAATAACCATTTTATTAAAAACTAAATCCGACACTCAGACTCTTTTTAGAGAACAAGCATCGGATAATAAATTATTATTTTTTTTATTTGAAATCTAATTCAAAATAAATCGTCTCACTACTTCAGCCACGCCATGATTATTATTTGAGGCTACAATAACATCTCCTTTATCTCTCAATTCAGGATCTACATTATCTACCCAAACCCCTAATCCGGCATATTGGATCATTGTTAAATCATTTCCTGCGTTTCCAACGGCTATGATTTCACTTTGAAGAATGTTCAGTTTTTCGGCCAAAAATTTGATGCTGGCACCTTTATCAATCCCGTTTTGTGCTACTTCCAAAAAGAATGGTTTTGACATGCATACGCTAAGATGCGGCATGGCAAGTCTCAGGTCTTTTTCTACTTCTTTGAGATAGGCTGGCTCTTCCAATAAAATACATTTTATGGCTGCCGATTTAACTTCATCTTTGAAACTAAGGACCTTATTGTGTTCTAAACCGGTGATGTTTTTTTCGATTTCAATATATTCAGAATCCGTCTCACTCACAATTTTCCCATCAAGATACGTAATAATATGGGTCTTATTTTTCAAACTATAATCATACAATTCATGAATTTGTTGCTGAGTCAAAGTTTGCTCAAAAATGACTTTATCTTCTTTTAAATCAGTAATGACAGCACCATTATACGATATCATATAGGAATTATCCAATTGCAATTCTTTGGCGTAAGCAATCATCGCTGGAGTTGGCCTGCCAGATGCCAAAATAACATAAACGCCGAGTTCCTGTGCCTTAGCCAACATTGCTGCATTCTCGTTTGAAATGGTATGGTCATCGGTTAACAAAGTGTCATCCATGTCCAAAACTAACATTTTATATTTCATTCTGTTTTTTATTATGAATGCGGTTAAATACTCATTCTAAATTCTTCAATAACGGGATTCACTTTTGAAAACTCGGTTTCCTGAACGAACAATTCCACTGCTAAATCTGAATTTCCAAAACCTCCTAATCGAGCTGATTGTATGTTATTTTTTAAAACGGTATCTACTCCAATTGCTTCAATTCTCTGTTGTAACGCTAAAGCTAAAATCTCACTTCCCGAAAACACTTTCATTAATCCCATCTTATTCTTTATTTAATTATTTATTACCATTTTCTTCATCACCTTCTTGCTCCTCGAAGTCATCTCCAACTTCAGGCTCGAAATCCTCTTCCTCCTCAAAATCGTCTTCTTCGTCTTCATCTCCATCAAAATCGAATTCAAAAGGCTCCACTAGCATTTTTTCAGCAAGGACTTCTATTCGTTCTGTGAATTGCTCCGAAAAAATTATACGTTGGGTTCTGACAATGCTATTCGATATACGCATGATTTTAGTCTCATGACGCAATTTCAAAATTGGGTCGGCATCATCAAGGATAAACATTTTCAATCGGTTTACATTGAAACCTGCTGTTGTGAACATTTCACTCAACTTGTTTGGAGTCCCAATCAACACATCAATTCCGCTTGAAATATAATTTTTATCGTATTCAATATCCCCTTTATCATGAACACCATAGACTTCTAAATTAGAATTCTTTCCGTATTTTTCAAAAAGCGATTCCATTTCCAATACTTTGGCTTTATCTTCAACAATAATCAAAGCCCTTGGTGATTCCTCAGTTGCGCCTGCCAATCGCTGAATTACATTCAGCACAATTGTAGTCGATTTCCCGCTTCCTTTTGGTGCAATAATAATACAATCCGAACCACTCTTCATCGTCGAAAATGTTTCTTTTTGCATGGCATTGGCCTCGGTCAAACCATTTTCAATTAAGGCTTGCTGTAACTCTTCGTTTATTTTTTTTAGTTTCATTTCTTATGATTGAAGATTGAAAGATTAAAACTGATGTCAAATCTTTAAATCATTAAATTAATTTTATTTACTTGCGAATAACTTCACATCATTCTCGGAAATTTCGCTTCCGCCAAGGATAATCAATCGCTCCACCACATTTCTCAATTCACGGATGTTCCCTGTCCAATCGTATTCCTGCAATAAATGAATCGCTGCTGCAGAAAACTTTTTTATGGCATTTCCCTGTTCAGAAGCAATTTTATCGGCAAAATGCGAAATCAACATCGGGATATCCTCGCGTCTGTCGTTCAACGATGGTACTTTTATCAGGATTACAGCCAAACGATGGTATAAATCCTCCCGGAAACGCCCTTCGGCAATTTCTTTTTTCAAGTCTTTATTGGTCGCCGCAACCACCCGAACGTTGACTTTAATATCTTTATCTGCTCCCACTCTGGTAATCATGCTTTCTTGCAAAGCACGTAATACTTTGGCTTGCGCCGAAAGGCTCATATCACCAATTTCATCCAGAAAAATTGTTCCTTTATCAGCCGCTTCAAATTTTCCTGCACGGTCTTTCACCGCCGATGTAAAGGCCCCTTTTACGTGACCGAATAATTCACTTTCAATTAATTCTGATGGTATAGCGGCGCAGTTCACTTCGATTAAAGGGAAATTAGCCCTTTCACTTTTTTCATGTAATTGATGTGCAACCAATTCTTTTCCGGTTCCGTTTGGTCCTGTGATTAAAACTCGCGCTTCGGTTTGGGCAACCTTATCAATCATTACTTTGATGTGATTGATGGCTTCACTTTCGCCAATCATTTCGTAGTTTTTACTGACTTTTTTCTTCAGAATTTTATTTTCTACTACGAGTTGTTTTTTGTCTAAAGCGTTGCGAACCGTATTCAATAATCGATTTAAATCTGGTGGTTTCGAGATGTAATCAAATGCTCCCAAACGCATCGTATTGATGGCGGTTTCCATATCGCCATGACCGGAAATCATCACCATCGGGATTTCGGGCTTGATTTTTTTGACGGCTTCCAATACTTCGACACCGTCCATTTTTGGCATTTTGATATCGCACAAAACCAAATCGTAATCGTTGTTTTTTATTTTTTCAAAACCTGCAGCACCATCTTCCGCTTCTTCCACCTGATAGGTGTCGTTTTCTTCGGAGAGTATTTTTGTAAGCACTCTTCGAATAGCGGCCTCGTCTTCTATGATTAGTATTTTTGACATATTTTTATTTTTTTAGCCCCGATTAAAGTGGAAATCCTTTTTATTTTTTCTTTAAAAATAAAAAGATTGCAACGGAAAGCGGGAAATAGCTCCATAAATTAATTAAATTTTAACGGAAGCGAAAACAAACCAAGTTATTAATATTTCAACCATCGGTATAATTCGTTCCATGTTGGTTTTTTGCCGTACATGAGTATTCCTACTCGGTATATTTTGGCAGCAAACCAAACCACTGAAAAGAAGGTACCGAATAATACTGTTATTGATATTGCGATTTGCCACCAAGGTACGCCAAACGGGATTCGCATGAGCATAACGATGGGAGAAGTAAGCGGAATCATTGAAAAAACTACGGCAATTGTCCCATGCGGATCATTTATAACGGTAAAAAAACCGATGTAAACACTCAACATTAATGGCATGATGATAGGCAAAAGAAATTGTTGTGAGTCGGTTTGATTGTCGACTGCCGCCCCAATTGCTGCGTAAAATGAACTGTACAGAAAATACCCTCCAATGAAATAAATTACAAATCCAATCAAAATACTGGCAATGGGTAAATTCCATAATTCCTTGATATACATTTGGGCGGTTCCGGCAAATTCTTGTTGGGCAGTATGCATCAATTCGGGTGAAATTCTAGCGGTTGGTCCAAGATTTACGCCAAAAAACAGAGAAGCAGCAAACATTAAAGATAGTCCGATAGCGGCCCAAATAATGAATTGCAGCAATCCCGCTAATGCCGTTCCTACAATTTTCCCCATCATCAATTGAAATGGTTTTACGGAGGAAATTATGATTTCTACAATTCTGTTCGTTTTTTCCTCGATAACGCTTCGCATTACCATGTTACCATAGATAATAATGAACATCATAATAAGGTATCCAAAGGCACCACCTATACCGATTTTTATTTCGTTAAGTCCTTTTACACTTTCTTCGCCTGAGGCTTTTGTTAAGCTGATATTGACTTTAGATTCTGCATTTTTTATCGCTAAGGTATCGAGATGCGCTTTTTCCAAATTGGTTTTGGTTAACTTCTTTGCAATAACATCCTGGACACTTTCAATGAACGAAATACTTGGACTCTCGTTCGAAATAAATTGAATTTTATTTTCGAAATCTTTCGAATTGCTTTCATTTGGAATGTATAACAACCCTTCGTAGTTTTCGTTTGTGATGCTGTCTTTCAGGAATTTCAAATCTATCAGGGACAAATCAAGGTATTTGTATTCCCCTTTCTTAACGTTTTGAGAAGTGAATTCCTTAGCAAACAAACCTGATTCATCGTGAATGGCGATTCGTTTGGTATCGGCTTTCATGGAACTTAAATAACCCACAAACGCAGCTATTCCCACAAATAGTAACGGACTTAGAAAAGTCATAACAATAAAGGATTTATTACGCACTTTGGCAATAAATTCTCTTTTTATGATTAATGAAATGATGCTCATTTAGATTTGTGATTTTTGACTACCGATTTTTTGAAATCAAGAATAGGTAATCCTAACTATTTATTTAGTTACTGTTTGTATAAAAATATCATTTACACTTGGTATTTTTTCTACAAAGTGCGTTACTTGTCCCCGTTGTGTAAGGATATTCAACAATTCATTTGGCGTGGCGCTTCCTATTTGAATTTCCAGTTTTAACTCGTTGTTGAGTGACTTAAAATTAGCCGGTCCAACAGTAAATTTTTGTGTAATAGCATACATCAAGCCTTCTACATTATCCGATACAATGCCCACTTCAAAACTATTGGTTTTAAATTGTCTCTTGACATCGTCCAGTTTTCCCTCGATCAGTTTATTCGATTTATGAATCAGCGCAATATGGTCACATAATTCTTCTACACTTTCCATGCGGTGTGTCGAGAAAATTATAGTAGCTCCCTCTTCTCGCAATGCCAGAATTTCATCTTTTATAATATTGGCATTTACGGGATCAAAACCAGAAAAAGGTTCGTCAAAAATCAACAGTTTTGGCTTGTGTAACACACAAACTACAAACTGAATTTTCTGTGCCATTCCCTTAGAAAGTTCTTGGATTTTCTTGTTCCACCACCCTTGAATTTCTAATCTGTCAAACCAATATTCAAGTTGTTTCTTGGCCTCAGCCTTAGAAAGTCCTTTCATTTGAGCCAAATACAAGCATTGCTCCCCCACTTTCATCGTGTTGTACAATCCTCTTTCTTCAGGTAAATAGCCTATATATTGAACGTGTTTGGGCTGCAGTTTTTCACCATCCAAAATAATTTCGCCGCTATCAGGTAATGTAATTTGGTTTATTATTCGGATAAGAGATGTTTTTCCTGCTCCGTTTGGACCTAAAAGTCCGTAGATACTTCCTTTTGGAACAGTTAATGAAATTTCGTTAAGCGCCACATAATCACCATATTGCTTGACGACTTTATTAACTTCAAGTATATTACTCATGCTGAATTTTTAATTGTGGTAAAAGTAAATAATTAGTACCGAAATACTTAGAATTGTTTCATAAAAAACCCATCCTTATTTTAACAAGGATGGGGAATGTATTTTTTTAATTAGACGCGATAAATCGCGTCTCTACACGTTTTATTATTACGAAAACATATCTTTTACTTTCTCGAAAAATGATTTGTCTGATTTTTCCGGATTTGGAATAAAATTTTCATCTGTAAGATTTTTTTCAAAAAATTGTTTTTGGTCCTTGTTAAGCGTTTTTGGCGTCCAAACATTTACATGTACCAGTAAATCTCCGTTACCATATCCATTTATACTCGGAATTCCTTTTCCTTTTAATCTCAAAATTTTACCCGATTGAATTCCTTCCTCCAGTTTAATTCTAACTTTTCCGTTTATGGCTTCAATATCTTTCGAAATTCCCAATACTGCTTCAGCGAAACTGATGTATAAGTCATAATGTAAGTTTTCGCCTTCACGCTTCAAAAACTCGTGTTCCAATTCTTCAATGGCAACAATTAAATCTCCCGGAATACTGTTTCCTGGAGCATCATTCCCCTTATTGGAAACTTTCAATTGCATTCCGTCTACTACACCTGCAGGTATTTTTATCGAGACTGTTTCGTCTTCAAGAATCATTCCTTGTGAATCAGCCTCTGCAGGCTTTTTGTCTAAAATTTGCCCCGAACCTCCACATGTAGGACACGTAGAAGCAGACTGCATTCTACCCAAAATTGTATTGGTAACTCGCATTACCTGTCCTTGACCATTACAGGTAGAACATGTTTTATAACTAACTCCAGGGGCTTGAACCTTGCGCTTTACTTTTACTTTTTTCTCCACACCATTGGCAACTTCTTCCAATGTCAATTTTACTTTGATACGAAGGTTGCTTCCTTTAGCACGACGAACTCCGCCGCCTCCACCACCTCCGAAACCACCAAAACCGCCTCCGAAAATATCGCCAAACTGACTGAAAATGTCGTCCATATTCATTCCACCGTGACCACCTCCGCCAAAACCACCTGAACCATCAAAAGCTTGATGCCCGTATTGATCGTATTTTGCTTTTTTCTGAGGATCACTTAGTATTTCGTATGCCTCGGCCGCTAATTTAAATTTTTCTTCTGCCGATTTGTCTCCAGGATTCTTGTCAGGATGATGTGCTATTGCTTGTTTTCTGTAACCTTTTTTAATTTCGGCTGCATCAGCATTTTTGGAAATGCCTAATATTTCGTAAAAGTCTTTTTTCATTTTTGATTTTTTATGTCGTACAGATGCGATTTATCGCGTCTCTACTACTGCCCTATAACAACTTTTGGAAAACGGATGATCTTATCTCCCAATTTATATCCTTTTTCAAGAACATCGACAATTTTACCTTTCATTTTGTCTGATGGTGCAGGAATTTGAGTTATTGCTTCAGCAAAATCTGCATCAAAAGCATCTCCAGCCTTAACCTCAACTTGTTCTAATCCTTTAGAAACTAAAGTGTTTTTTAATTTTTCATGAATAAGCTCCACCCCTTTCAATAAAATTTCATCTTCAGATTTGCTTATTTCAACAATCGCTCTGTCAAAATCATCTAAAACAGGCAACATAGCAAGTAAAACTTCTTGATTTGCTGTTTTAAACAACTCGATACGCTCTTTAGTAGTTCTTCGTTTGTAATTTTCAAATTCAGCAAATAATCGTAAATACTTATCTTTCTCTTTGGCTAAGTCTTGAGTTAATTGTTCTTCAACACCTAATTCCTCAACAATAAGCTGCTCACCATTCGCATTTTGTTCTAATGTTAGGTCATCTATTTCTTGATCGATTTCTGTATTTTCAGTAGTCATATTACTTGTGTTTTTAAAAAAATTCTTAAACTTCATTTTTTATTCTTTTCTTTGGATTGCAAAAGTACTGCCAAATCTTATAAAATGTCAAATTGTCACATTAATATGGAAACACTCTTTTGTTTTGAATTAATTTCAGTGAAATAATTTTAATCCGTCACACTGAAATTTTAATATAATTTTAAGACTATATCGATAAAGATTACATAAATTTGTTAATGTTTTTTTGAAGAAAACACAAAAAGGTTGCCCACAAAAAATTATTAATTCATATTACCCTATATTAAAAAAAGCTTCGTTTTACAAAACGAAGCTTTTTTTATATTTAAAGATCACTTACGACAGTGACTTTTTCAGACCTTCAAAATCCAGCAAAACCTGCTCTCCTGTCACTAAATTTTTAAGCGAAAATGAATTAGATTCCATTTCTTCCTCCCCAATAATTACAGCAAAAGGAATTCCTCGTTTATCCGCATGTTGAAACTGTTTGGCCACCTTTGCATTATCAGGATACAATTCTACTTTTATTCCAGTAGCTCTTAATTTTTGTATGGCTTGTAATCCATAAAATGCTTCTGTATCACCATAATTAATAAACAACGCTTTGGAAGTTGCCGTTACGGTTTCAGGAAATAAATTCAACTCTTCGATAACCAAATAGATTCGGTCCAATCCAAAAGAAATCCCAACTCCACTCATGTTTTTAAGTCCGAAAATACCGGTCAAATCATCGTACCGTCCACCGCCGCCGATGGATCCCATGGCAACTGATTTTGGCGGAGCCACTTCAAAAATTGCGCCTGTATAATAATTCAAGCCTCTTGCCAGTGTTACATCTAAATCTAAAATTGCAGTTGACAATCCAAGTTTTATCACATTGTCACAAATAAAACGCAATTCCTCCACTCCTTTTATTCCTTCATTGGATTCTGCAAGTAAAACCGAAAGTTGGTTTATTTTTTCCGAGATGGTTCCAATGAAATTAAATAACGGCTGTACTTTTTCAATAGCTTCTTCCGAAATGCCTTTCTCCATCATTTCTTTTTTCACGCCGTCCTCCCCTATTTTATCGAGTTTATCTAACGCAACTGTGAAATCTATTAATTTATCTGATGCGCCAATTACTTCTGCAATTCCCGATAAAATTTTTCTGTTGTTGATTTTGATAGTTATCCCTTCTAACCCCAAAGCAGAAAAAACAGTATCATATAGTTGAACCAACTCCACTTCCTGCCATAACGATTTAGAACCCACAACATCAGCGTCACATTGAAAAAACTCTCTAAAACGCCCTTTTTGCGGACGGTCAGCACGCCAAACAGGTTGAATTTGGTATCTTTTGAATGGAAATTCAATTTCGTTTTGATGTTGTACTACATAACGGGCAAACGGAACCGTTAAATCATAACGCAAGGCTTTCTCTGAAATACTTGCCGTTAATTTAGTACTGTCTTTATTTTCTAAATGAGTTGCATTGGCTTTGGCCAAATAATCTCCTGAATTTAATATTTTAAAAATTAAGCGATCGCCTTCTTCTCCGTATTTTCCCATTAAGGTTTCGGAGTTTTCGAATGAAGGTGTTTCTATAGGTTGGAAACCAAATTTTTCGAAATTACTTTTTATAATCTGAATGATATAGTGCCGTTTTGCCACCTCGGTTGGTGAGAAATCTCTAGTCCCTTTTGGAATGCTTGGTTTTGATGCCATTTTTATGAATTAAAAATTACGAATTAAAAATTTATACAAACCTAATTTGTAATTTTTGATTTTTAATTCTTTTGCAAATATCTTATTTTTAAAATAAATCTGTTTACAAATTTTCGCATTTTATTGCCCGATCTCTAGCCCAGATTACAGCGAAAATAGGGAAGTGAAAAATAATATTGTTTTCTTGCCTGAAAGAGCGACCAAAGGAAGCTCCTTTCAGGCAATTGAAAACAAATTATTTTTACGGACCGGTTGTAGCGGAAAGCTGGAAATAGCTTCTAAAAATAAATTAGGATTTTTGAAAAGAAAATTTGTAACAAAAATTGTATTTTCGTGTCAAACTCGTATGATGCTAAAATTATTCAAAGAAAATATTCGGATTGCATTTGGTTCTATCAGGACCCAATTGTTACGAACCATACTTACGGTGCTGATTATCGCCATTGGGATTACGGCTTTGGTAAGTATATTAACCGTTGTTTCGGCTTTAGAAAACACAATTTCATCTGATTTTGCTTCGATGGGAGCCAATACTTTCAATATTAATCAGTATGAAAATGAAGTCCGAAATAACGGCGGACAAGAACGTAAAATTATAAATCCGATTATTTCCTATCCGGAAGCCGTCGCTTTCAAAAACAAATACAACTATCCTTTTACTGAAACTTCCCTCTCTTTTAAAGCCACGTCAGTAGCGGAAGTGAAATTCGGAGCCATTAAAACCGATCCCGAAAATTCTATTGTGGGTGTTGATGAACATTTTATGACTAATTCCGGCTTAGAAACTAGCGCAGGACGAAATTTTACCGGTTTTGACATCGACAACAATGCTTATGTCTGCATTGTAGGCTCTGATTTTGAAAAAGGATTACTGAAAGATGTCAATCCTATTGATAAAGTAATTTCGATTCGTGGCGCCCGATTTAGAGTCATAGGAGTATTAAAAGAAAAGGGTTCCACCTTTGGAAACAGCCAAGATTTACGAATTTTAATCCCAATTCAAGTAGCCCGTTCTCTTTTTACCGCACCAAATATCAATTACACTATGAGCATCATGGTTTCTAAGAAAGAATTATTGGACCAAGCCATTGATAATGCTACCAGCACGATGCGTAGGGTCCGTAAATTAAGCCCGATAAAAGACAATAATTTTGGTGTCGTTCGTAGTGATGATCTCATCAATAGAATCCTTGGCATCACTAAATATCTTGGCCTTGCCTCATGGCTTATCGGAATAATAACCGTTCTTGGTTCCTCCATCGCTTTGATGAATATCATGATTGTTTCGGTAACGGAACGTACAAGAGAAATAGGCGTTAGAAAAGCATTGGGAGCCAAAAAAACTACTATTGCTTTTCAGTTTTTTATAGAAACTTTACTTATTGGACAATTAGGCGGATTGGTAGGAATTATTTTTGGAATCCTGATTGGTTTTGGAATCGCTACTGCAATGAGTTTTGTGTTTGTCATTCCGTGGGGCGCAATTATGGCAGCGTTTATAACCAGTTTTATTGTAGCAATCGTTTCTGGTTTATATCCTGCCGTAAAAGCTGCAAAACTGGATCCAATTGAGGCATTGCGATACGAGTAGCTTGCAGGTTGCAGAATTAAAAAAAACTATTTTTTTGCTTTCCAACAAAATCTAAAATCGCTAATCTTCAATCTAAAATCAAACCTCAGATCGAATCATCCTGTCATTTCCGTAAATATCCTTGCGCAATTCGATGTTTTTGAAATTCATTTTTTCGAGTAAACCAATCATTTCTTTGCCTAAATATTGATTGATTTCAAAATATAATTGTCCGTTTGGCGATAAATTTTTTTGAGCCAATTCAGCTATTTTTCTATAAAAAATCAACGCATCATTATCTTCAACAAAAAGAGCCAAATGAGGTTCATTCTCCAAAACATTTTTCTTGATTTCCTCTTTTTCTAAATTGCGAACATAGGGAGGATTCGAAACAATAATGTCAAATTGTTGATTTAACCCTTCAACTGCGCTCAGGGAGGCAACTTCAAGAATGTTTTGATTTATAAAAGTAATATTTACGGTATTAATATTAGCATTTTTTTTGGCAGTAGCCAAAGCTTTTTCGGAAACATCAATGGCAAAAACTTGGGCATTAGGAATATTTTTTGCCAATGAAATAGCAATGCAGCCACTTCCTGTTCCAATATCTAAAATCTTTAAATTTTTTAATCTTTCAATCTTTGAATTACTTTTACTAATCCAATCCACTAGTTCTTCGGTTTCTGGTCTTGGAATCAAAACGTTTTCATTGACTTCAAATTCCAAACCGTAAAAACTGGTTTTACCTAATAAGTACTGTATTGGGATTTCTTTTTTTAATGGTTCCAAAATAGAATTCCAAACCGCAATTTCCTCTTCCGAAAAAACCAAATCAGGATGCAACGCCAAGTCAATTCTTTTCAATTGCTTTTTTTCTTCTAATATCAAATAGAAAAAACTCTCGGCTTCACCTGCATCGTAAATTGGAGTAAGCTCATTAATAAATTGAGTTCTATATTCTTTTATTTTCATTATTTTTTTATCCGCTATTCAAAATTGAATATTCAACTTTAAAAAAAATTAAAGATTGAACAACGAATTTTGAAGTTTTTATAAATCCTTCAACATCCAAACTGGACAACTAGTATGCCCCGTGCTTCCCATTGGGGAACAAATGTATTCGAAACCTACCTTTTTATATAATTTCTGGGCATCATGCATAAAGGGCATCGTTTCCAGATAACATTTTTCAAAACCAAAATCTTTTGCGCTTTGCAAACACATTCCCATCATTTTGCTGCCAATTCCCAAACCTCGAGTTTCTGGTAGAAAATACATTTTCTGCAATTCACAAATAGTTTCCACTTCATTTTCAAGTGGCGCTACTCCAGCAGAACCGATAATCTTCCCCTCTTTTTCAACAACATAATAAACTGATTTAGGCTTATTATACGCTTCAAACATTAAATCCAAATAAGGATCTTCATAGGCCGTTCCTACTTTTGGAATGTTCAATTCGTCAAAAACCGCACGTATTAGTTGTGCAACTGCCTGATTGTCTTCTTTCTTTATTTTTCTAATCCGGTACTCTTCCATTTTATTTCATAAACTAATTTCACCTACAAAAGTAGAAATTGTTTATTGTTATTTTCTAAAGTTTCAAAACTAATCCTGAAGTTTAGGGCTAAACTCAAAAATTACTACTTTTGTAATGTGAAAATACATGAAAAATATATAAAACGATGCATCGAGTTAGCCAAAAATGGTTTAGGAACAACGTATCCGAATCCTTTGGTAGGCAGTGTAATTGTTTATAACGATACAATCATTGGCGAAGGCTGGCATAAAAAAGCTGGAGAACCGCATGCCGAAGTACATGCCGTGAATTCAGTAAAAGATAAATCGTTATTAAAAAAAGCGACTATTTATGTCAGTTTAGAACCGTGCAGTCATTTTGGAAAAACGCCGCCATGTTGCGATTTGATTATCAAAAATAAAATACCAAATGTGGTTATCGGTACTATTGATCCAAATATAAAAGTCGCAGGAAACGGAATCAAAAAACTTATTGAAGCTGGAATACAGGTTACCGTTGGCATTCTGGAAGCGGAATGTCATGAACTGAACAAACGCTTTTTTACTTTTCACGAAAAGAAAAGGCCGTACATCATTTTGAAATGGGCCGAAAGTCAGGATGGTTTTATTGCACCTTTAGAAAAAGATGAAAAAAAACCAGTTTGGATTACAACTGTTTATTCGAGGCAATTAGTTCACAAATGGCGAACTGAAGAGCAAGCTATCCTGGCAGGAACGCAAACAATTATTGATGACAATCCGAAACTAAATGCACGGGATTGGTATGGAAACAATCCGATTCGAATAATTATAGATCAAAATAATCGAATTCCCAAAGACAGTCATATCTTTAATAATCAGGTTAAAACTATCCAATTTTCGAAATCGAAAACCTCAATTGAAAAAGAAAACACTATCTTTGAAGTAATTGACTTTGAACAAAACATAGCGAAACAAATAGTAAAAGCGTTGTATCAGCATCAAATTCAATCTGTAATTATTGAAGGTGGCCGGCAAACACTACAGACTTTTATTGACGCAAACCTTTGGGATGAAGCACGAATATTTGTTGGAAACATTCAATTTACTACGGGAACGAAAGCCCCAATACTAGATAAAAAACCGTTCGAAAAATATTCGATTGGCACTGATGAACTTATAATTTCTAGAAACCATGATTAATACTATTATATTTGATTTTGGGGATATCTTTATCAATTTGAATAAACAAGCCACTATGGATGCCTTATATCAATTAGGTTTGCAGGAGTGGAATGAAGATTTGGACCATTTGAATATTCAGTTTGAAACGGGTCAAATTTCGCGTGAAAATTTCCTTCTTGGTATTCAAAAACATGTACCAAACGCCTCCATAAATGAAATTCTTGAAGCTTGGAATGCAATTCTCCTTGATTTTCCATTGTACCGATTGGAATTTCTTCAAATGCTTTCCAAAAAATACCGGTTATTTTTATTGTCCAATACGGATGCCATCCATATAGAAACTTTCGAGCAAAAAAACGGAATTTCATTTTATAGTGATTTTTACCAATGTTTTGAAAAAGTCTATTTTTCGTTTGAAGTAGAAATGAGAAAACCCAATCCTGAAATTTTCAATTATTTGGTAAACAAACATGATTTGGCTCCAAAACGCACTTTATTCATTGACGATAAAAAAGAAAATACAGATGCGGCTCTCGCATTAGGGTTTCAAGTTTGGAATTTACAAGTCGGTGAAGAAGATGTCGTTAATTTATTTGACAAAAAAATAATTTAGAATAAACCCTTTTGGAATTTAAAGATACTTACAACACCATTGAATTTCCATCTTCAGAAATACTTTTCAAAGAAAAAAACAGTAAATTCTTTGGTTATGCTTACCCAATTCAATCTGAAGACGAAGTAAAACCACTAATCGAAATTTTACGAAAACAACATCCCAATGCTGGACATTTTTGTTATGCCTATCAAATAGGTGCTGACACAGTAACGTATAGAGCTAATGATGATGGAGAACCAAGCAACACTGCAGGCATGCCTATTTACGGACAAATTCAGTCATTTTCCGTAACCAATGTATTAATTGTGGTGGTTCGGATTTTTGGAGGCATAAAACTAGGTGTTGGTGGATTGATATCTGCTTATAAGACGACCTCTCAAATGGTCCTTGAAACTTGCGAAATAGTCGAAAAAACTATAAATATTCATTATTCAATCACATTTGATTATAAAAACATGAACAAAGTGATGCGAGTAATAAAGGAGAAAAAGCTCGAGATGGTGGCTCAGGAAATGGAAATAAATGAAGATTCAGGACTTCCGATAGGCAAAATGGAAATAAAAACACGAAAAAAAAATGCCGAAATGGTATTCGACATTTTTAATATGATGTTTGAAATCGATATAAAACGACTCTAATTTCTATTCGAAATTGCTGTTTCTATAATTTATTCTATCCTTTTTAACAATTCTAAAATATAATCTGGAGGAGCTGTTGGGCGACCCGTTTTTAAGGCCACAAAAACCAAAATAAATTGGGCAGTTGTTAACAACTCTTCGGACTCATTATAAATAGCGCAATCAAATTCAATCTTAACAGAACTCTGACTTTTGAAAGTGGTATGAACGGTAAGCAACTCATCATACCGAGCTGATTTTTTATAATTTATATTCATCGAAACAATCGGCAACCCGATACCGCTTTCTTCCATGTTTTTATATGAAATCCCTTTGTCTCTAAGCCATTCCACCCTTCCTATCTCAAAATAAGGGATGTAATTTCCATGATATACAACACCCATTTGGTCCGTTTCTGAGTAACGTACACGAACTTGAATTTGATGATCTTTCATTAATTATGAATTAAAAAATTAAAAATTAAAACGTGCCTTACAACAATAATTCGTAAAATTATTACCCAATATATTTTTTTTTACAGAAATTTGTTCACATATTTGTTACCCCGAAAAACGATGAAATTTCACTCTTTTTTTAGTAAGATAATAATTACAGAATAAAAATAATCTAACAGAATATATGAACAAAACTGCTCAATCAGTATGGGAAAACTGTCTTTCTTTCATAAAAGACAATATTCAGGATCAAGCTTACAAAACTTGGTTCGAACCAATCAAATCAGTTGAGCTAACCGATAATGCATTATATATTCAAGTTCCAAGTAAATTTTTCTACGAATGGCTAGAAGAACACTATGTAAAATTATTAAAAGTGGCACTTACCAAAGAACTTGGAAAAAACGCAAAGTTACTCTATAAAATCAGAATGGAAAACACTTATGGCAACAAACAACCGTTTACGGAACAATTGCCAAGTGCTAATAGAGTTCCTATGAAGCCACAAGAAGTAGATGCTCCATTTAAAAACCTGAACCCAGAATTAAAAAATCCTTTTGTAATTCCTGGTATTAGAAATCTAAAAATTGAATCTCAGCTTAACGCGAATTACAGTTTCGATAATTTTCTGGAAGGTGATTCTAATAGATTAGCGCGCTCTGCTGGGATGGCTGTTGCCAATAAACCTGGAGGAACTTCATTTAATCCATTATTAATTTTTGGAGGAGTTGGTCTTGGAAAAACGCATTTAGCGCATGCAATTGGTGTAGAAATAAAAGACAAATATCCTGAAAAAACGGTGTTATACATTTCGGCGGAAATTTTCACACAACAATATATTGACTCGGTAAAGAAAAACAACCGAAATGATTTTATACACTTCTATCAATTAATTGATGTTTTAATTATTGATGACGTTCAATTCCTTTCTGGAAAATCAGGAACTCAAGATGTATTTTTCCATATTTTCAATTATTTGCACCAAAACGGGAAACAGGTAATCTTGACATCAGACAAGGCACCAGTTGACATGCAAGATATTGAACAACGTTTATTATCTCGTTTCAAATGGGGATTGTCTGCAGAATTGCACCAACCGGATTATGAAACCAGAATTTCTATCCTTAAAAATATATTGTATAGAGATGGTGTGCAAATACCTGAAGAAATAATTGAATACGTTGCAAGAAACATCAAATCGAATGTAAGAGAATTGGAAGGAGCCATCATTTCCCTGATTGCACAATCATCTTTCAATAAAAAAGAAGTTACTTTAGAACTTGCTAAAAGTGTTGTTGAAAAATTTGTAAAAAATGTAAAACGAGAAATTTCTATCGATTACATTCAAAAAATTGTTTCCGATTATTTCCAATTGGATTTAGAAACGCTACAATCAAAAACTCGAAAGAGGCATGTTGTACAAGCGAGACAATTAGCTATGTTTTTTGCGAAAAAATTCACAAAAGCGTCTTTAGCAAACATTGGTTCACAAATTGGAGATAGAGATCACGCTACAGTATTACACGCTTGCAAAACCGTTGACAATTTAGTTGCTACCGACAAACAATTCAAGAAATTTGTTGAAGACATCAATAAAAAATTAACGCTATAAAAAGCATCATGCCCATAAAAATTTTAATGGTTTGTTTAGGAAATATTTGTAGGTCGCCCTTGGCCGAAGGTATATTAGCATCAAAACTCCCAAAAAATAAATTTACAGTAGATTCAGCAGGAACAGGTTCATGGCACATTGGTCATTCACCCGATGATCGTTCCATTGCTGTTGCAAAAAAAAATAAAATAAATATCTCAAATCAAAAAGGACGCCAATTCAGCACGAATGATTTTGATGCTTTTGATTATATTTATGTAATGGACAACTCTAATTATAGTGATGTGATTGAGCTTGCCAAAAATGAAGATCAAAAAGAGAAAGTACACCTCATTTTAAATGAGTTGTTTCCAAATGAAAATGTAGATGTCCCGGATCCTTATTTTGGTTTACCAAATGGATTTGAAATCGTTTACAACATGCTTGATGAAGTTTGCAATGTAATTTCAAAAAAAATAATAGAAAAACATCAATAAGCTTTTCTCTAAAAAAATTATTTTTAGTTCTTTTAAAAAATCTACACCATACACTCAACGAGAAGAATTCTTTAAAAAATTACTTCAAGGAACATAAAATCAAACCAATGAAACCAACCTCTCTTTTAGGAAAACTCTATTTAATACCAACTACAATGGGAGATTGCAACCCTATGGATGTTTTACCTCAAACCATTAAAAGAAGTATTGATTTTATTGATTATTATATTGTTGAAAACGAAAAAACAGCCCGAAAATCTATTAAAGGAGTCAGTCCTGAAAAGAAGCAATCGGAGCTGAAACTTTTTGTTTTAAACAAACATACTGAAACCAAAGAGCATTTAGATTTTATCAAACCTTTATTAGAAGGAAAAAATGTAGGATTGATGAGCGAAGCAGGTTGTCCCGGCGTAGCTGATCCCGGCGCAGTAATAGTAAAACTGGCACATGAAAAAGGAATCCAAGTTGTTCCTCTCGTAGGTCCTTCTTCTATTCTTTTGGCAATGATGGCTTCTGGAATGAACGGACAAAGTTTTACGTTTAATGGGTATTTACCTATTGAAAAAGGAGAAAAGAAAACAGCTCTTAAAAACTTGGAAAAACTATCTCAGGATAAAAACCAATCTCAACTTTTTATAGAAACACCCTATAGAAATAATAAAATGCTGGAGGATATTTTACAAGCCCTAAATCCTGCAACCTATCTTTGTATTGCAACAGACATTACTTTACCAACAGAATATATCAAAACTATGCGCGCTTCTGATTGGAAAAAGACACAGGTAGATTTACACAACCGCCCTACTATTTTTATAATTCATAAAATGTAACAACTTATTCTGAATTTAAAAATCAGAACAAAATAGCTTTGGCATTAAATTAAAAAGTTTCCTTTTATAATAGGCAGTTTTAAAGGAACATCAGAAAAACATACTTTCCAAATATTACCATTCCATCCTCTGAAAACAAATTAAAATAATAAGTCACTCTATAAAATGTTCATTACTGAATGATTATTTTTCATAGAAGAAAAACAAAATAATCTTGCCTTTTATTTATAGGCACAGTGGATTTTCCTGCTAAAAACAGACATAAAAACTCCCCTCATATTAACTTTATTTATAGAAAAAGTTAACTGCATCACTTTGAAAAAAGTGGTAACTTTACTAGTCCTCAATATAATTTTTTGACTTAATATTCAAAAAATATAACCACTAATGTTTTGAATTATAATGATTTAAATAAATTAAAAACAAAAAGGGGAAGAAAACGATAAACCTTACTAAATTTATTTTAATCATAGCTATTGACATGACTTGAAATATAATTTAAAAACTAATATCATGAAATCGTTTATTATTGTTGTGCTTTTTTTAAGCATAACCATTACATCATATTCGCAGGATATTGATGGAAATATAAGGATGGAAGAATTACCTGGGGTTGTTATTAAAAGCGCTGGAAAAGACTTCTCTATATATTTACCCGATAAAAATCCTGATAAAAATGTAAGAGCTTTAGAAGAAAAATTTATCGCATATGATCTGGGAAAAGATTATGAAGGATATGAAAACTATTTAGTAATTATGGAAACCAAAAATGGATCATTGAATGCAACTTATAATGAAAATGGAAAATTGATCCGAGTTGTTGAAAACTATAAAAACGTAAGACTTCCAAATAGTGTAATTTATTCCGTTTATAAAGCTTTTCCCGGGTGGCAAATTGTAAATGACAAATATTTATATTCTCAAAAAGAAGGTGATGTTATTAAAAAAGAATATAATCTGAGAATAAAAAAAGACAAAGACGTTCGCAAATTAGTTGTTAATGCGAATGGGGATATTGTCAAAGGAATGTAATCACAAATAAACATAAATTAAAAGCTATCATTCAGATAGCTTTTTTTTTGAGACTTAGACAACTATATATTTTTTAAATTTTAATCTTCAAAAAAACAAACTTATAGCTAAACGAGTTATATTTATCAAGTAAGAAATGAAATCATTTTATGAGTAAATTACCAAATATCACTACAAGTATTTTTACTGTTATGTCAAAAATGGCCGCTGAGTATAATGCTATTAATCTATCGCAAGGTTTTCCAAACTTTCCTGTTGATGAAAGATTAACAGTTATTGTTGCCAAACTTGCCAAAGAAAACGTACACCAATACTTGCCTATGTCAGGTTATCAGCCATTATTATCAAAAATAGTAACACTAGTCAAAAAATCATACGATAGAACCATTCAAGCTGGCACTGAACTATTAGTAACCGCTGGAGCTACCCAAGCTATTTTTACCACAATACTGGCTTTAGTAAAAACTAATGATGAAGTTCTTATTTTAGATCCAAGTTATGATTGTTATGAAGCACCAGTTTTACTTTGCAATGCAAATCCAGTTCGAGTGGCTTTAAATGATGACTATACTCCAAATTGGGAAATTATCGAAAAAGCCTGTACTTCAAAAACGAAAATGATTATCATTAACAATCCACATAATCCAACAGGTAAAATTTTAAAGCAATCTGATTTTGAATCATTGGAAATTCTACTGGAAAAATATCCTGACATTTTAGTTCTATCTGATGAAGTCTACGAATACATCACTTTCCAAGAAAAACATATTTCTGCCCATACTCGGAGGAAACTGCTCAATCGTTGCGTGATGATTTCCTCTTTTGGAAAATCGTTCCATGTAACTGGTTGGAAAATTGGTTATTTAGTAGCTCCTGAATACTTAATGAAAGAAATCAAAAAAGTACATCAGTTTTTAGTTTTTAGTGTAAATAGTATATGTCAGGTAGCTATTAGTGACTATTTAGACTTAGTTTCCGTGGATGAAATTGGGAAATTCTATCAGGAAAAACGAGATTACTTTAGACAATTACTAAAAGACAGTCGTTTCACACTCATGCCTTGCGAAGGAACTTATTTTCAGGTTGTTTCCTATGCTGCTATTTCAAATGAAAATGATGTTGATTTTTGCAAACGCCTAATAGTTGAACATGGCGTGGCTGCCATTCCTATTTCTACTTTCTATACTGATGGAAAAGATCTGAAATTAATTCGATTTTGTTTTGCCAAAGACAATGCAACACTGGAAGAAGCTGCTAAAAGATTGTGTGCCATTTAAAAGCATCGATTTTATTTTTTTATTATGCGCGCATACTATTTAATTTATTATATTTACAATAAAAAAAAATATCAAAACATGAGTTATACAGATAAAATGTTACGAGACGATGCCCTAAAAGGCAAAGTGATTGTCGTAACCGGTGGCGGAAGCGGTTTAGGAAAAGCAATGACTAAATATTTCTTGGAATTGGGTGCGCAAGTTGCCATTACATCAAGAGATTTAGAAAAACTAAAAAATACAGCTGCGGAACTGGAAACAGAAACGGGTGGAACTTGTCTTCCTATTCAATGCGATGTACGTCATTACGAAGAAGTAAAAAATATGCTGCAAGAAGTTTTGAAAGCTTTTGGTAAAGTTGATGTTTTACTTAATAATGCTGCCGGAAATTTCATTTCTCCAACCGAAAGATTATCTGCAAATGCTTTTGATACTGTAATTGATATTGTTTTAAAAGGAACAAAAAACTGTACCCTTGCTTTTGGAAAACATTGGATTGACACCAAACAGAAATCATCTACTATCTTAAATATCGTAACTACTTATGCTTGGACTGGTTCTGCTTATGTGGTACCGAGCGCTACTGCAAAAGCGGGAGTTTTGGCCATGACACGAAGTCTTGCTGTAGAATGGGCTAAGTACGGGATTCGTTCCAATGCGATTGCTCCGGGACCTTTTCCAACTAAAGGCGCTTGGGACAGATTATTACCAGGAGATTTAGCCGAGAAATTTGATATGGCAAAAAAAGTGCCGTTAAAACGCGTGGGAGATCATCAGGAATTAGCCAATTTAGCGGCTTATTTGGTTTCTGATTTTTCAGCGTATGTAAACGGCGAAGTTGTTGTTATTGATGGTGGCGAATGGCTCAAAGGCGCCGGACAATTTAATATTCTGGAAGCTATTCCCGAAGAACTTTGGGATCAGTTGGAAATGATGATTAAAGCAAAGAAGAACAAATAATAGTTTTTTTGAAATAAACCATTAAGAGATTAAGAAAAATTAAGAACTGGAACTTAATAAAACTTAATTTCTTAATGGTGAAAAAAAAAGAATTTTTTAATTTTTATTATTTTCCAAAGCTACTAAAATTTCACTTTTCAGCAAGCCACTTCCGCCACCATAGTGCTGTACAATAATTATATTGGGATTCTGTTTTTTGAAAAAAGCACACAAATTAGTTTCACTTTCTTTCTGAATTCCGGAACCCAATAGTACCAGTGAAAACTCTTTTTGGCAAAAAATTTCCTTTGCGGCTTCATCATTAATAACCCCTACTCCATTCCAATCTTCATTAGAATTAATGAGTCGGACAACAATAGCCAGAATTTCGATATGTCTTCCTATGTAAAGAATATTGGTGGTTTCCATCATTCAACTTTTAAAAAACAGCAACCTCAAAGATTAAATTCATTGAGATTACTATTTTAGTCCTTCTGAAAATTATAATTTTATAAATTGCAATTCAATATTCAATCGAACTTCTTCACCTACTAAAACTCCGCCAGTTTCAAGAGCTGAATTCCAATTCAATCCCCAATCTTTTCTATTGATTTTTCCTTCTAATGAAAAAGCTAATTTTGTATTCCCCCATGGATCTTTCATTAGTCCACTAAATTCTGCTGCTAGTTTCACTGATTTTGTAACGCCATGCATGGTTAAATCTCCAACCAATTCATATTCACCCTCATTAATTTTAGTAAAGGAAGACGCTGTGAATTTAATTTCGGGAAACTGCGCTGCATCAAAAAAGTCAGGACTTAATAAATGGGTATCTCGATCTGCATTTCCGGTAGATATGGAATCGACTGCTCCCGTAAATTCAATTTTTGCGTTTTCAAAATCAGTGTCTTCTGCTTCTATTGAAGCATCAAATTTTGAAAATTTACCTGAAATAGTAGTAAACATCATGTGTTTTACTTTAAAACCAATTTCTGAATGTGTTGGGTCTATTGCCCATTTTGTTGTTGACATAGTAGTATTATTTATTAGTTATTTCTATTGTTTTTTTATCTGATTATAATTTCATTGGTACTTCCATCAAAAGGATTTCGGCATCGGCTGAATTTGCCGTGATTGAAATTATATTAGTATCCCAAATTCCTAATCCGTCACGTTCATTGAGAGCGATGTTTCCTATCGTGAAATCACCTTTCAAAACGAAAGCATAAATTCCGTTTCCAGGTTTTTTCAATTGATAAGAAGTAGAAAAATCCTTGTCAAATTTTCCGATATGAAACCAAGCATCCTGATGAACCCAAACGCCTTCGTCATCTGGATTTGGGGATAAAATTTGTTGCAGTTTATTGTGACGATCCTTCAAGTCCAAAGTAACTTGGTCATAACGCGGGGTTACATTTTTTTGATTCGGATAAATCCAAATCTGTAGAAATTTAACCAACTGGTCTTTATTCTTATTGTATTCGCTGTGAAAAATCCCTGTACCGGCACTCATCACCTGAATATCTCCTTCTTTGATTACGGTAGTATTTCCCATGCTGTCTTGGTGTTCTAAATCACCCTCAAGCGGAATAGAAATAATCTCCATATTATCATGTGGATGTTTCCCAAAACCCATTCCTTGACTAACTCTGTCATCATTCAAAACACGTAAAACACCAAAATTTGTGCGCTCCGGATTGTGATAATTAGCAAAGCTAAACGTGTGATAGGATTCTAACCAACCATGATTCGCGTGACCACGGGTATTGGCTTTGTGCAAAACTGAATGAGTGATAACTCCGTCTTTAATTTTATCTGTATTTTCCATTGTTCTTTTCTTTAGTATTATGGTACAAAGTTGCGTCAAAAAAAAAGCGCCTGCATTGAACTAGGACAAGAAATGAAAATAACAGGAATTTAGAGTTTGGCAATTTTGGTTCTTACTTTGCTTAAAAACTCAGCCGAAATACCAAGATAGGAAGCAATGTAATGTTGGGCAACGCGCTGTGAAAGTGAAGGATACTGCTCGAGAAACTCCAAATATTTCTCGGTAGCCGTTTTAGAAATAGTATTGAATAAGCGGTCTTGAGTGACTGCCAGACTGCGTTGCATCAATATCCGGAAAGCTCGTTCAAACTTTGGTGCTTTCGTAAATAAAGCTTCTTTTGTTTCGGGACTAAACATAAAAAACTCACAATCTTCCAATGTTTCGATGCACACCCGACTCGGCTTATCTTCATAAATACTAAAAGAAATATCACTCACCCAAGCATTTTCGATGGCAAATTGAAGAATCACTTCAAAACCATTGGCATCAATATAATATTTCCTGACACAACCTTTGATAACAAATGCTTCAAAGTTGCACATTTCACCTTCATGGAGCAAAATCGTTTTCTTAGGAACGGTTTTATATTCCAATAAAGAATTGAAAATTTCTAATTCTTCCCGTTCAAAAGTGACGTACCGACTAATATTTTTATTGATTTGTGAATACAAAGCGCTGCAGTTTTTAGAAAACTAAAGGTAGAAAAAAATGCTAATTAATACTATCCGATAAATATATTAAATTAGCAACATTTCCTCAAAAAACAAAACCACTCGCAATTAAATTGCTATTTTTGCCTTGATAAATAAATAATACAACTTTTATGCTCATTATAGGAATTGCCGGAGGAACAGGAAGTGGAAAAACAACCGTAGTTCATCAAATTATGAATGAATTACCGGAAACAGAAGTAGGTATTATTTCACAAGACTCCTATTATAAAGAAAATCAAGGGCTGTCATACGATGAAAGAGCACTCATTAATTTTGATCATCCGCGTGCTATTGATTTTGAATTATTGGTTGCTCATCTTAAAGAACTAAAAGAAGGAAACAACATCAATCAACCCGTTTATTCCTTTGTAACGCACAACAGGACTGACGATACCATATTTACACATCCCCGAAAAGTGATGATTGTAGAAGGTATTTTAATTTTGGCAAATCCAGAATTAAGAGAATTATTTGATGTAAAAATATATGTTCACGCGGATTCTGACGAACGATTAATCCGTCGCATGCGACGTGATATTGCAGAACGGGGTCGCGATATGCACGAAGTCATCAACAGATACCAAACGACTTTAAAACCGATGCATGAGCAGTTTATAGAACCTACAAAAGCATTTGCTGACATTATTATACCAAATGATAAATACAATACCGTTGCCATAGACGTAGTTCGGGCGGTAATAAATCAAAAAATACTATAATTAAGTTGTAATTTTAATCTAATAAAGATTAGGAGCTATTTCCCGCTTTACGTTACAATCTTTTTATTTTTTGCCAAAAATAAAAAGGATTTTCACTGCAATCGGGGCTAAAAAAATAAAAATGACAAATCCGTATAAAAACAAACCTTGGTTTAAATTTTTGAGTAACAAATACGTTTGGGTCTTGTTGTTTTTTGCTACTTGGATGATTTTTTTGGACAACTATTCGTATTTCGACCACCGTTTTCTTGACAAACAAATTGACGAATTAGAAGACAATAAAAAATATTATCAAGAAGAAATAAAAAAAGATCAGGAGAACATCAAAGAATTAAAAAATTCCGAACAAATAGAAAAATACGCTCGCGAAAAATACTATATGAAAAAAGACAGCGAAGACATTTATATCATTGAATTCGAAGGTGACACGATTGAAAAAAAATAAATAGTTAAAAATTTTAATTATTCAAAACCATAAAATAATCAACAAACAAAATGGCTGCAAACCTTTTCGATGATTTCAATCCCATTTCTTCCAAACAATGGAAACAAAAAATCCAATTTGAACTCAATGGAGCTGATTATAACGAAACTTTAGTTTGGAACTCCCCCGAAGACATTCAGGTAAAACCGTTTTACCACAAAGATGAATTCAAGAAAATTTTTCCCGTTACTACAAAAGCAACTCAATTCAAAATTTGCCAAAACATATTTGTTTATGATTTTGAAAAATCAATCGAAAGAGCTTTAGATTCATTAAATCGTGGTGCGAACAGTCTTCGGTTTACAATAGAAAATGAATCGATTGACATCACAAAACTATTGGAGAAATTGCCTTTAGAAAAAGTTACCGTTTACTTCCATTTGACTTTTATCTCAATCGATTTCGTTAAAAAGATTGATGCATTTGCAAAGAAAAACAATACGATAATTTTCTGTAATCTGGATCCAATTGGACAATTAGCCAAAGACGGAAACTGGTTTGTAACCAAAGAAAAAAGTAATTTTGAAACGCTGAATTTACTTTCGGCAGCAACAACAGCTGTATCTTTAATAAGCATCAATGCCGCTTTGTATCAAAACGCAGGCGCAAACATGGTGCAGCAAATTGCCTATAGCTTAGGCCATGCTAATGAATATTTCAACCGAATTGAATCTATAAATCAACCAATTGTTTTCGAAGTTGCTGTTGAGACAAATTACTTTTTTGAAATAGCAAAATTACGCGCTTTGCGATTGCTTTTTAATTTGATTGCCAAAGAATACAACCATAACTTGGATTGCAACATTATCGTTTCGCCTACAAAACGCAACAAAACATTATACGATTATAACGTAAATATGTTGCGAACTACGACTGAATGTATGTCGGCAATTATTGGTGGAGCGGATGCTATTGCTAATTTACCTTACGATGCATTGTATCACAAAGACAATGAATTTGGAGACCGAATCGCGAGAAATCAATTATTGATTCTCAAAAATGAAAGTTATTTTGACAAAGTCAATAATCCGGCTGACGGAAGTTATTATATAGAAAGTCTTACCAATCAATTAGCCGAAAAATCGTTGGCTTTATTCAAGGATATGGAGTCTAATGGTGGTTTCCTGAAACAACTTAATGACGGAATCATCAAAAGAAAAATTCAGGAAAGTGCTGATACGGCTCAAGAATTATTTGAAAATGGTAAAGAAATTTTACTTGGGACAAACAAACATCCCAACAACGCCGATAAAATGAAACATGATTTAGAACTGTTTCCCTTTGTAAAAGTCAAACCGAGAAAAACATTAATTACGCCAATAATCGAAAAACGACTGGCCGAAAAAATAGAACAAGAACGATTAGAGAAAGAAAGCTAAGCGTTTAGTATTCCGTTAAAACATTTACAAAATAGTATAATTCATTGCTTAAAAATGAAAAGAAAAGCGCTTCAACATATTCAATTAGAAAGTCAAAAGTCGAAAGTCGAGAGTGATCATTTACTCGCTAATACATTTCTCACAGCCGAAGGAATAGAACTAAAACAAACCTATTCGGAACAAGACATTGAGCATCTTACTCATCTTGATTTCGGAGCTGGTTTTGCACCAAATTTACGCGGACCATACGCTACGATGTACGTTCGCCGACCTTGGACAGTGCGCCAATATGCAGGATTTTCCACTGCCGAAGAAAGCAATGCTTTTTATAGAAGAAATCTGGCTGCGGGTCAAAAAGGACTTTCCATCGCTTTTGATTTACCTACCCATCGCGGGTATGATTCAGATCATGAACGCGTAGTGGGTGATGTAGGAAAAGCAGGAGTTGCGATTGATTCTGTGGAAGATATGAAAGTATTATTCGACCAAATTCCGCTGGACGAAATGTCGGTTTCCATGACCATGAATGGTGCCGTTTTACCCATTATGGCTTTCTATATTGTCGCTGCAGAAGAACAAGGCGTAAAACCCGAATTACTTTCAGGTACGATTCAAAATGACATTCTGAAAGAGTTTATGGTGCGTAACACCTATATTTATCCGCCAACTCCTTCGATGAAAATCATTGCTGATATTTTTGAATTCACCAGCAAAAAAATGCCGAAATTCAATTCTATTTCTATTTCAGGATATCATATGCAAGAAGCGGGAGCCACTGCAGATATTGAATTGGCTTACACGCTAGCCGATGGATTGGAATACATTAGAATCGGATTAGCAACAGGAATGAAAATTGATGAATTCGCTCCACGATTATCATTTTTCTGGGCGATTGGAATGAACCATTTTATGGAAATTGCCAAAATGCGTGCAGGAAGAATGATATGGGCAAAACTGGTAAAACAATTCGAACCAAAAGACGATAAATCATTAGCATTGCGAACCCATTGTCAAACTTCGGGTTGGAGTTTAACAGAGCAAGATCCTTTCAATAATGTGGCTCGAACCTGTATTGAAGCTGCAGCAGCCGCTTTTGGAGGAACACAATCTTTACATACCAATGCTTTGGATGAAGCAATTGCATTACCAACAGACTTCTCGGCAAGAATTGCCAGAAACACGCAACTCTATTTACAAGAAGAAACTAAAATCACAAAAACTGTCGATCCTTGGGCTGGAAGTTATTACGTAGAAAGTTTAACGAATGAAATTGCCGAAAATGCGTGGAAACTGATTGAAGAAGTGGAAGAACTGGGAGGAATGACGAAAGCCATTGAATCCGGAATTCCAAAACTTCGAATAGAAGAAGCTGCGGCCAGAAAACAAGCAAGAATAGACAGTGGCCAGGATATTATTGTGGGAGTTAATCAATACCGATTAGAAAAAGAAGACCCTTTACAGATTTTGGATGTGGATAACCAAATGGTTCGCAAACAACAACTGGAACAATTAGACCGAATAAAAGCGACCCGAGATACTGAAAAAGTACAAGACTCTCTAAAAAAATTAATCCTTTGTGCTCAAACTGGCGATGGCAATTTACTGGAAATTGCTATTGAAGCTGCTAGGAACAGAACAACATTAGGAGAGATTAGCGATGCGCTGGAAACGGTTTTTGGAAGATACAAAGCACAAATTAAATCCTTTAGCGGTGTGTATAGTAAAGAAATAAAAGATGACAAAAGTTTTGAAAAAGCAAAACAATTAGCAGATGAATTTGCTAAAATAGAAGGACGTCGCCCTCGAATTATGATTGCCAAAATGGGGCAAGACGGACATGATCGTGGGGCAAAAGTTGTTGCCACCGGTTACGCCGATGTAGGTTTTGATGTTGACATTGGTCCACTTTTTCAAACACCGGCTGAAGCTGCCAAACAAGCGGTAGAAAACGACGTACATATTTTAGGGGTTTCCTCTCTTGCTGCAGGACATAAAACCCTTGTCCCTCAAGTAATCGATGAACTTAAAAAATACGGTCGGGAAGATATCATGGTGGTTGTTGGCGGAGTAATTCCTGCACAAGATTACCAGTTTCTATTTGATGTTGGTGCAGTTGCCGTTTTTGGGCCCGGGACAAAAATCAGTGAAGCAGCTATCAAGATATTGGAAATTCTGATGGAAAGTTTCGAATAAACAGATTCTTTTTATATCAATTTTAAAAAACATCAATCGAAAAATTGGTGTTTTTTTGTACCCGTTTTTCAATCTATATTACAAGTATGTATTCCTATTAAAAAAAGGTTTTTTAGAGTAGTTACTTTTAACATAATATGTAGAAATAATTAACTTAATGGGCTTAATAAATATGTTAATTTTACCGTAGACAACATATTTTTTAAAATAATTTTTATTTAAAATATTGATATACAATTTATTAACATCATTAATACGAATTTGTAAACAATATCATTTACCATTTATTTGTTCATTAAAATTTATCTCATTTAATATTAATTTAAAAACCAAATATCATGAAATCATTACTTATTATTTTGTTATTTTTAGGTTTATGTGTACCATCTTATTCGCAAGATCAGAAGAAAGATAGTGTTCAGGGAAAGATGAAAATCACAGAATTGCCACCAGTTGTAATCAAAAAAGCAGGGAAAGATTTCTCAGTCTATCTTCCGGATAATAACCCCGATCAAAGTGTTCAAGCTGTAGAAGAAAAATTCATCGCTTATGATTTAGGGAAAGACTTTGAAGGTTTTGAAGAATATCTCTTGGTTATGAGTACCAAAAAAGGGACTTTATCTGCAACTTATGATGAGAATGGAAAATTAATCCGTGTGGTTGAAGAGTATAAAAATGTAAAACTTCCCAGCGAAGTAATTTATTCCATTTACAGAGCTTATCCCGGATGGGCAATTGTAAACGATCAATTTCTCTATACACAAAAGGAAGGGGATGTAATTAAGAAACAATATAACGTTAAGATTAAAAAAGACAATGAAATCGTTAAATTAGTAGTTCGTCCAGATGGCGAAATTATAAAAATGAAATAATACTACTGTGAATAATAAATAAAGAAGAGGCTGCCAAAATATATTTGGTAGCCTCTTCTTTGAATAACGTAAAAATTATATGTTTTTTATGCTGGCATTACTATCAGCAACAATAAACGAAGTATCATACCCTCCAAAGGATTTCATGTAACTCCGTATTGAAGTGCCATAGGCATCCCGGAAATATCTTTTACCTTTATTTTTCAAATATTTTCTTACTGAACCTGCCCCTCCAAGATGTGCAGCAGCCAATATTCCGGATTCCGTTATGTAGATTCCATTCATTATTGTGCCTTCGTATTTTTCAATTTCTTTTTTTAATTCCCATTTATTTTTTGCCAAAAGAGCAATAAATGCTTTTTCCTGCATTTCAGGACTATTCAAAAAAGCGGAACTATTATATATACCGATTGATTTTAGTGTCTCAATACCAAACTGGTATTTGCCTAAATAACCGAGTGAATTAATTTTTTTGTATTTGCTTTCGGATTCTCTATATCCGATTGCTTCTTTGAATCCAATAAAGAAATTTCCAGTAAAAGGGATGTTCAAATTGGTGTAATCTTCTTGTTTTTCAGATGGAAATAAGTAGTGTGATCCATCTTCTTCGTGAACTAGAAACCATGAGTTGGTGTCTAAATTAAAGGGCTTAAAACCCGAGCTTAAAAAGGCAATAATAATTGTCAAACCTGTATAAAAATACCATTTCTTTATCATAAATTGTTTTTCTTCAAAACGCTGTCCCGTTAAGAAATTTCTACGTGCAAATATACGTAAAAAATAATTATACTGATAATCAATGAGTTAAAGTTTACTAAAAATAGATTAAGTGCACTTTAACATCGTTGAAGTGCACCATTTCAATCGTTGGAGCTGGTATTTTTACTGTATTTAAAACTGCAAAAAGAGTCTTTAAAAAGTGTGATTTTGTGTTAATTTTAGTCAAATCTACATCAAAACTCACGTAAAATTGTCTGTATCTTTGTCTATTTAGAGTCGGAAATTGAGTCTCATTTTGTCTATTTCCGGTTATCATTCCTTCGGCTCCATAACCCAAAGCAAGATTCAACCATTTTGGTATTTTTGAGCCTTTCGCAAAGGAATATAAATTGACCGAGAGCCAATAGGTTTGTCCATTATAATCTTTTAAAATTTGTTCCGTAAATGAATTTCCTAAAACTTCTGGTCTTTGATTTGCATATTGTGTGGTATGAAAAGAAAATTTGGGAGTTATCCGCTGTTCTTTCCACAGTAATTCCTGCGAAACATACAAAGCCGTTCCTGAAGCATTAGCGATTATGTCGCCAGATGAAGCACCCCAGTCAGAAGAATATCCATCCATAGCCTCTACAGCTGTCAAAAAAGCAAATCCTAGACCTGCTCCATAAATAAGTTGGTTCTTTTTACTGGCTCCACTCCATTGCAACATTTCGGCACCAAACCTTCCTAAATGATACGAAGAAAAAGAATGTCCCAATTTGTCCATTTGAAGCCATTCGGAATTATCATTTATAAAATGAAAATCAGACTTGGGGTAATCGGCATACCAAAGTTGGTTTAAACCTACCAAAATCCCCGAAGCCAATACCACTTCAGAGATTACTACGGTTTGTTGTCTTTTTTTATTTAAAGAATTAGATGGTGTAAGGAAAGTATCAATTGTATTTTGTGAAAAAACCGTTTGATACCCAATCAAGAGCAAGAATAAAAAAAGTAGTTTTTTAAATTTCAAAACTATCTTTTTACACCTTGACTGTTTATCCAATCGGAATATTTTTTGGCATTTTTATTGTGTTCTTCTAAAGTCGCGGCAAATTCATGGTATCCAAAACGTTCCACACTCGCACAGAAATAGATAAAGTTATTTTTCTCTGGATTTAAAACTGCTTCCAATGCTGTAATATCAGGCATCGCGATAGGTCCTGGAGGAAGTCCAATATTTACATAGGTATTATAAGGAGAACTCATTGTTAAGTCATTATAAAAAACTCTTTTGATAACCTGATCAAAATCATTTGACTTCTTTTTTATCGCATAAATTACTGTTGGATCTGCCTGAAGTGGCATTTGAGCTTTTAACCGATTCAAATAAACTCCTGCAATTCTTGGTCTTTCATCTTTTTTAACAGATTCTTTGTGCACAATCGAAGCTAGAATAGTGGCTTCAATTGGTGTTAATCCTTGTTTGGCGGCTTTGGCAACACGTTCCTTATTCCAAAAATTTCTATATTCTTTAATCATTTTATCCCGGAACTTTTCAGCCGAGGTATTCCAATACGTTTCATAGGTATTAGGAATGAACATTGCCAAAACATTCTCTTCGGTAAAACCATTTTCTTTCAAGAAAACAGAATCTTTAAATGAAGTCAGCAATGACAGACTGTCGGCTTCAATTTGAGAACCCACACGTCCTGCAAAATTCTCCAATCGTTCCTGATTATTGAAAGCCAATTTTACCGGTACATTTATTCGTAATGTTTTTACCAATTCATAACTATTCATTCCTTTTGTGAATAAGAAACGACCCGGTTTTACATTTGCCGGATAATCTCTTTTACTGGCAACCATTTCAAAACGGCCCATATTTTCGACATAAGGAGCGATTATTTTTTTGACATCTTCGTATTTAGAATCTGTTGGAATTTTAATATAGACTTCTTTATCGGCAAATTTTGTATTAGCCGAAAAAATCTGACCCAACAAAATAAATCCATAAACTATTAATACTGATATTAATACCACAGAAATGATTGTTATAATTTTTTTTAAGTTCAAAATAATTATTTTTTTAAAATTGCTACGCCAGTTCGCTGACGCTCGTGTGATTTATTAATTGAAAAATAGCTTCGTCTTTATAAACGCCGTTAACTAAATTCCAATCTTTTTTTACTCCTATATTTTGGAAACCAAATTTAGTAAAAAGAGCGGTACTTGCTACATTTTCAGAGCCAATATTTGCATATAATTGATGCAGATTAAGATGATGAAAAGCATACCGAATTAATAGTCCTAATGCTTCTGAACCAATATTCTGTTTGCGATTTTCACTGCCTTGAATTACAATCCCAACTCCTGCCCGATTATTCTTTGGATCAAAATCAAATAAATCGATTAATCCCAAAGCCGGAAAATCCTGATCCTGACAAATGGCCAATCGCAATTGCTTGGCTTCATAAATATCCTGATGCGCATTTTCCAAATATTGTTTTACCAAAAACCGACTGTAAGGCGTATGCGTGTTGCTCACTTCCCAAATACTTTGGTCGTTTTCAATAGCGTAAACAAACTCCAAATCATTGGGTTCGAGCGCACGAATGTAGATGTTCTCACCTTTTAATGTTATCATTTAGGAGTAGGTTGGGTTTTAGTTATATCTCAATAGTTCCTTTAAAAACAAACTCAGCCGGTCCTTTCAGGAAAACATTGGTAAAATGCCCATCTTTTTCATCAAAAGACACCACTAATTTTCCTCCTTCAACGTTCAAATCTATCGAATTCGCTTTCGTTTCGCCCAATACATTCATCGCTATGGCAACTGCTGTAGCACCGGTTCCGCAAGCTAATGTTTCGTCTTCAACCCCTCTTTCGTATGTTCTTAATGAAAAGGTAGTCTCATCTATTTTTTTTACAAAATTGATATTACTTCCTTGTTTTCCATATAATTCACCATATCGAATACTCGCTCCGTTTTCTTTGACATTATAGTGCTCTAAATCTTCCACTAATTGTATGTGATGTGGAGAACCCGTATTCATAAAGACATATTCTGGAGTGATTTTCACGTCTTCGACATCTATCATTTGTAATGAAACTATTCCATTGTCAGCAACTGAGGCGTGATGTAACCCATCTGTTGCTATAAAAGTAGTATTATCATCAATAACGTTTAGCTTTTTGGCGAAAGCCACTAAACATCTCCCACCATTCCCACACATGGAGCTTTGGTTTCCATCTGAGTTGTAATAGACCATTTTGAAATCAGTATCCGGGTCATTTTCTAATAAAATAAGTCCGTCTCCACCTATCCCAAAACGTCTGTCGCATAAGCGGGCTATAAGTTGAATATTGTCTTTTGGAAAAATCTCCTGACGATTATCAATCATCACGAAATCATTTCCTGTTCCTTGGTATTTATAAAATTCTATTTGCATTTTATTTAAATTGAGATATACAAAAGTACGAACTAATAATGAAATGTTAATCATTGTTAAAGAGCGTTAAACTGTTTTATAAAAAAGAAATTTAACGCTATTTTTACTTTAAAATAATTTAAAAATAAATTCTAATATGAAACGATTTTCAACACTGTTTTTAACATCATTGCTGAGTGGAGCCGTAACATTAGGGGCTTACAAATTATTATTTGACAATGATGGGTATTTTTCGAATAACAAAAACTCAATTACAACCCTCGCTTCTGATGCCTATGGAAAACGCGTGGGATTATCTGCTGAGAATGTTGATTTTACCGAAGCAGCCGAAAAGACCATCCATACGGTAGTTCACGTAAAAAATGTATCGCGTAAAACGGTGAGCAACCCAATGCTTGAATATTTTTACGGCTACGGTGGACAGCAGCAGCAAGAACAAATAGGAACGGGTTCCGGTGTAATTATTTCTGAAGATGGTTATATCGTAACTAATAATCATGTGGTAAAAGATGCTTCGGAAATTGAAATCACCTTAAATAACAAAAAATCGTATAAAGCCAAACTTATTGGAACCGATTCTAAAATGGACATTGCTTTATTGAAAATCGATGCCGACGAAAAGTTACCGTATACTGCTTTCGCCAATTCTGATTCGGTGAAAATAGGCGAATGGGTTTTGGCAGTAGGAAATCCGTACAACTTAACCTCAACGGTAACCGCAGGAATTGTTTCGGCAAAAGCCAGAGATTTGGGCACTAGTGGTATTCAGTCTTTCATACAAACAGATGCAGCGGTAAATCCAGGAAATAGTGGTGGCGCATTGGTAAATACCCGCGGGGAATTAATTGGTATCAACACGATGATTTCATCCATGACGGGTTCTTATGTTGGTTATTCTTTTGCAGTTCCGTCAAATATTGCCCGAAAAATAATTGAAGACATTATGGAATTCGGTAATGTGCAAAGAGGAATTCTTGGAGTTGAAGGTGGCGAATTAAATGGAACTGCTTCGAAAGAATTAGGAATTTCCCAAACACAAGGATTTTATATCAAAAACGTGACTAAAAATTCCGGTGCCGAAAAATCCGGACTTGAAAAAGGAGATATTATCGTAAAATTAGATGACCAAAATGTGGCTACTTATGCCGATCTTTCTGGGTATATCAATACTAAAAGACCTAATGATAAAGTTCAGGTAACCATTCTCAGAGACGGGAAAAATAGAATTGTTCCGGTAATTTTGAGTAAAAATGAATTTTTTACTACGGAATTCAAAGGTCTGGAATTGGAGAACTTGGATGCTTCTGATAAAAAGAAATTCAATCTGAATTATGGTATTAAAATTAGATCTGTTACCAATGAAAACCTGAAACAATATGAGGAAGAACTCAAAGGAAATATTATTCTGAGTATTGATAATATAAAAGCAACAGATATAGAAACAGTCTCTAAACTTTTAGATAAAAAGGACGAAAGTCAAAGTATCCGAATTGAGATGATTAATAAAAACGGAGAAACTATAAAAATTATAATCTAATACTTATAATCTCAAAATGAAAGCCACCTTGTAAAACCGAGGCGGCTTTTTTATTTTAAAAATAAATGATAAAATAGGTTACGAAATCGATTGAAATGGGTAATTTTGCGCAAAATTTAAAAAATCATTAATTTAATTTACAAATTTTCACATGAGCATTACATACGAAAAAGAAGTTTCTTTTCAAGCCGACAGAAGACGTGCAGGAGTAGAATTGATCAAAATCATCAGTGATTTATGGTATGACAAATCAATTGAAATGGTTTTGTTCAGAAATCAATTAATTGACAAAAACGTTAGCGAAATCATCAACTTGCATGAATATGCAGGTGAATTCGTGGGAAAACCAATTTCTGTGTTTGATTCAGTAGAAATTGCCAGAGCTGTTTTGGAATTGGATTTACCGCCTTCAAAACTGGACATTGGTAAACTTACGTATGAGTATCGTTTAGAAGAGGATAAATATCCTGACACCAGACATTTTGTACTAGACAAATTAAAAGACGCCAAAAAATCTGAGGAAATTCAGCCTAAAGATGTGGTGTTGTATGGTTTTGGTAGAATTGGAAGATTACTGGCTCGTGAGTTACTTTCGAAAACAGGAAAAGGAAACCAATTGCGATTGAGAGCCATTGTAACCCGGGATAAAAACGATGCAACTTCCCTGGAAAAAAGAGCTTCCTTATTGCGTTATGATTCTATTCATGGCGATTTTCAAGGCTCAGTTGTTGCTGACACCAAAAATAATGCGTTGATTATTAACGGCACAACCGTTCATGTAATATCCGCAAATACACCCGAAGAAATTGACTATACCCTTTACGGAATCAATAATGCTTTGGTCATTGATAATACTGGCGCATTCACAAATCATGAAGCTTTGAGCAGACATTTAGTTTCAAAAGGGACCGATAAAGTCCTACTTACCGCTCCGGGAAAAGGAATCCCAAATATTGTTCATGGCGTAAACCAAAATGAATACAATCCCGATGAAATAAACATTTTTTCGGCTGCATCCTGCACTACGAATGCGATAACTCCAATCTTGAAAGCTGTTGAAGATACTTTAGGTGTTGTAAAAGGACACTTAGAAACTATTCATGCGTACACTAACGACCAGAATTTAGTTGATAATATGCATCGAAAATACCGTCGTGGCAGAGCTGCCGCTTTGAATATGGTCATTACCGAAACGGGCGCAGGAAGCGCTGTCGCAAAAGCATTACCATCGCTTGAAGGAAAACTGACTTCTAATGCGATCAGAGTGCCAGTTCCCAATGGTTCCTTGGTAATTCTAAATCTTGAAGTGAGCAGAGTAACCTCCCTTAAGGAAATTAATGCCATCATGAAAAAATACGCTTTAGAAGGCGAACTGGTAGAACAAATAAAATATTCGTTGAACAACGAATTAGTTTCTTCGGATATTGTAGGGACTTCGGCACCTTCGATTTATGACAGCAATGCTACAATTGTTTCTAATGATGGAAAAAATATCGTCTTATACATTTGGTATGATAACGAATATGGGTACAGCCACCAAGTCATCCGATTGGCGAAATATATTGCTAAAGTGAGACGTTTCACGTATTACTAGCCTTTAGATTACAGGTTGTACGTTGCCGTTTTTTAGTTTTAGTTTTTTAGTTTTTTTTTATATAAAGCAACCCAACCTGAATTAAATAGAAAATCCGTTCTGATTTTATCGGGACGGTTTTTTTTAATTTAATAAATTAAGAACACTATTTTAGTTCAATACGATTATCCCTAATCCAGACTAAAATTATTTCCGCCACGAATTACATAAATTTCACTACTATTAAACTTTTTAAATCAGTGGAAATCCGTTTAATCCGTGTCATCTGTGTTCCATTTTTTTAGCTTTTTGGAACACTTCAACAAACCTATATTTTAAATCGGTAAAACGGTCGTACTCTTCACTTCCGAAATAATAAAAAAGCTGTTAATCAAAGAAACCTCCGGTAAAACGGATAATTTTTTCTGATGAAAATGATGGTAACTTTCCATATCCGCCAATACAATTTTCAACATATAATCAAAACTTCCCGAAACAAAATTACATTCCACCACTTCGGGTAAATTCAGTATCGCTTGATTGAATCCTTCTGAGATATCATAAGTCTGTTTCACGAGTGTCACCTGGCAATATACCGTCAGGTTTTTACCCAGTTTCTTTTTATTCAAAATCGAAACATACTTCTCAATAATCCCTTCCTTTTCCAAACGCTTTACCCTGTCATGGACCGGTGTCAGCGAAAGATTGATTTGGTTGGCAATATCTTTCAGGGTTAGATGCGCATCTTCCTGAAGAAGTCGTAAGATTTTTTTGTCAGTTTCGTCCAGTATCATAATTTGTCAATTCTTTTTTTAGGTACAACAGCAGTTTTTTTTTCTTTTTAGAAATATAAAAAAACTTATATTCAGAAATATTTTAGGCTAAATTACTAAATAAAATAAATATTTCCTTAACTTATTGCCATATAGCAATAATATTTTCTTTATATAGTATGTTTGTAATGCAATTTTACCCCAACATTTAAACTCATCACTATGATAATCGGAATTCCTAAAGAAATCAAAAACAACGAAAATCGTGTTGCACTTACACCTGCAGGTGTTGCCGAATTCAAAAAACAGGGTCATATCGTTTATGTACAAGCAAGTGCTGGTGAAAATAGTGGTTTTAGCGATAAAGCATATGCTGAAGCTGGAGCGGAATTATTGCCAACAATTGAAGACGTTTACAGCATTGCTGAAATGATAATCAAAGTAAAAGAGCCTATCGCTTCTGAATATCCTTTGATCAAAAAAGACCAATTATTATTTACCTATTTTCATTTCGCCTCCTCTGAACCATTGACTCATGCTATGATTGAGCGTGGCGCAGTATGTTTGGCCTACGAAACTGTTGAAAAAGCAGACCGTAGCTTGCCTTTATTGGTACCCATGTCAGAAGTGGCGGGTCGTATGTCAATTCAGGAAGGTGCTAAATATTTAGAAAAACCATTGAAAGGAAAAGGAATCCTTTTGGGTGGTGTTCCGGGAGTTCCTCCTGCTAAAGTATTAGTTTTAGGTGGTGGAATCGTAGGAACACAAGCTGCAAAAATGGCAGCAGGTTTTGGTGCACAAGTAACCATTATGGATGTAAGCTTAGCGCGTTTGCGTTATTTATCTGATGTGATGCCAGCTAATGTAACCACAATTATCTCCAATCATTACAATATCCGTGAAGCTATTACAACTGCCGATCTAGTTATTGGAGCCGTTTTAATTCCAGGAGCCAAAGCACCGCACTTAATCACTCGTGACATGCTGAAATTAATGAGCCCGGGAACGGTAGTAGTTGATGTCGCAGTTGATCAAGGAGGTTGTATTGAAACCTGTACACCTACCACACACGAAAACCCAACTTTTATCATAGACGATATCGTACATTACTGCGTGGCTAACATGCCAGGTGCAGTCCCTTATACTTCAACATTGGCGCTTACAAATGCTACTTTACCTTACGCGTTGCAATTAGCAAACAAAGGGTGGCAAAAAGCGTGCGCCGAAAATGAAGAATTGAAAAAAGGATTGAACATTGCCAACGGGAAAATCCTTTACAAGGGAGTTGCCGAAGCTTGGAATCTCCCTTTTCATGAAGAGTTAGTGTTAGAAAACGCAGTTAACTAACATTAAACAAGTGCTTACTACACTAGAAAAACCCGTCTTGGTCTCAAGGCGGGTTTTCTGTTTCTATCGTATAAATTAAAGTATTTTGGGCGTCACCCTGCGTAAAAACTTCGGGTCGGGAAATAAAATAAAATATTGTGAAATAATCCCTCATGCAAACCATAAATCAGATTCCAATATTTAGTATCAATACAATCTGAAAACTAAATGCTGCAAACTACTCTTTCGGTTTCGTCATATAATACACCGGTATTCCTGTCAACATAATCAACACACCCCAACCACAAGTAGAAAATTTAGTCAGTAACAAAGAAATACACACCGCCGAAGCAATAACTATGTATAAAAATGGCAGAAAAGGATATCCAAAAGCTTTGTAAGGTCGTTCCACATCTGGCATTTTCTTGCGAAGAATAAAAATTCCGTAAATAGTCAAGATGTAAAAAATCAATACAATGATAATTACAAAATCCAGCAAATCACCATATTTCCCAGTCAAACACAAAACCGAGGCCCAAACACATTGTATCCATAAGGCCCAAGCCGGAACGCTTGCATCATTAAGCACGGCTGCTTTCTTAAAAAACAAACCATCCTTTGCCATAGTATAATAGACTCTGGCTCCTGCCATAATCAATCCGTTGTTGCAAGCAAAAGTCGAAATCATAATCATCACCGCAATGATAATCGTTCCCATGTCACCAAAAGTATATTGTGAGGCCACAACCGCTACCCTGTCTGATTTTGCAGTAGCAATTTCGTCCAAAGGAATTACAGCGAGGTACATCAAATTTGTAAGAACATAAATAATCGTAACGATGAAAGTTCCCAAGAACAAACTCAAACCTACATTTCGTTTTGGATTTTTAATTTCACCCGCTATAAAAGTAACTCCCACCCACGCATCACTGGAAAACAAAGAACCCACCATCGCTGCCGAAATCCCGGTTAGCAAAGCCGTTCCGCCTATTGGCATCCAAGAACCACTTTGGGTATTGAAGGCTCGGGAACTAAAAGCATTTGTCCAATTGGCATTCCAAATTTCTGCTTTGGCAGCAAGAATAAACCCAAAAACTATTAATCCAAACAATGACAAGATTTTAATAACCGTCAAAACCGTTTGCATGATTTTGCTGTTCTTCACCCCGCGACTGTTGATGTAGGTCAGCAAAATAATCGTGATTATAGAAACAATTTGGGCTGCGTTGAGCTTGAAAGAACCTATTTCATACAGAATATTTTCGTCACTTAATGGCGGAACCAGATATGCCGCAAATTTTGAAAACCCAACGCCTACCGCGGCGATAGTTCCCGTTTGGATCACCGCAAAGAAACTCCAACCGTAGAGAAAGGCAATCAACTTATTGTATGCTTCCTTAAGATACACATATTGACCACCAGCTTTTGGAAACATAGCGCTCAATTCACCATAACTTATAGCTGCAATCATGGTAATTAATCCCGAAATCAACCAAATCAAAATCAACCAACCTGCTGATCCCACTTGTCGGGCAATATCAGCACTTACAATAAATATCCCCGAACCTATCATAGAACCCACCACAAGCATGGTTCCGTCAAGTAATCCGAGTTCTCTTTTAAAATCTTCTGGTTTTTGGTCTTCCATATTTTTTGGTTTTGGGGTTTTGATTTTAGTTGGCTAAAGATATACTTTTTTTGGAAATTTAAGAAAATAGCCGAAGAGATGATAAATAAATTAGATGATTGAGAAAGAAAACTATTTATTTGGGCGTGCCCCTCCGTAAAAACTCCGGGTCGTGCTGTACGCTGTATCTTTATTTTCTTAAAGAAAGAAAATAAAGGATGCCGCTTCCATCACTCACGCAAAACAACCCCTTCAATACCACAAGAACCATTACTATAATAAAATAGTCTTTGTTAAAATAATCAGTATCTTTCCATCACAAAATCAACGCTATATGACTTGGACAGCAAAACCCATAAAACACAAAGGAGAAAACAGAATTGCCGTTTATTTTGATAAAAACACCGAATTAATCGCTCGTATCAAACACGTTGAAGGAGCCAGATGGAGTCAGCAAAATACCGCTTGGCATATTCCCGATACAACTGAAAACAGAGAACGATTTAAAATAGAACCCCTTACAAATTCTCTCCCTTCATCTGAGGGAATTGCTAATATAGAAAAATTCAAGCAATGGCTTCGTTCTAAACGCTATAGTGAAAGCACCCTTACCACCTATAGCGAAGCCTTGAAATCATTTTTGGTTTTTTACCGAGAAAAACCCATTGCTGACATTACCAACGAGGATGTGATTATCTACAATAACGAATTTATATTGAAGAACAATTTGTCAGCATCTTACCAAAACCAGATTGTCAATGCATTGAAATTGTTTTTTAGAACCTTACAAAATAAAATGATGGTAGTAGATACCATTCACCGACCAAAACGAGCCAAACTATTACCAAATGTGTTAAGTAAAGAGGAAGTAAAATTGATATTAAATGCCCACAGCAATATCAAACATAAAATGATGCTTTCGTTGATTTATAGTTGTGGTTTACGTTGTGGCGAATTATTGGCACTTCAGCCCATTCATATAGATTCTATAAGAAATATTGTACTACTTAAAAACGCCAAAGGAAAAAAAGACAGAATAGTCCCATTGAGTCCAAAAATTTTAGAAATGCTACGTGATTACTACAAAGTATATAAACCAAAAACTTATTTATTTGAAGGGCAAACTATTGGATTACAATATGACGCCCGAAGTTTACAACTAATATTGAAACAAGCGTTACAAAAATCGGGAATTACAAAGCCAGCCACTTTGCACTGGCTTAGACACAGTTACGCCACTCATTTATTAGAAAACGGAACCGATTTGAGATATATTCAAGAATTATTGGGACACAGTAGTAGTAAAACCACCGAAATATACACCCACGTGAGTACAAAAAGTATCCAGCAAATAAAAAGTCCTTTTGATGATTTGTAAGAAAATTTCAATATATTTGAGGAGACATAAAGCGAAACAAACCTTCGCCAATCTACCCATATTTGTGTGTATATACGAAGGTTTGTTTCGCCTATATACTAGTTAGCGGTAATACCTCGCAGAACCTAAAAAAAAGACGAAAATGAAGAAAATAATTTTACTCATAACTTTATTTCTATTTAGTTGCTCAAAAAAAGAAAAGATAGATTCGAACTTAAAAAAAGCCAAAATTGAAAATAAAGAATTGTCAACAAATTTTAGAGAAATTATTATTAAATATCAAAATACTTATCCCGTTAAAAATCCAAGAAAAAATAATATTTATATTTATGGAGCATCATTTTATATAGAGGGAAAAGATACTATTTTCACTATAACTCGTTCTGGAGCGGGGATTTTTAAAAATGACAAATATTTATTCGGAATTTATAGTGATGCAGAACTAAAAAACTTTATTGTGTCTGACAATTCAAAATTAAGCATAAACCAAGTCAAAATATACAAAAATGTAATTCCTGAAAGTTTAATATGGAAGTCTGAATCATTTCCTGAAAGTATAACTCCGGTCTCAAAATATAAAATTGTTAACAAAGTTCCTAAATTCATTAAAACAGATACTATTTGGAATCATTGGGACTAAAGGTACTACCGCTAACAGCCGTTTGGCGAGATTAGGGTTTTAGGCTGAATTTAAAGATGGTTTTGTATTTGGAAAATTTGTGTTTAACCGAAAAATCTCGCATCTTTATTCCCCAACCTCGCCAAGCGCCAGAACGTTATAGGTAACCTTAAGCAAAATCAAGACAATGATGAAATATTTTTACATAAGTGTGTTTTCTCTTTTGGTTTCTTGTAAAAACACAAATATGCAGACTAACGATAACAAAAGTTCTAATAACAATTTAAATTCTGTAAGCAACAAATTAAATAAACTTGGAGTAAGCTTGGATTATCAATTTGCAGTTGGCAATGCAGATAAAATTCTTAAGGCAACTAAAAAACAAGATTATGATTATTTGAGTAAAATCGAAACAGAAGGTAACTTAGCTGATTTTAGTTTGCATATTGGATTGAATGATATTGATATACTTGTGCTTTGTGCTTCAATCATTGAAAACAAGAAAGACATTGGATTTCAAGACAATTTTAATTTTACAAAGATATATGTTGACGAGCCAGAATATGGAGCTATTCAACTAACTCCTGAATTCATAGCCTTTTTTTCAACTATTGATGAATCGGACGTGGAGCAAATTTCAAAAAATTGGTTTACTGAAATGTCAAAAACATATCCATCAGAAGAAATTAAGGTTACTGAAGATGCAAAAGAAGCAATTCGTAAATTAATACATATTTCAAAGCAGGCAAAATTATATAATTATGATATGGTTTTCCTTTGGACATCATCATAAAAAGGCTACCTATAACACACGCTACAAGCAATTTGGGTTTTAGGCTTAATTTGAAATTGGTTTTGTATTTGGAAGATTTGGTAAATCCGAAGAATGGGCTTAATTTAATCCCAAACCCGCTGTAGTCCCAGAACGTTACCTGCAAGCGTTCCGAGCGACACGAAAAGCAGAAAAAACAACAAAAATTGTACTACATTTGCCCAAAAAACTTAAATAAAACAATGCTCCAAACAATTCAAATCATTGCTTTAATACAAGGAATTTTTGTTCTTATTATTTTGTTTACAAATCGAAAAGATTACAAAAAGACTACTTTTTGGTTGCTCTTTGGAGGTTTAATCTCTGTTTTGCTTTACATCTTGGGTGATGACAAAAACAATCTGTTTGTTAAAGATACAGATTGGTTTCTTTTTGATAACACCTTATTTGTAACCTTTCTTTTTTTGTTTTTCAAGTATTACAAAAACGAAAGGAAAAAATTTATAAAATCCAATTATCTATTTTTTCTTCCCAACATTTTTTATTTAATTCTTGAAGTACTTGAAATAAAATTACCCAAAGAAAACTTGAATATTGAAATTCTTGAAGTACTTATGGAAATAACTTTTGTGATTTATCTAGGCTTAATCTTATATTCCGTTTTTACAGATAAAAGAAGAATTTGGACCACTTATTTTGTTATTCCAATTGTTATTTTATTAGTGTTTTCTTGTATAAATGATGTTCTTAAAATAATAGGATTAGAAGAATTGTCTTTTTTCAGTAATCAAAACTTTAACTCCTATCTTTTATTAATTGTCGCATTTTTATTCTATTTTATTTCTTTTAAATTATTAAGCAAAGGGAAAGATATTTTGCCGAAAAACGAAATAAGCAAATACAAAAATTCTAAACTAAACACAAAACTGATTGAACAATATAAGTCTGATTTAATTAATTCAATGGAAATGGATAAATTATACTTAAATGGGAAATTATCCATTCAAGATGTTTCAAACGAACTCAATATCCCAAAACAGTATATTTCGGAAGTTTTAAATGAACATATGAAAATAAATTTCCAAGATTTCATCAATGAATACAGAGTAGAAGAATTTATAAAACGCCTAAAAAACGACCAAAATAATCAATTTACACTTTTAGGAATTGCCACAGAGGTAGGTTTTAATTCTAAATCTTCTTTTAATGCTATATTCAAGAAATACAAAGGTTTAACACCAACTCAATTCAAAAAAAATCTTGCACAAAACAACTAATTTATACAAAAAAATTATTCTGCACTTGTCTTTTGTTATTTACTCGTTGTTACTCACGTTCTTTGCAGTATAATTTACAAATTGATCAAAAATGTCTCTACAAAAAGCATCAAAAAAAATACTGTATTTTTTGATTTTACAACTTTCATTCTTCTCAATATCAAACGCACAAACTAGCGTAACCATTTCGGGTATTATTAAAGACAAAAACAGCAAAGCTGTTTTGCCTTTTGTAAACGTAGTTTTGAAAACTGAAAAAGACAGCTCTTTTGTAAGTGGGACAGTTACCAACGAAGAAGGGCGATTTTCATTATCAAAAGTAAAGTCAGGCGATTACCTTTTAGAGGTTTCTTTTATCGGCTACAAAACAACAAAACAATCGCTGTTCGTGGGTAATCTAACAGAATATCTTGACATTAAAAACATTGAGATAGATGAAGAATCAACATCTTTGCAAGAAGTTGTTGTAACAGGAAAAACAGCCGAGATAAGTGAGAAAATGGATAAAAAAACATTTTCTTTGAAAGACAATATCAGTCAAAGTGGTGGTTCGGTATTACAAGCAATGCAAAATTTACCAAGTGTTACAGTACAAGACGGAAAAGTACAATTGCGAGGAAACGATAAAGTAACAGTGTTAATTGACGGTAAACAAACAGCATTGACAGGTTTTGGAAACCAAACAGGCTTAGATAATATTCCTGCATCTGCCATTGAAAAAATTGAAATTATTAACAATCCTTCTGCCAAATATGATGCAAATGGAAATGCAGGAATTATCAATATTATTTACAAAAAAAACAAAAAAGATGGTTTTAATGGAAAGTTTGGTTTTACAACAGGTGTTGGTTCACTTTGGGTACGAAAAGAAAATTTACCAACCATAAGACCACAATATACTTTTACGCCAAAAATCAACCCAAGCGTTTCACTCAATTATAGAAAAAACAAAGTCAATGTCTTTTTTCAAGGCGATTATTTATATACTGAAACGCTCAACAAAAATGAATTTGTAATAAGAAATTACGACAATGGCGTAGTCATAAATTCACAATTAAAACGCAACAGAAACACGCATTTTACGACATTGAAAAGTGGTTTTGATTATGCAATTAACGACGAAAATTCTTTGACTATTTCCGGACTTTTTGGAAGTGAAAAAATAATTGACAGAGGCGACCAACCCTTTTTTAATAGCGATTTTTCACAACGAAACAGACTTTGGCAGTTTTTAGAAGATGAATTAAAAACAACCATAATGGCAACTGCCAGCTATCAACACAAATTTAAAGAAGCAGGACATTTGCTAAATATTGGTTTAAATTACACTTTTCACAGAGAAGACGAAAAATATTTTTACGACAATTATTTGCCAACTTCCACAGGAACCGATGCGTTTAAATTATTGTCAGACGAACAAGTTTATGATTTTAATTTTGACTACATAAAACCACTTAAATACGGACGAATTGAAACAGGAATAAAACTTCGCAACAGAAATATACCGACAAATATGCAATTTATACCAGGTGTGAATTCTGTATTAGACACCAATGCAGGCGGTTGGGCAACTTACAAAGAATTAATTCCTGCCGTTTATGGAAACTACATTTTTGAAAACAAAAAATGGGAAGCCGAATTAGGATTACGAATTGAGTATGTAAAAATTCAATATGAAGTTAATCCTAACCATATAGTATATCAAAGTGATGGTTATAATTATACCCAACCGTTTCCAAATTTACGTTGGGCATACAAAATTAACGACAACAATAAAGTTTCCGTTTTCTACAACCGAAGAGTTGACCGACCAAACGAAGTTGATATTCGTATTTTTCCAAAATATGATGACGCAGAAATTATAAAAGTGGGGAATCCTGCATTGCGACCACAATTTACCAATTCGATAGAATTGGGATATAAAAAAAGTTGGGAAAAAGGAAGTTTATACAAGGCTATTTATCACCGATTTGCTGATGGTACAATTACAAGGATTTCAAGTACTGTTCCACCAAGTAATTTAATTTATGCAACATTTCAAAACGTAAATAAAAGTTACAACACAGGAATTGAAATGGTTTTAGCACAAGAAATTTCTAAATTGTACTCATTCAATATTAATCTAAACGCATACAGAAATCAAATTGATGCATTTACAGTTGAAAACAAATATCCAACTACACATACTTTTTCAGCAGACAAACAAGAAATATATTCTGGAAACATAAAATTGAACAATACGTTTCATTTTCCTAAAAACATAGATGTACAATTAACAACAATTTATTTAGCACCCGATATAATTCCACAAGGAAAAATTAAATCAAGGTTTTCATTAGACCTTGGGCTAAAAAAAGCAATTCAAAAAGGGAAAGGCGAACTCTTTTTTAACGCTACAGATTTACTAAACACAATGATAATCAAAAAAGAAATCAACGGACAAGGTTTTAACTATACAAGTAATGACTATTACGAAACACAAGTAATAAGGCTTGGATATAGTTATAAATTTTAACGGAAAGTGTAGTACGGAAAATACGCCAGCAGGTAACAGCCGTTTGGCAAGATTGGGGTTTTAGGCTGAATTTAAAGATGGTTTTGTACTTGAAAAGTTTAGTAATAATCCGAAAATAAATCTTAATTTAGTCCCAAACCCGCTGTAGTACCAGAACGTTGTAGGCAATGCGCCAAAAAAAGCCTAAAAATTATAGATTAAATATATGATAAAAAAAAATATCGTGATTGAACTTAAAGCAGAAAAAAAACTAAAGAATCTCTCTTTTTTTTTCAGAATATTCTTTTTATTGTTGCTTTTCTTGATGACACTAAATCAAGTAAAAGCTCAATCATTAGACTCTATAAAAATAGAGAATGTAACATTTAAAAGTGAAGGAGTAACTCTTGCTGGCTCAATTTTAAATCCTAAAAAGCCATTTGCAGCAGTTGTAATTATTCATGGGTCTGACCCTGTAAAAAGGGAAATGGAGTTCGCTGAACGTCTTGCCAAAGAAGGCATAGCTGTATTAACATATGATAAACGCGGAGTTGGAGAATCTGGTGGAGTTTATGCTGGTCCAGAAGTTGGGACAAATAACATTGATTCAGTTAATTTAACTCTATTAGCAAAAGATGCAAGTGCTGCCGTGAACAAACTTCATCAACTGTATAAAAATATACCTATAGGTCTTGTTGGTTTCAGTCAAGCAGGATGGATAATCCCAATTGCTGCAAGTAAAAATCCGTTAATAGAATTTATGGTTTTATTTAGTTGCCCAACAATTACAACTTTGGAACAACTTAGATTTCAGTTTTATACCAATGGGAATAATAATTTTTGGGAAAATCACACAGAAGCAGAAGCACGTGAACATATCAATAATGATTCTGACAGGTATCAATTTACAGCTACTGACCCAAAGATTTCCTTGAATACTCTTTCTATTCCAGGACTTTGGCTTTTTGGTGAGAAAGATATCCAAATTCCAGTAAAGTTGTGTATAGAGCAATTAAATACATTTAAAGTTCAAGGCAAACCTTTCGAATATACCTTGTTTTCAACATTAGGACACAATACAGCTTCTGGCAATATTACAGCACCTGTTGATATTTCAATTCAATGGATAAAAAAGAAAGCTTTGAACATCAAGAAGTCTAAAGCATCAAAATAAAGCACTGCCTACAACAGCTACAACGGATTTGAGCAATTGGCTTAATGGGAAAATGGTTTTGTATTTGGGAAATTAGGCAAATCCGAATAATGGGCTTAATTTAGTCCCATACTGCTTGTAGCGCGAGAACGTCAGGCTGTGAAAAAACCTCTTTTTTTTCTAAAAACCTCCAAATTTCATGATACTGCAATTCAAATCAAGCCTTATAACGAAGTCTTTTTTTCAGGCTGCTATTTAATTGAATAAAAATTGTTAGCATTTAGCTTTAAACAAATCTTTTTTTATTAAAAGCAAGGCTTTTGCCTTGTAGGGCGAGTTCCATTTTTGGAGTTTGGCAATCAAATCCGGAACGCCGAGTATATTGATACTGCGTTTGATGTTATACACAAGCATAATCAGGCTGTGTTCTCCATTTACTTTTTCCAATCCCGTTAAGTAGAGCCATTGTATTTCAATGTTTCTAAAACATTCGTTTTCTAATTTACAACTACTTCTTAAACCATTGTGATAACCGTATAAATAGATCTTAAGAAATACTTGGCTGGTATAACTCGGACGACCTTTTTTTTTGAGTGTTTGAACTGAGAAACCAAGTTTTATCAAATCTATATATTCAACAAAAGCGTCTATAAACCGAACTTGATTGTCTAGACTTATTGCGTCTACTAAACTTGAAAAACGCATTTGTTGGCGGGAAATTCCGGTGATGTGTTGCATTCTTAAAAATAAGAATAATCTTCTTTTTATACAAGTATTTTGCTATATTTGGTTGTAGTACAACAGAAGTTTTTTCACAGACTGACGTTAGCGGTAATTCCACAAACCCTCACAATAAGAGCAAATGAACTTTAAAAACATCCTTCCTGATAAATCTATTTCGCTTTTTGTGAAAAATATTTGGGTGTTTGAAAATAAGGACAAAAACATAAAAACCTGTTTACCTTTTTTTGCAGATGGTTTCCCCGGATTAATGTTTCAGCAAACCGATAACGGATTAATCGTAAAGCCACACAACAAAATAATGCCAGAAATTTTTCTTTACGGTCAAACAATCAAACCCATTGAACTGGAAATTTCGGGAACATACCTCATCCTCATTTTCCAATTGTATCCTTTTGTTTTAAGAACATTTTTCAATATCGCTCCGCAAAGTATAAACGATAATTGCTACTATTTGGAAGACACCGTAGACAATATTGCTCATCTTAACCAGCAATTGGTATCGTGCAAAACCGTAAAAGATAAAATTGAAATCATCTCAAAGTTGCTTTTATTGTATTTTGAAAAGAAAAGGCAAAATCTTGATTTTGAAATACGACAAGGCATAGAAAGCATTATCCACACAAAAGGTCAGGAAAGCATTCGTGCGGTTGCCGAAAAATCAAATCTCAATATACGCACTTTTGAACGTAGATTTTTGAATGAAACGGGACTTTCAGCCAAACAATTTGCTAAAATCATCCAGTTTCAGGCTTCACTGGAACAACTGACCATAAAAGATTACACCAAACTCACCGATATTGTATATCAAAACGGTTTCTCAGATCAATCTCACTTCATCAAAGTATTCAAGGCTTTTACAGGCAAAACACCAAAAACTTTTAATAAATAAAAGAACTGTCGTTTTTATTCTATTTTACACGGTTTATCCGTCGCAATTTTGCCTCATCAATTTTAAAAATAGAATAAAATGAAAGTAATAATTTTTGGTGCAACAGGAACAGTTGGCGTTGAAATCGTAAAACAAGCATTAAATAAAGGCTATGATGTTACAGCCTTTGTTCGCAATCCTGAAAAAATACAGAACCTCAATCATGTCAATCTTACTATTTGCAAAGCTGATGTTTTGAATGTAAGCGAAGTAGAAAATGCGCTGCAAAATCAAGATGCAGTTTTGTGTGTTTTAGGTGACGGAAAAGCCGGAAAAATAAGAGCCTCGGGAACAAAAAACATCATTGATGCAATGAATAAAAAAGGGATTAAAAGGTTGATTTGTCAAACCACACTCGGTATGGGCGAAAGTTATGGAAACCTCAATTTTATTTGGAAACACATTATGTTTGGAATGTTGCTCAAAAAAGCATTTCAAGACCATCAATTACAAGAAAAACACATCTTGAATAGCAATTTGGATTATACAATCGTAAGACCAAGTGCATTAACTGATGGCGAAATTACCAATCAATACAAAATTGGTTTTGAAGGAACATACAAAAAACTCAACCTTAAAATAGCACGGACTGCTGTTGCAGGCTTTATGTTATGCCAACTGAAAACCAACGAATATTTGAAAAAAGCAGTAAGCATATCTAATTAAAAAAAAATGAAATTCGAAGATCCCGCTCTTTACGCGCCTGCGAAAATACACGAAACCTTAGCGGTAAGTTTTCTGACAACCGCATAATAAACGTAATTGAATATAGCTTTTTGCATATAAAAAGCATTAAATCCATACCTTAGTTTTCGCAAATAGACATCTAAAAATTTAACCTTATGGAACCTAAAATGATATGGGCGAATCTTGTCTCAAATGACTTAGACAGGACAACCAAATTCTACACAGAATTAGATTTTAAAACAAATGGCAATCGTACGGAAGAGTTGTCGAGTTTCTTTTTTGGTAATGATAAATTTATTATTCATTTCTTTGCGAAAACAAGATTTGAAAGCTTTGCGAACAGTGAGGCTGCAAATCTTGTAAAACAAAACGAGGTGATTTTTTCTCTTTCTGCACAAAGTAAAGAAGAAGTTGACCAATGGTTCCTAAAAGTCAAGAAAGCGGGCGGAAAAATTTATGCTGAACCGCAGAAATTCGACAAGGGATACACTTTTGGATTTGCAGATCCAGACGGTCACAAATTCAATGTCTTATATTGGCCGGGAATGTAATTCATCCTGCCGCAATCCCTTTCACCAAATTGACAACATCAGTTCTGAACAACTTCTTCAAAATACCGACAATCAGAAAACTGAATAATCTTTATCCACGGGCTGAGCTTTAATCATCCCGTGCTTTTTTAAATTATAAAAATATGTGTTCCAAAAAATTGATTTTCTTATCTTTAACTGTTTTACTTTTAGTTACTTTCAACCTTTTTAGTCAAGTTACACTCCCGAAAATTCTGGGACATAACATGGTTTTACAACAACTGAAAGAAGTACCTGTGTGGGGAACTGCCAGTCCAGGCGAAAAAATAGCGGTTGCTTTTGCTGGACAAAGCAAAACAACGGTTGCCGACAGCTCTGGAAAATGGTCAGTGAAACTCAGCCCGATGAAAGCATCATTTACACCACGCCAAATGACTATTAAAGGAACAAATACAATCCTACTAAAAAATATATTGGTCGGGGAAGTCTGGCTTTGTTCAGGCCAATCGAACATGGAATATGCTATGCGAAAATATAGTAAATTCCAATCAGCAGTGAAGGGAAACAGACCTCCTGAGGATGATTTAAACACAGCAAATAATCCCAATATCCGCATTTTTCTCGACCGTCGAAAATACATGGATCCAAGTCCGGAACATCTCGGTTGGGACTCGGCAATTGGGCGGCCATTGGTTGATTTTTCGGCTGTTGGTTATTATTTTGCGAAAGACTTATATGCCAAATTACATGTGCCTATCGGAATGATTGCTGCAGCAGTGCCTGGTAGCCGGATTGAACCTTGGATTCAGGCTTCTAAAATGGAAATAGCTCCTAAAATGAAAAACGGAAAAACGCTAGACAAACTAAGTGCGGATGGTGGCGATCCCGGTAAATTTTATGACAGCATGATACAACCGCTAATTCCTTTTAAATTGAAAGGAATTCTATGGTATCAGGGAGAATCAAATTGTTTTCTGAACGAAAATATCCGTTATGCTTATAAGTTAAAAACACTAATAGAAAGTTGGCGTACCGATTGGAAAGATAAAAAATTACCTTTTTATTTTGTTCAAATAGCGCCCTACAATTATTCTGCTGCCAAAGATGTTCGTCAACATACTACTGAAAATCTTCCCGAATTTTGGGAAGCACAGGCGCTCGCATTGCATTTAAAGAATACAAGCATGGTTGCGATTACCGATTTAGTCGACAGCATTGCTGATTTACATCCTGGATACAAATGGGAAGTTGGTCGCCGTTTAAGTCTAGTTGCCGCAAATAAAGCATATGGACAAAAAAATGTCGTTTGTTCCGGACCTGCATATCAAAAAATAAAAATAGTACACCATACCATTGAAATCACTTTTTCAAATGTAGGAAGTGGTTTAGCAAGCCGTGATAAAAGACCTCTTACCTGGTTTAGTATAGCAGGTGTGGACGGGAAATTTGTACCGGCAAAAGCGGAAATAGAGGGCTATAAAATAATCGTTTCTGCTCCCGAAGTTCCACATCCCCTTTCGGTGCGTTTTGGTTGGAACGAGGCTGCTCAATCCAATTTTATCAGCAAAGAAGGACTTCCTGCCATTCCTTTCAGAAGTGATAATCCGTGGGATAAACTTTTTTAATAAAACAATTTCATCAAACCAAAATAGAAGTTATATACTTCTTTTTCAAATAGATAAATCTTTAAAGATTTGAAAAAAATAGGAAGTTTTTAATTTTTTGTAATAAAACACTATCTTTTAATGAATTATGAAGACTCGCTCGAATGTCTTATAATTTCTCATTTTTTAATAATCGACCAATCGAAAAGTAGATTATTTACAAGTACTTTAACAATGTATCCACACATTTGCTAAAATCAACCTTAACATCTATCTTGTGTCCGAATATACGTATAATTTCTAAACACTAAAACCAAAATTTATGCCAGCAGGAGGTAGAGTAACAGGTAGAATACTAAATTGTGTTCCCTCTTTTGATAAAGAAAACGATTGGACACTCGATAAGGCAATCGTTGAAGGACTAGTAATAACTGACTTTCCAGAGACTTTTGATTTGCGTGAAGACTGGTGGGAAATTGGGGACCAACTCGAAACATCCGCATGTGTGGGTTGGGCATCTACACATGGACTACTTAGATGGCATCTTGTTAAAGAAAACCGGATCAGTAAGGAAGATCAACTGTCATCATGGCTGACATGGATGGCTGCTAAAGAAACTGACCAAGATGATACTACAACATCTCAAGATATTAATTCCGGGGTATGCTTGAAAGCTGCACTGGACATATTACGAAAATATGGTGCTGTTCACGAAAAAGACCTTCCGCTAGATACAGACCTATTCAGTACGAAATTCAAAACAACAGAATTCACTGATTTGGCCGCGCAGATGAGGATTAAAGGCTACTACAGGGTAATCAATAACGATGACTGCAATGTGGATTATCTACGCATGTGGATTTCAAGTCAAGGTCCTGTACTTGCTTTGGTAGACACTGATAGTCAATGGGCTATAACCTCAGAACACAAGTTTGAAGTATATGATATGGAAAGTATGCATGGTGGTCACGCCGTAGCCATTGTGGGGTATACTGAAGATTATTTTATCGTTCGCAACAGCTGGGGTACCGATTTTTGCGACAATGGTTATGTTTATTGTTCAAACGAATATGTAACCAAGGCTTTTTGCGAGGCATACGGGATATTACTCTAAGAATAAACAGAACCAAAAAAATAAAGCCACATGAATTGTGCGGCTTTATTTTTTTCAGGAATACTTCAATGTTCCGTCTTAAAATAACGATACACGAAGCAATCTATACTAGATTATTCTATTTTTATCCAATAAAAGAAAAACGGTATTCTTTAATTCGTTTTCATTGGCGGCAAGTCAAATGCTTCTGCTTCATGTTCAAAATTATTGCGGTGTGAACCATCACAAAAAGGTTTATTGGATGATAATCCACAACGACAAAGACCCAATGCGGTTCTTCCTTCCAGTCCATAAACTTTACCTTCGAAGTCCATTATTTCGAAATCACCCTCTATTTTTATAGATCCATTGCGATTAATTATTAGTTTCGTCTTACTCATAGCGCTGTTTAATTTTTTAGAGTTCAAAGATTGCAAAAATATATCCTGACAGCTCAGCAATAGCGATTTTTTTATGATGCAAAAGGCTAATTTACATTAATTCTATATAATATAAAAAGTGAATTATGAATTAATAGCAGTCAACTGAACCAAGTAAAATCTGATACCAGATCAATTACAACCACACTTCCCCTCTTTAGGAAGGGGACTTTACACAAGTATAAATTCTAGTTCTCTTTTTATTTTATGGGATAAGCCGAATGATTTCCATCTATATTGTACATTTGTCAAGTACGTAGTACATTTCTGGGCTGTGTTTAATTATTTCATATTTTGTTTCATGAATATTCACAACCTTTTTAATTTTAACTGAAAAGAATTCAATACCCTATAACATTAAAAGCATGAGTGTCTTAAAAAAAGTAAATGAATATAGAAGGATAATAACACACAACCTGACTAAAAACATTGGCAGTTCACAAAAGAATCAAAAAATTGATTTAACTCAAAAAATCGAAATTAAAAGAGTTTTAATTTCAAGGCCAAATCATAGATTAGGAAACCTTTTGTTGATTACGCCGCTAGTGCAAGAAGTTATCTTCACTTTTCCAGAGTGTAAAATTGATCTATTTGTAAAAGGAGGGCTAGCTCCTATTGTTTTTCAAAATTATGAAAACATCAATTACATTATAGAACTCCCTAAAAAGCCTTTTAAAAATTTAATAGCTTATTTTCAAGTTTGGATAAAAATCAAAAAACAACACTATGATATTGTTATAAATGTAGATAAAGGTTCTTCATCAGGAAGATTGTCTGCGCAATTTGCTAATGCAAAATATAAGTTTTTTGGCGAAGTTGATGAAAACATTCAATTAAAATATAGCGATTATGAGCATATTGCAAAATATCCGGTGTATGAATTTAGAAGTTTTTTAACCAAATTAGGATTTGAGAATAACGAGAATCCCGTTCCATCATTAGACATTAAGCTAAGTTCTTCAGAAATTGCTGAAGGTCAAAAAATAGTGAAAGAAATAGTAAAAAACGATATAAAGACAATAGCTGTTTTTACCTATGCCACTGACGATAAATGCTATTCAGAATCCTGGTGGGAAGAATTTTATGACCGTTTAAAGAAGGAATACCCCAATTACAATATTATGGAAGTGTTACCTGTTGAAAATATTTCACAAATTGGATTTAAAGCACCTACCTTTTATAGTAAAGACGTTCGTGAAATTGGGTCAGTAATTGCAAATACCGTAATTTTTATTGGTGCCGATAGCGGTATTATGCATTTGGCCAGTGCTTCACTAACCACAACTGTTGGTTTGTTCTCACGTCCTAATATAAACATGTATGCGCCTTACAACAATAATAGTGTGGCGATAAACACCAATAACAGTAATACGGATGATTGTATTAAAATCATCAATCGTATTCTTACTGCAAACTGATTTAGTACTACCCTTTTTCCTTATCAAAAACCAAAATTAAATAGCTATGAAAAAAACACTCTTTTTACTTCTTTCATTTGTATTCACTGTATCAATTTGGGCGCAGGACAAAAACTCATTTTCTTTAACTATGGATCATACTGCGCTATCAGTAAAAGATTTGGATCGTTCGGTTGATTTTTACACAAACGTTTTGAAACTTAAAGAAATTACTAACTTAACAAGAAAAGAAGGCATCCGTTGGATTTCTTTAGGAGATGGAAAAGAATTGCATTTGGTTTCTACTATTAAAGATCCCGTTACAATAAATAGAGCGGTACATCTTGCTTTTAAAGCCGTCAACTTTGATGGACTGGTAAAAGTATTGGAAAACCTAAAGATCACTTATTCTGACTGGCCAGGAACGATTCATAAAATTAACGTTCGTGCTGACGGTATTAAACAGATTTATTTTCAGGATCCAGATGGCTATTGGATTGAAGTAAACAGCGTTGAAAAATAGATTACCACTTTTAAAAGCTACAGCTTCATCCTTATATCCCAAATTTAGACAAGAGAACTGCAAACTTTTCACTACTCTTAGCAAAAAAAACAATAAACCACATCTAATCAGATGTGTGAAAAATGATACTTTTCTTCTAAATTGTGTACTATTTTCTTTGCGTATCTTTTGCAACTTTGTAGTATCGATTTCAGTTCTCTTTTGAACTAAATAATAAAGCGAATAAAAAGACCCGGAAATAAAAAAACTCAAAACAATAATGAGAAGTTAACCCTTGTCTTTTTTGGAAGGTATAAAAAGTTTAAAGATGAAATCACATTTGATAAAACAAAAAACTCCCCAGTTTCCTGAAGAGTTTCCATTATATGTAAGAGTAGTATATTTTCTAAAATTTGATTATTGTAAAACGCGATTGATTTGGGTTAATTTTTTTTCATAATATTTCTCTTTAACAGATGAAATTACAACACCTCCACCTACAGAGGCATGAATGAATTTTATATCACCATCGCAAACTTCAACAACCATTCCAACATGATTAATACGGCTTCTTCCATTAGTTTTAAAGAAAATTAAATCTCCTTTTTGGGCATCTTCTGGATTGACAACAACTCCTAAACGGGATTGTTCTAAAGAAGTTCTTGGCAATTTGATATCAAAAGCTTCAAATGTGTTACACATTAAACCCGAACAATCAAAGCCTGATTTTGAAGTTCCACCTGACTGGTATCTAGTCCCGATATTAGATGAAGCGGTTTCAATCAATTCATCTAAAAAATTAGGATTCGAAGCCGGTTTTAAAAAACTTTTGAATTCCCAATTATTGTTTTCAATATTTTTGTATTTCTCGTTATCATTACCAATATTAGTAAATTCATGTGTTGTATTTTCAGTATCCGAAACTGCTACACTTTCATTAGTTACATTAGCGGATCGAATGTTTAATTTATACCCAACACGCAGCTTATTTTTAATTTCAGGATTTTGCTTTTCCAGTTCCTGAACCGTAATTCCGTATTGTTTTGCAATACCGTACTTGGTTTCTTTTGGTAACACTTCCCGAACAATATTTTCATTTGAAGTATTTAAACTTTCAGTTGGATTTGTAACCATTACCAATGCTGCCTTTGAGAAATCATTTATTGGTTGAATAATAGCAGCCGGTTCTTGTATGGATTGTATTTTATTTTCTTGAGGTGCAACTGCAATTTCAGTTTTTAGTGATACGTTTGCAGGAATATTAATTTTTTGCCCCACTTTAAGTGATTTAACTCCTAATGTTGGATTGGCTTTATCGAATTCCTTGATTGTGATTCCGTATTTTTTTGTAATGGAATACTTTGTTTCTTTTGGCAAAACTTCTATAATAGTTTGTTCGCCAATAGTACTTTCGGTTTCAGCAATTTGAGGTTCAATTACTACAGGTACTTTTTGTGAAGACTTTTTTACTTGGGGAACAACTGCGATTTCGGTTGAAGTTGCATTACCGGGAATTGTAATTTTTTGACTTATTCTTAATCCTGAAGTTTCTAATGTAGGATTGGCTTCGTTTAATTCTTTTACTGTAATTCCGTATTGTCTTGCGATTCCGTAAAGTGTTTCTTTGGCAAGTACTTCGTGTTCTTTCCCGAAATAATTTGTTGCAATCTTAGATTTGGTATTGGTATTTTTTGGTGCAGTAACAGGAATTAATAATACTGAATTGAGTTTTAATAGATTCTTGGCTTTTGGATTTAGTTTATAGATTTCACTTTGTTTTACATCATATTTCTCTGCAATACTCGAAATGGTTTCTCCTTTTACGATGGTATGTTTCTTGGTGCTTTCCTGAGAAAAAAGTACAATACTATTCAATAAAAACAATGTTACAACTAATCTTAAACTCATATTCATTTATTTCAAATTACTTACCCCATTTTTATTCTCCTTAGCAATTTCGGGATATAATTATTAAATCTCGCTAGGGTTTGTTCCAACTATCTTTATTTTTAAAAATAAAAAATGGCATCTCTTTTCAAAAAAGAGGGCAATAATATTTTATTTTAAAATCTAGTTGGTTTTTTTGTTCGAATTGCAAAAGCAACTTAAACTGTAACGCAGTACAATCCTAATGTATTGTTGCGCTGAAAATAAATATTTTAATGAAGAGATGATTTGTATTTACAATCAAAAAAACTTCGCTGAAAAATTTATCTACAAAAAAGCTAATTTAAGTTATAAAATTCAAAAAACAACATTTTTTTTTGAATTTAACGTGTAAAATAAAGAAAACGCCTATTTTTCAGCATTTTTAAGGGCTTTTAAGAATGAAAAATTACATTTTATTTAAACTGACACTATTCACTTCTTTTTTTTAAATCGTAAAATCCAAAAGAAATCGTCTTCCCGATTTCTAGCCCTGATGAAAGTGGAAAGCCTTTTAAAATGGAATTGCATTTTTTTCCTGAGAAAGAAGAGCGACCGGCGGAAGCTCCTTTTTTATCTTGGAAAAAGCAATTCTATGAAAAAGCTTGAAGCGGTCAGCAGGAAATAGCTCCAAAAAAAACCACCCCATTTTATTTGAAGTGGTGCTTTTAGTTCTTTCGCTTTCTTTACATTACATGAACATCGTGCCATTTTTCTGCAAGTTTACTGAGGTTAGCCCGCATTAAATCATCAGGAGTCATTGCAATCCTAAACTCGCAATTGGCTTCAAAATTTAAAAACCAAGGTTCAGCAATTGATGGAATAGCGGAAGCATCAGGAACTTCAACTACCATAACCGCACCTCGATTACCGTCTTGTTCAGAAAAATAAATACTCTCTGGTTTAATATCTTCAATCACTCGACTGATGATCTCACCTGCTGTACCATTTCTAGCCATTGAGTTGAAAGGCTCAATAGGGAAGATAACATTAACTAACATTCTCATCGCAATTAGATTTAAAATTAATAGTAACTAAAGATACAAAATAGTCGAATCATTTTAAACCTCAAAATACTTATTATCAGTATTTTAACGTACAATTAATATGTTTTAAAATGAGACATACCGCTCTTCTAAAAAACCCCATGAAACAAAAAAACCCCCAAGTTACCTTGAGAGTTTTGGATGTAAATATTTAATTTACTTATGCAACACTGGCAGCAGCAATTAAATTTAATGCTGAACCAGCTACGAACCAACCAATTTGTCCTTCGTTATAGGTATGGTTTGCCAAGATAATATCTTTGGTTCCATCCGCATGAACAAATTCTAATGTCAAAGGTTTTCCCGGAGCAAAATCTACTAAATCAGTGAAGTTGATAGTATCATCTTCTTGGATTTTGTCGTAATCTGCTTCATTAGCAAATGTCAATCCTAAAAGACCTTGTTTTTTAAGGTTTGTTTCGTGAATACGAGCAAATGATTTTACTAATACTGCTTGAACACCTAAGAAACGAGGTTCCATAGCCGCATGTTCTCTAGAAGATCCTTCTCCATAATTGTGATCTCCCACAACAATAGATGGAACTCCAGCCGCTTTATAAGCACGTGCTACTGCAGGAACTGCATCATAAGTACCAGTCAATTGATTTTTAACCGAATTGGTTTTATCTGTGAAAGCATTAACTGCCCCAATCAACATATTGTTAGAAATATTATCTAAGTGACCACGGAAACGCAACCATGGACCGGCCATAGAGATGTGGTCTGTAGTACATTTCCCGAAAGCTTTAATCAATAATTTAGCTCCTGAAATATTTTTACCGTCCCAAGGTTGGAATGGCGCCAATAATTGCAAACGATCTGAAGTTTCGCTAACTACGATTTGAACTCCTGATCCATCAGCAGCTGGCGCTTGAAATCCTGCATCTTCTACAGCAAACCCTTTTTTAGGCAATTCATCACCATAAGGAGCGCTCAATTTCACTTCTTCACCGTTATCGTTGATCAAAGTATCAGTAATAGGATTGAAATCCAAACGCCCTGAAATTGCTAAAGCAGCTACCATTTCTGGAGAAGTTACGAAAGCGTGTGTGTTTGGGTTACCATCCGCACGTTTAGAGAAATTACGGTTGAAAGAGTGAACGATTGTATTTTTCTCTCCTTTATCTGCTCCTGCTCTATCCCATTGGCCGATACATGGTCCACAAGCATTTGTAAATACTTTGGTTCCCATTTTTTCGAAAGTAGCGATGATTCCATCTCTTTCGATTGTATATCTAATTTGCTCCGAACCTGGGTTGATACCAAATTCAGCTTTTGGGCTAATCCCTAATTCAACTGCTTGGTTTACGATAGACGCAGCACGAGCCATATCTTCGTAAGAAGAGTTCGTACAAGAACCGATTAATCCCCATTCTACTTTAATTGGCCATCCATTAGCAGCAGCTTCTTCTTTCATTTTAGAAACTGGCGTACCTCTGTCCGGAGTAAAAGGACCATTAATGTGTGGCTCTAATTCAGAAAGGTTAATTTCGATAACTTGATCAAAATAAGTTGCTGGATCAGCATATACTTCTGGGTCTGCAGTTAAGTAAGAAGCTACTTTATCAGCAGCATCTACTACATCTTGACGACCTGTGGCAGAAAGGTATCTTCTCATTGACTCATCATAACCAAATGTAGATGTGGTAGCTCCAATTTCGGCACCCATATTACAAATAGTTCCTTTTCCAGTGCAAGACATTGAAGTAGCTCCTTCTCCAAAATATTCAACAATAGCTCCCGTTCCACCTTTTACGGTAAGAATATCAGCTACTTTAAGGATAACATCTTTTGGTGCAGTCCAACCAGAAAGTTTTCCAGTTAATTTTACACCTATTAATTTTGGAAATTTTAATTCCCATGACATTCCTGACATTACATCTACGGCATCAGCTCCACCAACACCAATAGCTAACATCCCTAATCCTCCTGCATTTACAGTATGCGAATCGGTACCAATCATCAATCCTCCAGGGAATGCATAATTCTCCAAAACGATTTGGTGAATAATTCCTGAACCCGGTTTCCAAAAACCAATTCCGTATTTATCAGATACTGAAGAAAGAAAATCAAAAACCTCTTTAGATTGTTTATTTGCTGCAGCTAAATCAAATTCAGCTCCATTTTTAGCCAAAATCAAATGATCACAGTGAACCGTTGTTGGAACAGCAACAGTTTTCTTTCCAGCGTGCATAAATTGCAATAAAGCCATTTGAGCTGTTGCATCTTGACAGGCTACTCTATCCGGAGCAAAATCAACATAATCAACTCCTCTTCCGTATGCTTGCTTAGCAACGCCATCCCAAAGGTGACTATATAAAATTTTCTCAGTTAAAGTTAGTGGACGACCAACTATTTCACGCGCTGCATCAACACGACTAGTCATGTTCGCATACACTTTTTTAATCATTTCAATATCAAAAGCCATAAGATTTATATATAATTGTTACTATTCTATTTTAAACATACAAGATACAAAAAAATAGAGTATAAAAAAAGCCTGAGTCATTAGACTCAGGCTTTTAAATTATAATTAACTATTATGTGAATTATTTAACTAATAGCTTATGAGAAGGCGCAAACTTAGTTAGATTGATACCTTCCACAGCAATTTTATATTCTTCTATTGTTGGAGTTCTACCAAGGATTGTAGATAAAACCACAACTGGTGTAGAGGAAAGTAATGACTCTCCTTTTTTCCCTTCAGTATCTTCTACTACTCTTCCTTGGAAAAGACGAGTAGATGTTGCCATTACAGTATCCCCTTTGGCTGCTTTTTCCTGGTTACCCATACAAAGGTTACATCCCGGGCGCTCTAGATATAACATATTTTCATATGAAGTACGCGCCGCAGCTTTAGGAACATTATCGTCGAATTCGAAACCAGAGTATTTTTGTAAAATTTCCCAGTCGCCTTCTGCTTTTAATTCATCAACAATATTATAAGTAGGAGGAGCTACAACCAGTGGTGCTTTAAACTCTACTTTACCTTCTTGCTCATCAATATTCTTAAGCATTTGAGCAAGGATTTTCATATCTCCCTTGTGAACCATACAAGAACCGATAAATCCAAGATCTACTTTTTTAACTCCTCCATAGAAAGATAAAGGTCTAATGGTATCGTGAGTATATCGTTTAGAAACATCAGCATTATTTACGTCAGGATCAGCAATCATTGGCTCAGCAATCTGATCAAGATCTACAACAACTTCAGCGTAATACTTAGCGTTTGCATCCGGTCTTAGTGCTGGTTTCTCGCCAGATATAATCTCAGCGATTCTCTTATCAGCTATAGCTATCAATCCTTTAAGAACTTGATTTTTGTTATCCATTCCCTTGTCGATCATAATCTGAATTCTGCCCTTCGCTATCTCAAGAGATTCAATCAAGGTATAATCTTCAGAAATACAGATAGAAGCTTTTGCTTTCATTTCTGCAGTCCAGTCCGTAAACGTAAATGCTTGATCCGCATTAAGAGTTCCAAGGTGAACCTCAATGATTCTTCCTTGAAACACATTCTCTCCACCAAATGTCTTAAGCATCTGAGATTGTGTAGCATGAACTACATCTCGGAAATCCATATACCCTTTCATATCTCCTTTGAATGTTACCTTCACAGATTCAGGAATTGGCATTGAAGCTTCTCCAGTAGCAAGTGCAAGAGCAACTGTTCCTGAGTCAGCACCAAAAGCAACACCTTTAGACATTCTTGTATGAGAGTCACCACCAATGATGATCGCCCACTCGTTTACAGTAATATCATTAAGTACTTTGTGAATTACATCAGTCATTGCGTGATAAACGCCTTTCGGGTCACGGGCTGTAATTAAGCCGAAGTCGTTCATGAATTTCATTAATCTAGGAATATTTGCCTTAGATTTATTATCCCATACCGAAGCAGTGTGACAACCTGATTGGTAAGCACCGTCAACGATTGGAGAAATCACAGTAGCAGCCATAGACTCTAATTCTTGAGAAGTCATCAAACCAGTTGTATCTTGCGAACCAACAATATTTACGGTAACACGAACATCTGAACCAGCGTGTAAAACTTTACCTGGAGTTGTACCAACCGCATTTTTATTAAATATTTTTTCTACAGCTGTAAGACCTTGTCCTTCAATAGAAACTTCTTTTGACGGAGCAAATACAGGTACAATATCAATACCAAGTGTCTTTGATGCAAATGTTTGAAGTTTTTTTCCAAACACGATTGCGTATGACCCACCAGCTTTTATAAATTCAATTTTCTGAGGAGTAAATGCCTTAGAAATATCTATCAATTCTTTATCGCCGTTATAAAGTTTCTTTGTCTTTGTGTTGATTGTAAGAACAGTTCCAGTAGCAACAGAGTATGTTTCTTCAAGAACAGGATCACCACTTTCATTGCGAATAGAATTACCATCCGCATCAAGCTTTTTTACCCAGTTTTTAAGATCAAGACCAATACCTCCAGTAACATCAACAGTTGTAAGGAAGATAGGAGAAATCCCGTTTGTTCCCGCAACAATTGGAGCAAAATTAACAAATGGAACATAAGGACTTGCTTGTTTACCAGTCCAAAGGGCCACATTGTTTACACCTGACATTCTTGACGAACCTACACCCATCGTACCTCTCTCAGCAATCAACATCACGCTTTTGTCAGGATGTTGTGCTTGCAGCTCCTTAATTTCCTCTTGTGCTTGAGGAGTAATCATACATTTACCATGAAGTTCACGATCTGATCTTGAGTGCGCTTGGTTACCCGGAGAAAGTAAATCAGTTGAAATATCTCCTTCACCAGCGATGAATGTAACTACCTTAATTTCTTCAGCTATTTCTGGTAATTTTGTAAAAAACTCAGCCTTTGCGTAACTTTCAATAATTTCTCTAGCAATTTCATTACCGCTTTCAAATGCCTCCTTAAGACGGTCTGTGTCCGCATCATAAAGATATACTTGTGTCTTAAGAACTTTTGCAGCTTCTTTCGCAATAGCGGCAGCATCACCTAAGGCAACATCAAGCAATACCTCAATTGAGGATCCACCCTTCATGTGTGATAATAACTCAAATGCAAAAGCAGGCATAATTTCAGCAACTACTGATTGACCTAAAACGATTTCCTTTAAAAACTTAGCTTTCACATTAGCAGCAGGAGTAGTTCCTGGAACAACATTATAAATAAAGAATTTAAGAGAATCAACTCTATTTGCGTTAGCTAAATCTTTAATTTGTGCAATGATTTCGCTTAGTAATTCAGCACCATCAATTGGCTTGGGATGAAGACCCTGAATTTTTCGTTCTTCGATCTCCTTGATGTAATCGTTATAAGTGTTCATAATGATATCTTTTCAATGTTGTATGGCAGATTTCCTTGATTATTTCAAAATAAAAAAGCCATAATATTAGTTTTTTTTATTGGTGATGCAAACTTAAGAATTAAAGATGATAATTTAAAAAAAACAGCAAAAGATGCCATTTGAATCATAATATTTATAAATAAAATAAATATTATGTGTTTTATTGAAAAATTCTGAAAATCAGAAAGATTATTTGTATAATTACTACTTTAGAAGACAAAATCACCTTTTTACGATGATTATTTTTTCGTTTTTTTCTAAATAATAATACTAAATATGTGATATTGTAGGAGTCAAAAGGGAAATTATTAATTTATGACTAAAAACAACTCCTTAAATCAATTTATCAATAATCATTTCCTCGGTAATTCCTTCCGCATCAGCTTTGTAATTTTTGATTATTCTATGACGCAAAATTCCGGTAGCCACTGCTTTTACATCCTCGATATCCGGTGAAAATTTTCCATTAAAAGCAGCATTGGCTTTAGCAGCCAAAATTAAATTTTGCGAAGCTCTTGGTCCTGCCCCCCAATCCAAATAATTTTTCACAAATTCATTCGACAAAGGATTGTCCGGACGTGTTTTGCTTACCAGTGTTACTGCGTATTCAATCACATTATCCGCAACAGGAATCCTACGAATTAATTGTTGAAAATCAATAATTTCCTGCGCCGTAAATAACGGATTTATAGCGCTCTTCAAATCGGAAGTCGTGCGTTTTACCACTTGTACTTCTTCTAAAAAAGAAGGGTATTCCAGTTTTATGGCAAACATGAATCGGTCTAATTGCGCTTCAGGCAAAGGATAGGTTCCTTCCTGCTCAATAGGATTTTGAGTGGCTAAAACAAAATAAGGCAAATCCAATTTATAATTCTCACCCGCAATAGTAACGGAACGCTCCTGCATTGCTTCCAGCAAAGCAGCTTGTGTTTTGGGCGGTGTTCTGTTGATCTCGTCTGCCAGAATAATATTCGAAAAAATAGGCCCTTTTATAAATTTAAATTTTCGACTTTCGTCTAATATTTCGCTTCCCAAAATATCCGACGGCATCAAATCAGGAGTAAACTGAATCCTTTTGAAATCAAGCCCTAAGGCTTGCGCTAATGTATTTACCATCAATGTTTTTGCTAATCCGGGAACCCCAACTAAAAGCGCATGACCTCCAGAAAAAATACAAAGCAAAACTTGATCTACCACCGCATCCTGACCTACAATAATTTTTGCTATTTCGTTTTTTAGCTCATTTCGTTTTTGAACTAAGTTATGTATTGCTGCTACGTCAGACATTTTAGAATGTATTTTAAATTAAAAAGAGTTAGCGATATGAATTCATAAAGCTAACTCTTTTTATTTATTTTATAAAAATTATTTTTTCAACCAGTTGTTTGTAAAAGCACAATCTCTGTATTCACCGATAATTTTAATGTAGGTTTCTTTGATTTTCTCATCAAACCATTTTCCAATCGCTTTGATTTGTTTTTCTTTCAATGCCAGGTCTTTAATTTTGATATAATCCTTAGCATAATCAGCCGTATGTTCATTTATTCTATTGGTTACGGTAATCAACTTGAATTTTTTCTTTCCTTGCTCATCTTCCATGAATGGCGCAGTAATTTCTCCTTCTTTCAAATTTGAAACCTGACCGTATAAACTAGGATCCATTTTTGTTAATTCAAAACGAGTATCCTGTGTTTTTGGATTGATTAATGCTCCACCGTTTGCTCTGGTTTCTTTTTCGTCAGATAAAGTTCTTGCTGCTTCTGCAAAAGTTATTTCCTTGTCCTCAATTCTTTTTCTAATCAAAGCAATTTTCTCTTTCGCCTCTTTCAGTGATTCTTCAGAAACTGCTGGAGTCAATAATATATGACGCAATTCTATTTCTTGTCCTTTTATTTTCTCTACATATATAATGTGATATCCAAAATCCGTTTCAAATGGAGCAGATATTTCTCCTTCGGCAAGTCCAAAAGCAACATCTTTAAATTCCTTTACAAAAGGCGTTTTACGATTCATTTTATAATACCCTCCATTAGATCTTGAACCTGGATCTTGCGAATAAAGAACTGCTTTAGTGGCAAAACTGGAGCCTTCCTGAATTTCTTTTTTGAAACTATTTAGTTTGTCAATCACTTTTTGTTTTTCAGCCTCGGAAACTTTAGGCTTAATAACGATTTGTGCTACTTCCATTTCCGCACCAAAAACTGGAAGCTCAGTTGCAGGTATAGTTTTGAAAAAATTACGAACTTCTTCAGGTGTTATTTCAACTGCATCAATAATCTTTTTTTGCATTTCTGAAGTAAGCTTCTGTTCTTTTAGAATATCAAAGAAATAGGTTCTAAACTCTTCTTCAGAATTTTTTTTATAATACTTCACTACTTTATCTAGAGACCCTAATTGTTCCGTCATATAGTTAACTCGATCATCCATCATACCTTTAACTTCGGAATCCGACACTTTAATACTATCTTGTATCGCTTGATGCGCATACAATTTGTCTTCCAGTAACTTTCCTAACATTTGACATCTGGTAATATCTTTTATAGAACCACCTTGGCTCGAGATTTCCAAATAGGATTTATCAATATCTGAGTCTAATATAATGTAATCTCCAACTGTAGCAATTACACCGTCAATTTTTTGTTTTTGATTGGATTGTATCTTATTAGTAGTAACAACCGCACTATCTTTAATAATTTCTTGTGCTCTGGCAATCACACATGAAAAAAGCAAAAGAAAAAAAGAAAGTGCAATTTTATTATTTATGAATTTCATTTGTATTTTTTTTAATGGCATTTTTTTAATTTATTTTATCACAACATATCGTTGCTTTTCCTGTCTTTAAATCTGAATAGCAAAGGGTATATTAATTTTGGCCAAATATACACTTTAAGAATCAAGAACTGAATTGAATTTAACAATACAATTACTTTCAAATCTTTAAATTTAAAACGAACAAAAATAACAATTCAATTACATTATACAAGTTTCCTTACTAGTATTAACAAAAATTTATAAACGCATTTATTTATCGCGTTAGTTCCTTTATAAATCTTATAAAAAACGCCCTTAACTGACTAAATAAGATCGATACATACGGGTCTTTAAATCAACTGTTCTTTTGTGTTTTTTGACTGCTGCTCTTTTGAAGTATTTATTTCCCATGCAAACTTATTAGAACTAAGAATTCTTAAAAATACTTTCTTAGACATTACAGACAGAACTCAAAAATGCGCATAAAATTCTCATTTCAAGACTCTTATTTACAAAGTTCTCAACACTATTACGTTTTCGTAACGAATTAAAATACCCCTTATGCAGATCGCATAAGAATTTGTATAAATTAGCCAAAAAAAATATCATTTTATCCAAATAAACAATATAAAATTATATTAAATCTATTTATTTCATTCAATTGTATTCATTTTGATAAAATTTAATTTTCATTTTTAATAAATTAACATCGTATTCTACTTTTTATTCCTAGTTAACCAAATCTATTATTTAACCTAAATTATTCATTTTATGAAAAAACAAAATTTAAAAATCTATCTGTTATCAGCCCTGCTAGTTGGCTTTTACTCCTGTAGTTCAAATGACACTGTAGCAACAGATTCCGCTGCAACAGGTGCTCCATTCAAAGTAATCCATGTAACCCATCATGACGGGCATCCATTCAGCACGGGAAAAACGACAACTTCATTAACCGGAAAATATGTTGCCAATCCTGGGGGCGGTGTTATGATGCAGGCTTTTTATTGGGATGTACCTTCGGGTGGAACTTGGTGGAATACAGTCAACACCAAAATAACCGAATGGTCCAATGCAGGGATCGGATCCATCTGGCTTCCTCCGGTATCCAAGGCACAAAACGGTGCCTTTTCTATGGGATACGACCCTACTGATTATTTTGATTTTGGAAATTACAATCAAAATGGTTCTGTAGAAACCAGATTTGGTTCCCGTACTGAATTAGAAAGTCTAATAACCAAAGTCCATACGGAAAACATGCAAGTATATGCAGACATTGTAATTAATCACAATAGTGGCGGTCAATTAGAAAACAACCCTTTTACGGGAACACAAACCTATACTAATTTCACTGGCGTTTCTTCAGGTAAATTCCCTAGAAGCAGCTCTGATTTTTACAAAAATTCGTATGCCAACAATGACGAAGGCGCGTTTGGAGGATTCCCAGATTTAGCACATGTAGTCCCTAATGTACAAGACTGGCTTTGGAAAAGAGCCGATGGCGTAGGGAAATACTATAAAAACACGATGAAATTTGATGGCTGGAGATTTGATTATGTCAAAGGTTTTGGTCCATGGGTAGTGAAAGATTGGAATGCGAATGTGGGCGGTTTCTCCGTTGGTGAATATTGGGATGCTAATGTAAACACCTTAGAATGGTGGGCAAATAATGCCAATAGTTCGGTTTTTGATTTTGCCTGTTATTATAAAATGAACGACGCATTTGACGGGAACAACCTTACTCTTTTGAACGATGATATGATGTGGAAAAGAAACCCGTACAAAGCGGTTACTTTCGTTACCAATCATGACACTGATGAAATTTGGAAAAAAGAATTAGCGTATGCTTATATTCTGACACATGAGGGGTATCCTACTATTTTTTATCGAGATTATGAAGAATGGTTGAATAAAACAAAAATGAACAACCTGATTTGGATTCACAATAACAAGGCAACTGGCACCACTTCTATTTTATACGCAGATACCGATGAGTATATTGCTCGAAGAAATGGGTACAATGGAAATCCAGGATTGATCGTTTACATTAACAATTCATCTACTTGGCAAGAAAGATGGGTTACTACGAATTGGACTAATGCACAGATCAAAGATTTTACGGGTAATTCAACCTGGATTCCTACAACTCAAGGAGACACATGGGTTAAAATTCAGTGTCCTCCAAATGGGTATTCCGTATGGTCCATTAATATGTAAAATATAAATATCCTAAAGACTGCCTTCTCAGGCAGTCTTTATTTTTTACAGCTTATTCAAATCTTCACAATTATGCAATTGATTTAAAAAAATTAAAAAATATCATCTACGAAATCCATATAATCAATTAAGAGTATACTATTTTTTTAATTGGCATTTATAAATAGTACTTTTGCAAACTATTTATACAAATATGGGCTTTTTAGAAGAAATACAACGCAGAAGAACTTTCGGGATTATCTCACATCCTGATGCCGGAAAAACAACACTTACTGAGAAACTCCTCCTTTTTGGTGGTGCAATTCAAGAGGCGGGTGCTGTAAAAAACAACAAAATCAAAAAAGGCGCCACCAGTGACTTTATGGAAATTGAACGTCAGAGAGGAATTTCGGTTTCCACTTCGGTTTTGGCATTTAATTATAAAGACAAAAAGATAAACATTCTGGACACTCCCGGACACAAGGATTTTGCCGAGGACACTTTTAGAACCCTAACGGCTGTTGACAGCGTTATTGTTGTTGTCGATGTTGCCAAAGGGGTGGAGGAACAAACAGAGAAATTAGTAGCTGTTTGTAGAATGCGAAAAATTCCAATTATTGTATTCATCAATAAATTAGATAGAGAAGGAAAAGATGCTTTTGACTTAATGGACGAAGTGGAACAAAAACTGGGCTTGACAGTTACACCGCTAAGTTTTCCAATTGGAATGGGATATGACTTTCAAGGGATTTATAATCTTTGGGAACAAAATATTAACTTGTTTAGTGGTGATAGCCGAAAGAATATCGAAGAAACAATTGCTTTTTCAGATGTTAAAAATCCAGAATTAGAGAAAATAATCGGACAAAAACCAGCAGATCAGTTACGCGAAGAGCTAGAACTAATCGACGAAGTATATCCGAAATTTGACCGTCAGGATTATTTAGACGGAAAATTACAACCTGTATTTTTTGGTTCAGCCTTAAATAATTTTGGAGTAAGAGAATTATTGGATTGTTTCGTTCAAATTGCCCCATCACCAAGACCAAAAGATTCAGAGAGTCGATTGGTAGACCCCAAAGAAGAAAAAATGACTGGATTTGTTTTTAAAATCCACGCCAATATGGATCCAAAACACAGAGACCGTCTGGCCTTTATAAAAATAGTTTCCGGAACTTTTGAAAGAAACAAACCTTATTATCACGTTCGTCAAAAAAAGAATTTAAAATTCTCCAGTCCAAATGCTTTCTTTGCAGAGAAGAAAGAGATTGTAGACATTTCTTATCCTGGAGACATTGTAGGATTACACGATACCGGAAATTTCAAAATTGGAGATACTTTGACCGAAGGGGAAATCATGAGTTTTAAAGGAATTCCTAGCTTCTCTCCGGAGCATTTCAGATACATCAATAATGCTGACCCGATGAAAGCCAAACAACTGGACAAAGGAATTGATCAGTTGATGGACGAAGGCGTTGCTCAGTTATTTACGCTCGAAATGAACAACCGAAAAATTATTGGAACTGTAGGTGCGCTTCAATATGAGGTGATCCAATATCGTTTAGAACATGAATACGGTGCAAAATGTACATATGAAAATTTTCCGGTTCATAAAGCGTGCTGGGTGAAACCAAATGATGTGAAAAGCGATGAGTTCAAAGAATTTAGAAGAATCAAACAAAAATTCTTGGCGCATGATAAATACGGACAATTGGTATTTCTAGCCGATTCTGATTTTACGATTCAAATGACGCAAAATAAATATCCAAACGTTAAATTATATTTCACTTCTGAATTCGAGTAATTCGCAGAAAAGAAAACAACTTCGTTTTTACATCAATTTTAAAATCTGAAGTAAAAAAATAATTGCATAAAAAAACGCTAATTTAAAAATTAGCGTTTTTTTTATGTCAATTAAAAATTAATTTAAGATTAAGCAACCATACTTTCTAAAGCTACTGCCTTTTTCAAAAAAGCTTTGATTAACAAACGGTTTGGAGCTGTTCCAGAAGTAATAACTTGTTTTTTTGTATTAATACCTTCCGTAGAAATAGTATTGTTTGGATCTTGTTTAGAACCCATGAACCAAAGCACAAAATTCATATTATTAGAAACCGTATTTGTCGAAACATTATTTTGTTTTGCAACACTAACCACTTCAATAGCATTAGCTGCTAAATTATTATCAGTAGATTGACCAAAAGCAGAAACATTAGATAATAAAATAATTACTAACAACATAAAAATGTTGCTAATCTTTTTATTACTTGCATGTTTTGAAAAATGATTCATTTGTATCTTTTTATTAAATCAAATAAGATGTTGTTCTTATTCTGATACGAAACTATACCATTAACTTTCTAATAAAAAATATTTTCGATGAACCACCATTTTACCTGTTTAAGCGACAAAATTTCAATATTAACACTGCTTAATCTTAGTATAAACGCCTTAATTAATATTTCAGTTGCACATCTTCAAAAAGGTTGAAAGAGACCGATTAAAACCATTATCCCTTAGAAAAAGCGCATCATTAAAAAAATAAACAAAAAAAAAGGCTCCATTTCTGGAGCCTTTTCTATAACTATGCTTGTCCTGCTGGACCAAAATTAAGTGGAATTGGAGGTTGTTCGGTGTCTTTTATTTCGCCATGGGCGGCTTCAAAACGGTGAATGTTTTCTCCGATTGCTTTCAACAATCTTTTGGCATGCTGAGGTGTCAAGACAATTCTTGATTTTACCTTAGCTTTAGGAATACCAGGCATGATACTTACAAAATCTAAAACAAATTCTGAAGAAGAATGATTGATTATTGCCAAATTGGAATAAATCCCTTCGGCCGTTTTTTCATCCAACTCAATGTTGATTTGTTCTTGTTGTTGATTTGAATTGCTCATAAATATTTTATTTTTCCATTCCCCTCTCCAAAGGAGAGGGTTAGGATGAGAATTAATAAATGTATTCCTCTTTATTAGCCATCATATCATTGTAATCTTCTTTCGAACCTACAATTGTATGATCATATTCTCTCATACCCGTTCCGGCAGGGATTCTATGTCCTACAATTACATTTTCCTTCAATCCTTCTAAGTAATCGATTTTACCTGCAACAGCAGCTTCATTCAATACTTTAGTTGTTTCTTGGAAAGATGCAGCAGAGATAAACGATTTCGTTTGAAGCGATGCTCTTGTAATACCTTGTAAAACTGGTGTTGCTGTTGCAGTAATAACATCACGAGCTACAACAAGATTTTTATCTGTACGTTTCAAAAGAGAGTTTTCATCACGCAATTCACGAGGCGTAATAATTTGTCCTTCTTTTAAAGCGCTAGAATCTCCAGCATCTTCAACAACTTTCATACCATATAATTTATCATTTTGAACGATAAAGTCTTTAGTGTGAATCAATTGGTCTTCTAAGAATAAAGTATCACCCGGATCTTGTACTCTTACTTTACGCATCATTTGACGTATTACTACTTCAAAGTGCTTGTCGTTGATTTTTACCCCTTGTAAACGGTATACTTCTTGAATTTCATTTACCAAATACTGTTGAACAGCTGCTGGCCCTTGGATTCTTAAAATATCGTCTGGAGTAATTGCACCATCAGATAAAGGCACCCCTGCTCTTACGAAGTCATTTTCTTGAACTAGAATCTGGCTTGATAATTTAACCAAGTATTTTCTAATATCACCAAATTTAGATTCGATAACAATTTCACGGTTTCCTCTTTTGATTTTTCCAAAAGAAACTACACCATCGATTTCAGAAACAACAGCTGGGTTGGAAGGATTACGAGCTTCTAACAACTCTGTAATTCTTGGTAAACCTCCTGTAATATCTCCTGATTTAGAAGAACGACGTGGAATTTTTACCAATACTTTACCTGCTTTAATTTTCTCGCCGTTTTCAACCATCAAGTGGGCTCCAACCGGTAAGTTATAAGAACGGATTAATTCATTGTCTTTACCGTAAACCAATAAAGTTGGAATTAATTTTTTAGCTCTAGATTCAGAAATTACTTTTTCTTGGAAACCAGTTTGCTCATCAATTTCAACCATGAAAGATTGACCTTGCTCTAAATCTTCGTAAGCAATTTTACCAGTAAACTCAGAAACGATAACTCCATTATATGGATCCCATTTACAAATCACATCCCCTTTAACAACAGATTGACCGTCTTTAACAAAGATGCTGGAACCGTAAGGAATATTATTTGTACTTAATAAGATACCCGTTCTTTCGTCGATTAATTTCAATTCAGATGAACGAGATACTACAATATCAACTGCATTACCTTCACTATCTTCACCTTTAACAGTTTTTAAATCTTCAATTTCCAGTTTACCGTTAAATTTGGTAACAATACTAGACTCTTCAGAAATACCACCCGCAACCCCACCAACGTGGAAGGTACGTAAGGTTAACTGTGTACCCGGCTCTCCAATAGATTGAGCAGCAATTACACCAACTGCTTCTCCTCTTTGTGTCATTTTACCGGTAGCTAAATTTCTACCGTAACATTTAGCACAAATACCTTTTAAAGCTTCACAAACTAATGGGGAACGCACTTCCACTTTCTCGATAGGAGAAGCTTCAATTGCTTTCATAATAACCTCCGTAATTTGCTCACCCGATTTAATTAAAATATCACTAGTTAAAGGATTAATTACGTCTTGCAATGCAACACGTCCTAAAATTCTTTCTCCTAAAGTTTCAACTATTTCCTCATTCTTTTTCAATGCTGATACTTCAACACCTCTAAGTGTACCACAATCATCGATGTTAACAATAACATCTTGAGATACATCATGCAATCTTCTTGTTAAATACCCTGCATCGGCAGTTTTCAATGCCGTATCCGCAAGACCTTTACGCGCACCGTGAGTAGAGATAAAGTACTCAAGGATCGACAGCCCTTCTTTAAAGTTAGAAAGAATTGGATTTTCAATAATTTCACCACCACCAGCAGTAGATTTTTTAGGCTTAGCCATCAAACCACGCATACCGGTTAACTGACGAATTTGTTCTTTGGAACCCCTTGCTCCAGAATCAAGCATCATATACACCGAGTTGAAACCTTGTTGGTCTTCTCTAATGTTTTTCATTGCTAACTCTGTAAGTTGCGCATTCGCTGAAGTCCAAACATCAATAACTTGGTTGTAACGTTCGTTATTGGTAATAAGACCCATATTATAATTTACAGAAATACCTTGAACTTGTTCTCTGGCGTCTGCAATTAATTTAGGTTTTTGATCTGGAATTCTAATATCACCAAGAGAGAATGACAAACCTCCTTTGAAGGCAAATTTGTAACCCATATCTTTCATGTTATCCAAGAAAGCCGCAGTTGTAGGTACATCGGTAGCGCTTAAAACGTGTCCGATAATATCTCTAAGGTTTTTCTTAGTCAATACATCATTGATATATCCAGCTGCTTCCGGTACTACTTCATTAAATAATACACGACCTGCAGTAGTTTGTATGATTTGGAACACCAAGTCACCTGCTTCATTAAAATGCTTTGCTCTAATTTTTACACGAGCATTCAATTCTAATCTGCCTTCATTCAAAGCAATATTTACTTCTTCAGCAGAATAAAAAGTGATTCCTTCTCCTAAAATTTTAAGCTCAGGAGTAGATAAACGTTCTTTGGTCATATAGTATAGACCCAAAACCATATCCTGAGAAGGTACCGTGATTGGAGCACCATTTGCAGGATTCAGAATATTATGAGAACCCAACATTAATAGTTGTGCTTCCAAAATAGCTTCTGGCCCTAATGGCAAGTGAACTGCCATTTGATCCCCATCAAAATCCGCATTAAATGCAGTACAAACTAAAGGGTGCAATTGGATTGCTTTTCCTTCAATTAATTTTGGTTGGAATGCTTGGATACCTAATCTGTGCAAAGTAGGAGCACGATTCAGTAATATTGGGTGACCTTTGATTACATTTTCAAGGATATCCCAAACTACAGGCTCTTTCTTATCTATTATTTTCTTAGCTGATTTTACAGTTTTTACAATTCCTCTTTCTATCAATTTACGGATAACGAAAGGTTTGTATAATTCTGCTGCCATATCTTTTGGGATACCACACTCAGATAATTTCAATTCAGGTCCAACAACAATTACCGAACGAGCAGAATAATCTACACGTTTTCCAAGTAAATTTTGACGGAAACGTCCTTGCTTACCTTTAAGGGAATCAGATAATGATTTTAATGGTCTGTTTGATTCTGTTTTTACTGCAGAAGCTTTACGCGTATTATCGAAAAGTGAATCTACAGATTCCTGCAACATACGTTTTTCGTTTCTTAAGATAACTTCTGGAGCTTTAATCTCCATTAATCTTTTCAAACGGTTGTTACGTATAATTACACGACGGTATAAATCATTTAAATCTGAAGTTGCAAAACGACCTCCATCAAGTGGCACAAGCGGACGTAATTCTGGTGGGATAACTGGTACCACTTTCATAATCATCCATTCCGGACGATTCTCACGGTTCAAGTTAGACTCACGGAAAGATTCAACAACTTGTAATCTTTTTAACGCTTCAGTTTTACGTTGTTTAGACGTTTCATTGTTAGCATTATGTCTCAATTGATAAGACAATGCATCAAGATCAATTCTTGCCAATAAATCCATAATACACTCTGCTCCCATTTTGGCAACAAATTTATTAGGATCAAAATCATCAAGATACTGATTGTCAGCAGGAAGAGTGTCCAAAATATTTAAATATTCCTCTTCTGTCAAAAAGTCTAATCTTTGCAAAGATTCACCTTCTGCATTTTTAGCGATACCAGCTTGGATTACTACGTATCTTTCGTAGTAAATAATCATATCTAATTTCTTAGATGGAAGACCAAGGATATAACCAATTTTGTTTGGAAGAGAACGGAAATACCAGATATGAGCAATTGGCACAACAAGATTGATGTGACCTACTCTGTCTCTACGTACTTTTTTCTCCGTTACTTCTACACCACAACGGTCACAGATGATCCCTTTGTAACGTATTCTTTTATATTTACCACAAGCACATTCAAAATCTTTTACTGGTCCGAAAATACGTTCGCAGAAAAGTCCATCTCGCTCCGGTTTGTGCGTTCTGTAGTTGATAGTTTCCGGCTTTAATACTTCCCCTCTTGATTCTTTCAAGATCGATTCAGGAGAAGCAAGTCCTATTGAGATTTTATTAAACCTTTTTACAGGGTTTTTATCTTTATTGTTATTATTTCTATTATTCATCATAGTTTTTACTATTGATTTATTTGCAATTAAAAATTGATTTTAGATTTATGATTTACTTTTAAGCGAGTCGCCCAAAAAAAGATTTAAATCATTAAACTATTACCTCGAATTACTTCTCTAAACTTCAAATAAAAATTTTGAAGTGCTATTTATAAAACCGATTGGGTCTAAATAAAAAATCGGAACGGGTTACGGGTATAAATCCTAAAAACTTTTATAAATGCCAAAGTAGAGACGCGATTAATCGCGTCTCTACTGTTGACAAAATTTATTTATTCTTCTAAACGAATGTCAAGTCCAAGACCTTTCAATTCATGCATTAATACATTGAATGATTCCGGTAATCCTGGTTCTGGCATAGATTCACCTTTTACGATTGCCTCGTAAGTTTTAGCTCTACCGATAACATCATCAGACTTCACAGTCAAGATTTCTCTTAGTGTACTTGATGCTCCATAAGCTTCAAGTGCCCAAACCTCCATCTCTCCAAAACGTTGCCCTCCAAATTGAGCTTTACCTCCAAGTGGTTGTTGTGTAATCAACGAGTATGGACCTATAGAACGTGCGTGCATTTTATCGTCAACCATGTGTCCAAGTTTCAACATGTAGATAACTCCTACTGTTGCCGCTTGATGGAAACGCTCTCCTGTACCACCATCATATAAATGTGTATGTCCAAAACGTGGTATTCCAGCTTCGTCAGTCAATTCATTGATTTGATCAAGAGTTGCTCCGTCAAAAATTGGTGTAGCAAATTTTCTACCCAAGTTTTGTCCTGCCCAACCTAATACCGTTTCATAAATTTGACCAATGTTCATACGTGAAGGTACACCAAGTGGGTTCAACACGATATCAACTGGCGTTCCGTCTTCAAGGAAAGGCATATCTTCATGACGAACGATACGAGCAACAATACCTTTGTTACCGTGACGTCCCGCCATTTTATCCCCAACTTTCAGTTTACGTTTTTTGGCAATATATACTTTCGCTAATTTCAAGATTCCTGCTGGCAATTCATCTCCAACAGTAATAGTGAATTTCTCTCTACGTAAAGCCCCTTGTAAATCGTTCAATTTAATTTTATAGTTATGAATTAAATCATTAACCATTTTATTAGTTGCATCATCAGCAACCCATTGACCTTTACTTAAGTGAGCAAAATCTTCCACTGCATAAAGCATTTTTTGCGTGTATTTTTTACCTTTTGGTAAAACTTCTTCACCCAAATCATTCATTACACCTTGAGATGTTTTTCCGTTAACGATCAAGAAAAGTTTCTCTACTAATTTGTCTTTTAATTCAACAAATTTAGTTTCGAATTCCATTTCTAAAGCGCCTAAAGCATCTTTATCTTGCGTACGTTTGCGTTTATCTTTTACTGCTCTTGCGAACAATTTTTTGTCTAAAACAACACCATGTAAAGAAGGAGACGCTTTCAATGAAGCATCTTTTACATCACCTGCTTTATCCCCGAAGATTGCACGAAGCAATTTCTCTTCCGGAGTAGGATCTGATTCTCCTTTTGGAGTAATTTTTCCGATAAGAATGTCGCCAGGTTTAACCTCGGCTCCAATTCTGATCATTCCATTTTCATCTAAATCTTTAGTAGCTTCTTCAGAAACGTTCGGTATATCGTTCGTTAATTCTTCGTTACCTAATTTAGTATCTCTAACTTCTAATGAATAATCATCAACGTGTATAGAGGTAAAAATATCGTCACGAACTACTTTTTCAGAAATTACAATCGCATCCTCGAAATTGTATCCTTTCCATGGCATAAAGGCAACTTTTAGGTTACGACCTAAAGCTAATTCACCATTTTGAGTCGCATATCCTTCAGATAATACTTGTCCAGGAACCACTCTATCCCCTTTTCTTACGATAGGTTTTAGGTTGATACTTGTACCTTGATTGGTTTTTCTAAATTTAATTAAATTGTATGTTTTCTCATCCGGCTCAAAACTTACCATTCTTTCTTCCTCAGAACGATCGTATTTGATTGTGATGATGTTTGCATCTACATATTCAATAACTCCATCTCCTTCAGCGTTAATTAAAACTCTGGAATCAGAAGCAACTTGACGCTCTAAACCAGTTCCAACAATCGGAGCTTCAGGACGAATTAATGGTACGGCCTGACGCATCATGTTAGATCCCATCAAGGCTCTATTCGCATCATCATGTTCTAAGAAAGGAATCAAAGAAGCAGAGATAGAAGCAATTTGATTTGGAGCAACATCCGTATAATCTACTTTTGTTGGTTCAATTACTGGGAAATCACCTTCTTGACGTGCAATTACGTCTTCGGCAGTAATTTTTCCAGTTGCATCCATTTGAATGTTTGCCTGAGCAATCATCATCCCTTCTTCTTCTTCTGCGCTTAAGTACACTGGAGTAGATACTAAATCTACAGTTCCATTAGTTACTTTACGGTAAGGTGTTTCGATGAAACCCATTCCGTTTACTTTAGCATAAACACCAAGAGAAGATATCAAACCAATGTTTGGTCCCTCAGGAGTTTCAATTGGACATAAACGTCCGTAATGCGTATAGTGAACGTCACGTACCTCAAAACCTGCTCTTTCTCTCGAAAGTCCACCTGGTCCTAGTGCAGATAATCTTCTTTTGTGCGTAATCTCGGCAAGTGGATTCGTTTGATCCATAAACTGAGACAACTGGTTTGTTCCAAAGAAAGAGTTGATAACAGACGATAATGTTTTAGCATTAATCAAATCTATTGGTGTAAACACCTCGTTATCTCTAACGTTCATTCTCTCACGAATAGTTCTCGCCATACGCGCTAAACCAACACCGAATTGTTGAGACAATTGTTCTCCAACTGTTCTAACACGACGGTTTGATAAGTGATCAATATCATCAATCTCTGCTTTAGAGTTGATCAATTCGATCAAATATTTCACAATGGTAATGATATCTTCTTTGGTAAGCACTTGCTTTTCCATTGGGATATCTAAACCAAGTTTTTTGTTCATTCTATAACGACCTACTTCACCTAAGTTGTACCGTTGATCAGAGAAGAATAATTTATCTATAATCCCACGAGCAGTTTCTTCATCAGGCGGTTCTGCGTTACGCAATTGTCTGTAGATATGCTCAACAGCTTCTTTTTCAGAATTTGTTGGATCTTTTTGAAGCGTATTGTGAATGATGGCATAATCACCTTGATTAGCATCTTCTTTATGCAACAAAATAGATTTAACGTTAGAATCGATGATTTCTTCAACATTATCTTTGTCGATAATGGTATCTCTATCAAGGATTATTTCGTTACGTTCGATAGAAACTACTTCACCAGTATCTTCATCTACAAAATCCTCATGCCATGTATTCAAAACACGGGCAGCTAATTTTCTACCGACATATTTTTTAAGACCTGTTTTAGAAACCTTAATTTCTTCAGCAAGGTCAAAAATTTCTAGAATATCTTTATCTCTTTCAAAACCAATTGCTCTAAAAAGAGTGGTAACTGGTAATTTTTTCTTTCTATCGATATAAGCATACATTACGCTATTAATATCGGTAGAAAATTCTATCCAAGATCCTTTAAAAGGAATAACTCTGGCAGAATACAATTTTGTACCATTTGCATGGAACGATTGACCAAAGAAAACACCCGGTGATCTGTGTAATTGAGATACAACTACACGCTCGGCACCATTAATAACAAAGGTACCACTTGGTGTCATATAAGGAATTGTACCAAGATATACATCCTGAACAATTGTTTCAAAATCTTCGTGTTCTGGATCAGTACAATATAGTTTTAACCTTGCTTTTAAGGGCACACTATACGTAAGACCTCTTTCTATACATTCTTGAATGGTGTAACGTGGAGGATCTACAAAATAATCAAGGAATTCCAATACGAAGTTATTTCTTGTATCAGTAATTGGGAAATTTTCCATGAAGGTATTGTAAAGCCCTTCGTCGCCTCTTTCGTCAGATTTAGTTTCTAATTGAAAAAAATCTTTAAACGATTTAACCTGAACATCTAGAAAATCTGGATAATCAGGAATATTTTTTGTAGAGGCAAAATTCAATCTTTCAGTCTGATTTGTTATCATCAATGGACAAAATTTTGATTAAAAAAGTAATTTTTTTGTATAAATATTTATTTATTCATACTTTCTTTTTACAACCATTACATCTTTAAAAACCAATTTAAGATAACTACTTTTTTATTATCTGTTAATTTTTTTTCCTCGTAATGGGTAAAATGAATTTGTTTTAAAAGGCTATTGTGTAATTACACAAGGTAGACTTTTGTTATACGAAAAATGGTTTAGGTCATTGGGTGACTAAACCCAAGACCTAAACCTTATTCTTTAAAGCAAGTTTAACTATTTAAGTTCAACCTCAGCTCCAGCTTCTTCTAAAGATTTTTTAAGCCCTTCAGCCTCTTCTTTAGAAACACCTTCTTTTACATTACTTGGTGCGCTATCAACTACATCTTTAGCTTCTTTCAAACCTAAACCTGTAAGTTCTTTAACTAATTTTACAACTGCTAATTTAGAAGCACCTGCTGCTTTTAATACAACTGTAAATTCTGTTTGAACGTCTTCAGCAGCAGCTTCACCACCACCTGAAACTACTACAGCTGCAGCAGCTGGTTCGATTCCGTACTCATCTTTTAATATTGTTGCTAATTCGTTAACTTCTTTTACTGTTAGGTTAACTAATTGTTCTGCGAATTGTTTCAAATCTGCCATTTTTTCTATCGTTTTAAAATGATTTGTAAAAATATAATTTATTTATTGTGCGCGTTTTGTGTAATAAAATTAGAGTAAGACTCTATTTTCATTATGCTTCTACTTCTTCTGTAACCTCTTCGCTTTTTGCAAATTGGTTTTGAAGAGCAGAAATAACTCTTTGTGCTGGTGACTGTAACAATCCAATAAGTTCGCCGATAAGCTCTTCTTTAGATTTAATAGTTGCTAACGCATCTAATTGATCGTCTCCAATATAAACTTCAGCATTAATATAAGCTCCTTTTAATACAGGTTTAGCTGATTTTTTTCTGAAATCCTTGATTATCTTACCAGGAGCGTTTGCTATCTCAGAAATGAATATAGCGCTATTACCAGTCAAAACTGAAGGTAATTCTCCATAATCATTAGCGGAAGCTTCCATTGCTTTTGCAAGCAAAGTATTTTTAACAACTTCTAATTTTATACCTGCTTTAAAGCAAGCTCTTCTCAAGTTTGAAGTTGCTTCTGCATTCATTCCAGAAATATCAGATACATAAACAATGTTTGTACCAGCTAACTGTGCAGTTAAAACTTCAATCGCGATTGATTTTTCTTCTCTAGTCATACTAAAAATTTTTAACTACCAATTATACTGCTTTAGGGTCCAAAGCAATTGCAGGACTCATAGTGCTAGTTAGGTAAATACTTTTAATGTAAGTTCCTTTAGCCGCAGTTGGTTTAAGTTTGATTAATGTTTGAATAATTTCGTGAGCATTGTCAATAATTTGTTCAGTTCCAAAAGAAACTTTACCAATTCCTGCATGCACTATACCAGTTTTATCAACTTTAAAGTCAATTTTACCAGCTTTTACCTCTTGAACAGCTTTTGCAACATCCATAGTCACAGTCCCTGTTTTAGGGTTAGGCATTAAACCTCTAGGTCCTAAAATACGACCTAATGGACCTAATTTACCCATAACTGAAGGCATCGTGATGATTACATCAACATCCGTCCAACCGTCTTTAATTTTCTGTAAATAATCGTCAAGACCTACATAGTCTGCACCAGCTGCTAAAGCTTCCGCTTCTTTGTCTGGAGTAACTAATGCTAGTACTTTAACGTCTTTACCAGTTCCATGAGGTAATGTTACCACACCTCTAACCATTTGATTCGCTTTTCTTGGATCTACGCCCAAACGAACTGCGATATCAACAGACTCATCAAATTTTGCAGAAGCAATTACTTTTATCAATGCCGCAGCATCTTTAAGAGAATATAATTTGTTCTTTTCAATTTTTGAAGCAGCCTCTTTTTGCTTTTTTGTCAATTTTGCCATGTCTTTCTCTTAATTAAAAAGGAGCGTCTCCTGATACAGTTATACCCATAGATCTAGCTGTTCCAGCAACCATACTCATTGCAGACTCTATAGTGAATGCATTTAAGTCTGGCATCTTGTCTTCAGCAATAGCTCTAATTTGTTCCCAAGTAACACTAGCTACTTTTTTACGATTAGGCTCACCAGAACCAGATTTTAGCTTTGCAGCTTCCATTAACTGAACTGCTGCCGGAGGAGTTTTTACAACAAAATCAAATGATTTGTCTTTATACACAGTAATTTGTACTGGGCATATTTTGCCGGGTTTATCTTGAGTTCTAGCATTAAATTGCTTACAAAACTCCATGATGTTTACCCCAGCAGCTCCTAAAGCAGGTCCAACCGGTGGCGACGGATTCGCAGCACCTCCCTTAACTTGTAGTTTAACTACCTTACTAATTTCTTTAGCCATTTTTTAAAAAATTTAACACTACAATCTTTGGAAGCGATTGCAATGGATATTATAGATGTAACAAAAAATTATACTTTTTCAACTTGCATAAAACTCAATTCCAATGGTGTTTTTCTTCCGAAAATTTTCACCATAACTTCCAGTTTACGCTTTTCTTCATTGATTTTCTCAACCGTTCCATTGAAACCATTGAAAGGACCATCAACAACCTTAATAGTTTCTCCAATATTGAAAGGGATAGAACGAGTATCTGTGTTAACAGCCAGCTCATCAACCTTCCCTAACATTCTATTCACTTCCGAAAGTCTTAACGGCACAGGCTCACCACCTTTAATTTCACCTAAAAAACCAATAACACTTGTTATAGACTTGATAATATGAGGTATTTCACCTATTAGATTTGCCTCAATCATAACATAACCCGGAAAATAAACTTTATCCTTGATTATTTTTTTCCCTTCTTTTACAGTAACTACTTTTTCAGTAGGAACAAGAACCTGAGAAACATAGTCACCCATCCCTAATCTCGCGATTTCGGTTTCAATGTATGCTTTCACTTTATTTTCCTGTCCGCTTACTGCTCTAACTACATACCACTTTTTTACACTACTATCTGCCATAACAAAAAAATTACGCTTTTATCCAGTTAAAAAATCCAGCCAAAGCTTTTGCGAAAATTTCATCTACTCCCCAAGTTGCCAAAGCGAATAATACTGAAAAAACAGCAACAACAATCGTTAGACGTTGCACCTCAGCCCAAGCCGGCCAAGTTACATTTGACTTTAATTCTTCAAATGCTTCTGATATGTAATTAACAACTTTTGTCATTATGATTTAGTTTATTTGCACGGGCGGAGGGATTCGAACCCCCATCAACGGTTTTGGAGACCGCTATTCTACCCTTGAACTACGCCCGTTTGTTAATAAAAGCCAGTAACATCCAAAGAAGTTACTGGCTTCATAATTTATTTATAGGATTATATTACAATCTCAGTCACCTGACCTGCACCTACTGTTCTACCACCTTCACGGATAGCAAAACGTAAACCAACATTTAACGCAATTGCACTAAGCAATACCACATCAATAGTTAAGTTATCCCCAGGCATAACCATTTCTACACCTGTTGGCAAAGTAATGATACCTGTTACGTCAGTTGTACGTACGTAAAACTGCGGACGGTAGTTATTATGAAATGGCGTGTGACGACCACCTTCTTCTTTTTTCAAGATATAAACCTCTGCTTTAAAAGTAGCGTGTGGTTTAACCGAACCTGGCTTACAAATAACCATTCCTCTTTTGATGTCTTCTTTTTGAATACCTCTTAAAAGAATACCTACGTTATCTCCAGCTTCTCCTCTATCAAGGATCTTACGGAACATCTCAACTCCTGTAATAGTAGAAGTTAATTTTTCAGCTCCCATACCGATGATTTCAACTGGATCTCCAGTATTAGCAACACCTGTTTCGATACGACCTGTAGCAACAGTTCCACGACCAGTGATTGAGAACACATCTTCAACAGGCATCAAGAAAGGTTTTGCAACATCTCTTACCGGCTCTTCGATCCAAGCATCAACAGCTTCCATCAATTCAAGAATTTTTGGTACCCAAGCTGGATCATTATTCAATCCACCTAAAGCTGAACCTTGAACAACAGGACCATTATCTCCATCATATTCATAGAAAGATAACAAGTCTCTGATTTCCATCTCAACTAATTCAAGTAATTCCTCATCATCAACCATATCCACTTTATTCATGAATACAACCATTCTAGGAATACCTACCTGACGTCCTAAAAGGATATGCTCACGTGTTTGTGGCATTGGTCCATCAGTCGCAGCAACTACAAGAATAGCACCATCCATTTGAGCAGCACCTGTAACCATGTTTTTTACGTAATCCGCGTGACCAGGACAGTCAACGTGAGCGTAATGACGATTAGCAGTTTCATACTCAACGTGAGATGTATTAATTGTAATACCTCTTTCTTTTTCTTCTGGAGCATTATCAATTTGATCAAATGATTTTGCTTGACAGTAACCTGCATCAGACAATACTTTTGTAATTGCCGCAGTTAATGTCGTTTTTCCGTGATCCACGTGCCCAATTGTTCCAATGTTTAAATGGGGCTTGTTACGGTTAAAATTTTCCTTTGCCATTTTACTTAATTTTTAATCTTAGTTATATATTAATTTCTATTTCCTACTTACTTGAGCCAATGTCGGGAATTGAACCCGAGACCTCTTCCTTACCAAGGAAGCACTCTACCCCTGAGCTACACCGGCAGAATCCTTGATGTCAGAACTTTGATTTGAGATTTCAGATTCAAAAAAAATTTAAAACCTTAATTCCAATATCTACATTATTCTGTGGGGAGAGCAGGATTCGAACCTGCGAAGTTTACACAGCAGATTTACAGTCTGCCCTCGTTGGCCGCTTGAGTATCTCCCCTACTTCTTCTATTGTCAAACCGTTACAGTTTTGAGCCGGCGGAGGGACTCGAACCCACGACCTGCTGATTACAAATCAGCTGCTCTAGCCAACTGAGCTACGCTGGCGAATCAATAAAAAAAGTCCGCTATTTCTAACGGACTGCAAATGTAGAGATTTTATCTCTCAATCAAAACATTTTTTTAAAAAAATTTGTATTAAATGTGCGAACTTATTTTTTCTTTCCTTTTTACCAACAATCGTTCTAAAGATTCAGCGCAAAGTTCCACCGCTTCTTCAAAAATTTTACACTGCTTTTTAACCACAAAATCATCTCCCGGAACATTAATTTTTATCTCAGCAATCTTGTTCTCTTTATCACTTGTTTTCTCAACTTTCAAAAAAACATCCGCCGATACTACTTTATCGTAATATTTTTCTAATTTGTCCATTCTTTCCTGAACAAAATCTAGTAGCTTTCTGTCAACAGCAAAGTTAACCGCTTGAACATTTACCTTCATAATCATTTTTTTTTAATAGTTAAACATTTCCGAATTACTTCTGATTCCTTGGATGCGCATCTTCATATACTTTTTTTAGCTCTGCTAAACTATTATGCGTATATATTTGCGTAGACGCCAAACTAGAATGTCCCAATAACTCCTTCACTGAATTCAAATCGGCTCCGTTATTTAATAAATGTGTTGCAAACGTATGCCGCAATATGTGCGGACTCTTTTTTACTTTCTCGGAGACAGCACTAAAGTAAGAATTTATTAATCGATACACAAAAGAATCATTTAATTTTAACCCTTTTTTTGTGAGAAAAAAATAATCGCCATCTACTATCGACAACAGAAAGGAACGCTCCTTTAAATACAAAGAAAACTGATTTATAATTATCGGTAAAACAGGCAATAGCCGCTCCTTGTTCCTTTTTCCTAACACTTTGACCGTACCACTAGATAAATTAATAGCAGCTATTTTTAAATGAATTAACTCCGTTCTTCGCATACCGGTAGTATAAAACAAATCGACTATAAGTTTATTCCGTATTTCCTCAAAACCTATTGGATTTTGCATGTGACTCAGCGCATCCTCAACTTCTTTTTCAGAAAATGGAATTTGTAAAATCTTAGGAGTCTTTAGCGCTTTGTGTTTCAATAACGGACTCACTTCTATTTGCTTTGTCTTTAATAGAAATTTGTAAAATGCTTTTAAGGATGCAATTTTTCTATTAACTGAGATATTTGATATATCATTATCAACGAGAGACACAATCCAACTTCTAATCTGACTATAATTGACTTGCTCTATACTTTCTTGATCAAAATGAATAGCGTTGAATGATTCAAAAGAAGCAATATCATTACAATATGCCGTTACAGTATGTGAAGAATATTTTTTCTCCAACCGAAGATAATCCCGAAATGCATCTTTATTAGTAGTCATAAAAAAAACCGTTAGCATCAAAGTTATAAAACTTTTAATGACTAACGGTAATTTATTTTAATAGATATTAACTAACTCTCTAAGTTATCTCTCATATTTTGGATATAAGCCGCTTTTTGAATTTTGATTCTATTGGTAACCGAAGGCTTAATAAAAGCAGTACGTGCTCTTAGTTGACGAACAGTTCCTGTTTTATCAAATTTTCTTTTGTAACGTTTTAACGCTCTATCGATATTTTCTCCGTCTTTAATTGGTATAATTAACATAATATAGACACCCCCTTTCTTTAAGTGTGCAAAAGTAAACATTATTTTGAATTACAAGTCATGAATTACGGATTATTTTTGGGCGTGCCGGCGGGCACCACTTTTATCATCCACAAAACACATCTCAATCCGCCGTCAGGCTGTCCGTTGCAGGTCCTCATTGCATTCCGGGCTTTCCTCTTCCATCCTTCACGCAAAAAAAGAGCCAAGCTACAATTTAATACATCTTGACTCTTTATCTTATTATTTCAGTTTCAAAAACTATTCTTTCAACAAATTTCTGGAAATCACCACTTTTTGAATTTCGGTTGTTCCTTCACCAATAGTACACAATTTAGAATCTCTATAGAATTTCTCCACTGGATAATCTTTAATGTAACCATAACCACCGTGAATTTGCACTGCTTCATTTGCTACTTTTACGCACACCTCCGAAGCATACATTTTAGCCATAGCTCCCATCGTGGTAACTGGCCTGTGTTGTTGTTTTAAGAAAGCCGCTTTATGCAACAACAATTCCGAGGCTTCTATTTCAGTTGCCATATCAGCTAACTTGAATGAAATTCCTTGAAACTCACAAATGGGCTGCCCAAACTGATGTCTTTCTTTCGAATATTTCAATGCCGCTTCATACGCTCCTTTGGCAATTCCTAACGATAATGCTCCGATGGATATTCTTCCACCGTCCAAAATTTTCATCGCTTGAATAAAACCTTGCCCTACTTCCCCTAATCTGTTAGCATCGGGAATACGACAATTATCAAATATCAATTCAGCAGTTTCGCTGGCGCGCATTCCTAATTTATTTTCTTTTTTTCCTGAGGCAAAACCTGGTATTCCTTTTTCGAATACAAAAGCGGTCATTCCTTTTGAATCTCCTTTTTCACCCGTACGAACAATTACAACGGCGATATCACCAGAAATGGCGTGCGTAATGAAATTCTTGGCTCCATTGACAATCCAAAAATCCCCGTCTTTTTTTGCAGTTGTATTCATTCCGCCCGCATCCGAACCCGTATTATGCTCCGTCAATCCCCAAGCGCCTATATGTTCAGCAGTGGCGAGTTTAGGAATCCATCTTTTCTTTTGTTCTTCGTTTCCAAAGGTTAAAATATGATTCGTACATAAAGAATTATGTGCTGCAACTGACAGTCCAATGGACGGGTCCACTTTTGATATTTCTTCTACAATAGTAATGTATTCATGATATCCTAATCCCGAACCTCCAAGTTCTTCCGGTACTAAAACACCCATAAAGCCCATTTCACCTAATTTTTTAAACAATGGCACAGGAAATGTCTGTGCTTCATCCCACTCCATTATATTCGGACGAATTTCTTTTTCAGCAAAATCTCTTATAGATTGTGCAATCATCGATTGCGTTTCGTTGTAATCAAAGTTCATTGTGACAGTGTTTTATTTTAAAAGTCCAAATATAAGCCAATTATATTTGCTTTATCAACAGGAAATCCCTTAATTTTTGTTAAATCCTCAATATTCTTAATGTTTCCTATCATACTTCTATAAGTTACAATTTCTTTAGCCAAAGCATATCTGAAATAATAAAACTGGGAAAGCTCCTTTAAAGAAGCATTATTAATGGCTATCTTTTTAAAATTCGGGAGTACTGAAATTTTAAAATGGGTATTCAAATTTTCAATAACTTCAGGTGATAATCCCCAAACCTCTTTCATTTGTTCCATTGAAACAAACCCGCCTAAACTTTCTTTTTGTTTTAAAATCCGAAGCGATAGGGCCTCGCCTATTCCATAAATTTTTATCAAATCTTCTTTGGTCGCCTGATTGATATCGATAAAAACAATTTTTTCCTTTTTGGCGAAAGCCTGATTTGGATAATTTTTATAAGCTTTGAATTCTTTTTTATTGTTTACCCAATCTGGAAATTTAAAAAAGGGAGCTATCGCATTTAATAGCGAATCCGAAACTTTAGTCACGTTTTGAAATTCTTTAGAAGAATTGACATATTTATTTTCTTTTCTAAAAACCAACAGCCGGTCAATTTCCAGAACTGACATTCCCAGTTTATACCCTTTATAGTCTGTAATAAAATTAGGATTGAAAGGATAGATTTTAGGGAAATCCTTATAATTATCCACTTTCATGGAATCAATTTGAGATTGCAGTGAAAGCCATTCCTGTTTCTCTGGATAATTTTTTATTACAGCACTAAAATCAACAAAAAAATAAACCAACTGCAAAACAATGATAATCGCAAATAATAAAAACACGCCCGTACGTTGTTCCCGAGTGAATTTAAAATAAGTAAGAATTGCTTTATAACTCATCTGATGACTGCGTGTTGATTTATTTAAATTAGGAATCCTAAAATTATAAATTAAATCTAGACGCATCACTTTCTAACAGAAAATATTCGAAGAAACAGAAAATTTATTTGGAGTTACAACAAAATATTCGACATCCATAGATACAACAAAGGCTTTTATATAAAATAAATCCCTAAAAAGAGTGACAGATTCTTTTTTTATAACTTAAAACTGAATTATTGTTTTTATTTTTTATAAAAAAGAATACATTTGGAGCTTAATAACAAAAAAACCATAAAATATGTCTATTTGGAAAAGAAAACCATTAGCTCAGCTTTTAGCAGAGGCCGCTGATTCTGAAAAGGGATTAAAGAAAACATTAACCGCACCCGGACTAGTTGCACTAGGAATTGGGGCAATTATTGGAGCTGGATTGTTTTCAATAACCGGACTGGCAGCATCAATGAATGCTGGACCAGCGATAACAATTTCGTTTCTTGTAGCTGCATTTGGATGTATTTTTGCAGGTTTATGTTATGCCGAATTTTCTTCAATGATTCCTGTTGCAGGAAGTGCTTATACCTATTCTTTTGCCACAATGGGGGAATTTGTTGCTTGGATTATTGGTTGGGATTTAGTTTTAGAATATGCCGTAGGCGCAGCAACTGTTTCCATTAGTTGGTCCAGATATTTTGGTAAATTCTTAGGCGGCTATGGTATTCATATAAATGAAGCCTACATGCTTTCTCCTTTTGAAGGAGGAATAATTAATATACCTGCCGTTTGCATCGTTATGCTAATGTCATTAATATTAATTAGAGGAACTCGAGAATCGGCATTAATAAACGGTATTATTGTTTTATTAAAAGTAACGGTTGTTTTAGTGTTCATTGCAGTAGGATGGCAATACATACGACCGGAAAACTACACCCCATACATACCTGAGAACACCGGTAAATTTGGAGAATTTGGATTTTCAGGAATAATTAGAGCTGCAGCAATCGTATTTTTCGCTTATATTGGTTTTGATGCAGTTTCAACAGCTGCACAAGAAGCTAAAAATCCAAAAAGAGATATGCCTATTGGGATATTGTTATCATTAGCGATATGTACTATTCTTTACATTCTTTTCGCTCACGTTATGACCGGAGTTGTAAATTATCAGGCATTTGCTGGAAAAGATGGAATTGCACCAGTTGCAATTGCAGTTGAAGCAATGGGAACCGTCGGACCTAACGGAATGATAACACCCGCTTATCCTTGGTTAAACAACGCTATTTTACTAGCTATTTTAGGTGGATATTCTTCTGTAATTTTAGTGATGTTGATGGGACAAAGTAGAGTATTTTTCTCTATGAGTAAAGATGGCTTGATGCCAAAAGTATTCTCAGAAGTGCATTCTAAATTTAGAACTCCTGCAAAAAACAATTTATTATTTATGGTAATTGTGAGTCTTTTTGCTGCGTTTGTTCCAGCAAGAGTAGTTGGAGAAATGACAAGTATTGGGACTTTGTTTGCTTTCATTCTAGTTTGTATCGGAGTGTTAATTATGCGTAAGAAAATGCCAGAAGCACCAAGAGCTTTTAGAACCCCTTTTGTACCTTTTGTACCAATTGCCGGAGTTTTAGTATGCTTGTTTATGATGGTTTTTTTACCATTAGACACTTGGATTCGTCTTATCGTTTGGATGATGATTGGATTCGATTTATACTTATTTTACGGAATGAAACACAGCATTTTAAATAAAGGAAATTTCAGTTTAGATAGTTACAAGACTGTTTCAGCTTCCGGTTTAGGAATGGTATTTGCCTTAATTGTTATCGCATATATCAATCAATTAGATCCAAGTGCAGAGGGCAGTTTCTTGTTTTATTTCTCTCTAATATTTGCTGCAATTCATATTTTTATTTACGCTTACAGTTTCAAAAAAACGAGATAATAAAAACAGCTAATTTAAAAGGGATTATAAAGTATTTAAGCACTTTATAATCCCTTTTTCTTATTTATATTATTTTACAAATCAAAAACTGAAGTGCGCTTGGCTCTAATTAAATCCTTCAAACGAATCCAAAAAGCCAATGTCAAATAAACGGCAAACCACAATCCAACAGTAACAAACGACAAGTAAATAAAAAACAATCGCACACTACTGGCCCGCATTCCTAATGTATCAGCCAAACGGGAAGAAACATGAAAACCGTGTTTCTCAAAAAAAAACTTGAGCTTGATTACTACTGACATCTTTTATTTTATTTGTTGAACTGGTTATTCGTTTCTTCGAATTTACAAATTTACAACATTACAGCAATCTCCTGTAAACAAATCCAAAATAACTGAATCAACTTTTTTTCAACAATTCCATCCCAACGGCACATTCTAAACATTTGCTTTTATTGCAATACTCATTCTTGAGTTGCAACAAAGATTGCGTTTCAAAAGCACTTTTTGATTGTATTCCAAAAGAACTAAATTTATCCATAATCGCATTTTTCTCAGGAGCAACTTCATTTAAAAGTCGTATCAAATCCTCCGAAATTTCCTTTCCCTGACTTTTTGCGAAAGCAAACTGAAGTGGAATTATGGTATTTATAACAATCAAATCGATGAAAGATTTAGAAAGCGGTTTCTTTTTCTTCGAGCTTTCTTTATCAAATTGATAATGATTTAGCCAATATTCAGAAGTAGACACTTGGAAAACTTCGTAAATATCTTTTAACGAATTTAAAGTACTTATTTTCGAAAATAAATTCCGTTGAAAATGATATAAATTGGCCAATTGAGAAAGTCGTATCGTAGGGAAATTATCCGGACGGTGCTTAAAAAACTGAACGGGTTCTATACACACTTTCTCCATTTGATATTTATGCAACAAATAAAAATATCTGAATTTTAAATCTTTGAAATAATTATCTTCCTTTTCTGAATCCAATAAACCAGCGTTGCCAAAAATTAAAGCCTCGAGATTCTCCACTTCAAAACTTTCTTTTCTAATTATTGAAAAAGGAATCGATTGGGCAATTTTCAAGAAGATTTCCCCATTGGTATTCAGACCAAAATTTTTGGACAAAAGGCAAAACAAAACGGCTTCCCAATCCTGATTGGTTTGTAGCAATAAATCAAATATAGGTTGAGACTTCCTTTCTAAACGTTCAAAAAACAAACGCTCTTGCCAGTTTTTAAAAGCAAATTCATCAATCTCTTTTAGCTGCTTTTCGCAAAAAATCCATGATTTTGGAGCTATTAAAGATTGATAGTTTTCAAGCGTATCCATCTCAACATACTTTTTAAGTTCCAAAACCGGAATTTCAGTATTGTTACATCTGAAAATTTCAGTGTCATGTTCCCAAACCACATGGAGAATTACATTTTCATAACCCGCATCTTTTTCGTGATGATGTACGTACCAATCTGACGATTTAAGGTGAATTTCGACATTTCCAGCCCATTTTTGATCACCAATAGTGATTTGAGCATTGAAAAAATCGGGTCCAGCCAATTCAAGATATTGGCCTACGTTGATAATTGTGACTTCCTCATTATTGAAGGTTTTTAAATTCAAGGTATCAAACTTCTTGAATTTCCAGAGGTAATGGAGGAAATCTTCTTTCATATTTTTTTCAGATAATAGAGTTTAGACTTGGAAATGGACTCTAAAGTAATAAAAAAATACAAAAAATGAAAGAAATTTATTTCAATAAATACAATTTGGCACAAGCCCGAGCATCAGATAAAGCTTCGTGGTGATTCAATTGTATTTTCATTTCCCGGCAGCAATCACTTAGTTTAGCTGGCTTTAATCCTTTGGCTTTGTAGATTTTCACGGTACATTCCCAACGAGAGGCGATATTCAAATCAGCATAATCCAAATTATAAAGCGCCATTGATTTAGCCAGAACATTTCTGTCAAAGCTTTCGTTATGAGCCACAACAATCCTATTTTGTAGCCGTTTTTGTATTTCAGGATATACTTGCGCAAATGATTTAGCATTTACCGTATCACGCGGATATATCCCGTGGACTTGAATTGTAAAGGGAGAATATAGATTATTTGGCGGCTTGATTAAACTGACAAACTCATCTACAATTATTCCGTTTTCTACGGTAACAATACCTACGGAACACGGATGGAATGCTGTTGCGGTTTCAAAATCTATAGCGGTAAAGGTCATTTTAATTTGTATTTTATAAAACTAAAAAACCACAAATTTAACGAATTAAATTCGTTAAATTCATGGCGATAAAAATTTAAATACTTAGAAATTAATGATGACCGTATTTATTTACACATCAAGAATCAGGGGGTTGCTCCCCTACTATTTACAAACCGAATACTAACGTAATTTATTTAATTCTTTTAGGCATTGGTTTAAGATCCGTTAAATCCGCAATTTTAATTGGGCTATCCGTTTCTATACTTTTTCTTGCCGCAATTCCTATCAATACGGACATCACCCCATCTCTTATGCCCGCAGATCTATCATAAGGATCAACTTTTGATGCAGTCTTAAATATTTTATCATGTAAACGCTTATCTCCACCTCCATGACCTTCTTTTTCAATGGGTACTAATATGGTATCAAAATCCTTCCATAGTTTATGAACTATAATTGATTCGGTACTTGTTTTTTCTAAAACAGTTTGTTCCATTTCTCTGGCATGCATTTCTGCTTGATTTACTGCTACATTTTTATTATAAGGTATATCTAAAGACGCTTCTATTCTACCTTCGGTTCCGTTAAAGGCTATTCTCCATCCTTCATAAGGAGAATAGGTAGTTAGTGAGTAATTTACGGTTACATTATTGGCATATTTTATCTGAGCGGACATTTTATCATAAATATCAATTTCTTTTCTAAAAACACAATTATCCCGAATATATCCATCATGCTTTTCGTTGGCTACATAGAGATTCATTAAATGTTTATCTTTTGTGATGTCATAATAATAATCGCATTTGGTTTTAAATTCACAGGTTCGGCAATTGTCTCCTCTAAAAGGGCCGTTAGCGCCATAATGTTCTAAATCTCCATAAGCAAAAACTTCAGTGGGATCTGAATCTATCCACCAATTCAACAGATCAAAATGATGGGTTGCTTTATGTACCCAAAGCGAACCTCCTTTGTCTTTTTGACCATGCCATCTTCTAAAATACGAAGCCCCATGGTAAGTATTTAAATACCAGTGAAAATCCACCGAGGTAATTTTACCAATCGTATTATTAGCCAATATTTCCTTAATTTTAGTGGCATATGGACTCCAACGATAATTAAATCCAACGATAAGATTTTTACCTGATTTCCTTTCGGCATTTAAAATCTCTTGTGATTTATTTTCATCGGTGGTGAGTGGTTTTTCTGTAAGTACATCACAACCAAACTCCAAACCTTTTATTATAAATTTATGATGGGTTGAATCTACGGTTGTAACAATGATCAAATCGGGTTTTGTTGTATTCAACATTTCATCAAAATCTACAAATGTGGGACAATTAACTCCCATATATTCTTTTCCGTATTGAAGTCTTCCTGGATTTATATCGCTAAGTCCAACAAATTCCAAAATATCAGAATATTCTCCAACGAGCCTTTTCCCCCAAAAGCTTGTTCCCCGAACCCCTGTTCCAACAAGAACAATTCTAAGTTTTTTTGAATTGCCAAAATCGAAAGAATTAATTGGGAACGCACTATATGCGGCTAACATACTTATAGAGGTTAAAAATTTTCTTCTTGAATTTTCCATATTTACAGTTTTAATGTTTCGATGTATTAAAGTTATAATGCAACTTGACTGTGATTGTCAATGTTTATAATTACTAAACCGTTTAGACAAAGTGCAATCGATTACCCAAACGTAACTAATAATCCTCAATTCTCCAAAATAAAAGCAATTAAATTACCATAAGTGTATAAAAAATAGACTATTATTAATGTATAATCAATAAAATTTAATTAAACATACATTTGTATCAAAATCAAAAGAGTCCTAATGAAATATTTTTAAAACTATATTTTACTCCCTATTAAAGTAATTTATAAGATCCTAAAATTATTTATTTCCTCCAGTTAAACAAGACATCTTCATTATCATAGACAAAATAACAAAAAGTGCAGAGGCGCCTTACTAGTCAAACATATTCAAGCCATATCGTCCTAAAGCAAAAAATCCTGCAAGGTTAAAAAACCTTACAGGAGTAAGTATAGAATTAAATTCGTGTTTTAAGTTTATTTTATCGAACCAATAATATCATATTTGGTAATAATATGGTGATTGCCATTTTCTAACTCCACCAAAACCGCATCATTTTCTTTGGTAAATAATTTAGAAACTTCTTCAATTGAAGTTCCTAATTTTACGATTGGAAATGGTTTTCCCATAATTTCTTTGATGGGTCTGTCCGCTACATTTTTATCGGCAACATAACTTTGGAACAAATCACTTTCATCAACTGAACCTACAAATCCCGTAACGTCAATCACCGGAATTTGAGAAATCTTGTATTTACGCATTCTTTCTATAGCGTGTGAAACTAATTCTTCCGTACGCACTACAATCAATGGTTTATCGATATGGTCTTTGATAACATCTTCGGCTTTTTTGATTTCCTCATCTAGAAATCCTCTTTCTCGCATCCAATCATCATTGAACATTTTACCTACATAACGACTTCCTGAATCATGGAACAAAACAACAACCACATCTTCCGGTTTGAAATATTCCTTGAGCTGTAACAATCCTTTTACGGCTGCGCCAGCTGAATTCCCCACAAATATCCCTTCTTCCAATGCAATTTTTCGGGTGTAAACTGCCGCATCTTTATCCGTTACTTTTGTAAAACCATCAATCAAAGAGAAGTCAACATTCTTTGGCAATATGTCTTCGCCAATTCCTTCGGTGATGTAAGAATAGATTTCATTTTCGTCGAAAATCCCGGTTTCATGGTACTTTTTAAATACGGAACCATAAGTATCAATTCCCCAAATTTTAATATTCGGATTTTTTTCTTTTAAATATTTTCCCACTCCTGAAATTGTTCCTCCTGTTCCTACCCCAGAAACAAAATGAGTAATTTTCCCTCCGGTTTGTTCCCAAATTTCAGGACCTGTCTGCTCATAATGCGCTAAAGAGTTGGATGGATTATCGTATTGGTTTACATACCAAGAATTAGGTGTTTCTTCGGCCAATCTTTTAGAAACAGAATAATACGAGCGTGGATCTGTTGGTTCAACATCGGTAGGACAAACCACTACTTTTGCTCCTACGGCACGAAGAATATCCATTTTTTCTTTGGACTGTTTATCAGAAATGACGCAAATAAGTTTGTACCCTTTTATAATGGCTACTAATGCCAATCCCATTCCTGTATTTCCTGAAGTTCCTTCGATAATAGTTCCTCCCGGTTTTAGTCTTCCGTCCGCTTCGGCATCTTCAATCATTTTAACGGCCATCCTGTCTTTTACGGAATTTCCTGGATTGAAAGTTTCTACTTTAGCTAGCACCAAAGCATCTATTCCAGCAACAACTTTATTTAGTTTTACCAATGGTGTGTTGCCTATTGTGCCTAATATGTTTTCTGCGTAGTGCATTATATTATCCATTTAAGAGTGTCAGTTGTTATAAATCGCAATACAAAGATAGCATTTTGTTACAAAACAATACGAATTACAGCATTTTGCATACATTATTTCTTCACAATACTTTTATCATATAAGAGTTTTGTAAATTTCATTTAAAGCTAAATCCTTTTACTTGCTTTCGTCAAGCCGCTGAATAGGGACTACTATTTTTTAATTGAAGAAATTCCAAACCAATCCGAAACGGATTGTAAAATCACGAGACGGATTGTTAGGTGAAGAATAGAAATTATTTCCCGACAGGGTCGAATTAAAATGCTCTGCTTTTAAATAAATTCTGGTTCTTTGAATTTTTGCATTAATAAAGAAATCAAAATTTGGATAATTTCCAATTTCTTTATTATTTTGAACAAAAAACTCACCAATTACCGGACTGTAATCATTAGCAAAATATTTTGTAAAATAATTAAATGAAACTCCCGTCTGTAAAAACAAAGCGTACTTTTTGAAAAAATAACCCGAGTAATAAAAGGTATTTCTCGTCAGAATTTCAGGTACATTTAAGACATTATCTTGTTGACCTACTTTTTGATACAAGACCGTGTTATCTAATGCAAAACTCCCAAATTTCAATTCTTTACTCACTTTAACTGATACGTAATTTATCGTGTTCCCGTATTGTACTGGGGCAACGATTTGAGTATTTGCCAATATTTGCGCAGCTGTTGAAACATCATTAAAATACAAATGATCATTTAGAACTGAATACTGAACCGATGCATTAACCCAGGGAGTGATGGCATTAACGTTAATTGAATTTATTTTTTCATTCTTGAAATCATTTGACCAGTTGTATTGAATATAACTACTTTGATACAGGTTGTAATTATTGTTAGGTAACTTATTTATGTTTTGATATTGAAATGACAATTCCGTTTCATCATTAAAATCATATTTTACCTTCGCATCCAGATTTGATAAGGATTGATTTGTAATCGATCTTGAATACAAAAATTTACCGTTCCACTTATTTTTTCGGTATTCATACTGCCCACCCACATTATTTATGTTTTGACTTAAAGAGCTACCTACCGTCTTATCGTCAAAAATCAGTATCTGGTTGTAATAATAATTAGATCTGAAATCCTCCACAAAAAACTGAAATTTCCCTAGAGTTGTATTTTCATAGGTTAACCCTGCCTTATTGTACATTTTGTTATAACGGGTTTGGTCATTGATTCCACTATCTTTAAAAGAATCACCAAACCTATATACGAGCATTCCCCCCACCGCTGATGGAACGGTCGCCTGATTGTATTCGAAAAATTTATTTTCGTAATTAAATTGATGCGTTATATATAGATTATTAGCACCCTTATTCGCATTGATCCTAAAATTATGATCTATAAATATTCTTTTCCCTTTCAAAAATGATTTAGCATCTAATAAATAGACCTCAAGTCGTTGTCTGTTATTGTATTTGGGATCTTCACTTTCGAAATCACTAATTGTTGTAATTCCGCCATTTTCTTCATTTAGAATATCCTGAGACGTGAAATGTGCATTAGAAAAATAGCGTTTATTTTTAGTATTATAACTTACGGTGAATCTGAAATTTCCCGTACTTGACAATTGATTTATATATTTCCCCTCAGATCGCAATCCTCTGTAGGCTATAGAAAAATTAAGATTTTCAGATGTGTTCAAGGTAATAAACGCATCTGTTGATTGTCCTTTTTGTAGGGTCGTTTTAAAATACAGTTCAGTAACTGGAGTGGCTACAGAGCTATATCGAATTTGGTTTGCTTCTAGAAAATTAAAATGTTTTGCTTTGAATCCAAATTCCGGTAGAGGCGAAAAATCGGTTAAACTATATTGCAACGTATTATACGTTTGTCCATCATTTGGAAAAGGCAAAAGTCCAAAAATGTCTTTTCGTAAATAATTATGACTGTATTCTTTTTGAATGGTGAGTGACGTATCAATATATGTCGTATCGCGATCCAAGGTAATCACCCGATACATATCTATGGTAGCAACTGGTTGTTTCTTTTTACTTATTGAATCCGAACTATTGTATTTACTATCGAAGTCTAAATTTTTACCGTTTTTTTCCTGAGAAAATAGTAAACTGGAGCATGATAAAAAAAATAAAAAAAAGAGAATTCTCATTTGAAAGTGGGTATAATTAGGCAATTATTTTTACAATTTTAATCAAGCAAAGGTAATTTATAAAAACATATAAATAAAAAAACACAGCATTTTATAGGATTGTTATAACAAATAGATAACTAACGGGTTTTTACAGCGAAAATTTTATAATATTTGTTTCTTTAAAAAAACAGAACATGCTCGAAAACAATTTTTCGAAGATTATCCTTGAAAGCGGAACCGATGAAGCGGGTCGTGGCTGTCTTGCCGGTCCTGTAACTGCAGCAGCCGTAATATTACCTTTCGATTTTGAAAACGCAATCCTGAATGACAGTAAACAATTATCCGAGAAAATCCGAGAAAAGTTAAGACCTATTATTGAGCAGCAAGCCATTTCCTTTGCGGTAACGCATCTTGAGCCTTTGGTAATTGATGAAATCAACATTCTAAATGCCTCTATAAAAGCGATGCAAGAAAGTATTCTAAAACTCCATCCCAAACCCGAATATATTATTGTGGATGGAAATGCACCACTGATTCACAAAAAAGGGATAAAAAACCGTGGAGGGAAAATTTTCACTGCTACTGAACTCGAAATTCTTAATTCGATTCCAAATACGAGTATTGTAAAAGGCGATTCTAAATTTATGAGTATTGCCGCTGCTTCCGTATTGGCAAAAACCTATCGGGATGAGTATATGAACCGCATTCATGAAGAATTTCCGATGTACAATTGGAAACAAAATAAAGGCTATCCTACCAAAGAACATCGTGAAGCAATACGGAAATATGGGATAACGAAATACCACCGAATTACTTTTCGATTGTTACCGGAACAATATTCTTTTGATTTTTGATTGCCGATTAACGATTTTTGATTTCAGATTTAAAGCAAATCGATTAGCTTCAAAATTTTGATTTAAGAAATTAAAAATTTTGATTTTTTTAATAGCCAATAATGATACTAAAATTCATAAGTCTTACACAAATCTGAAATCAAAAATCGTTAATCTAAAATCGTTAATCTAAAATCTTCAATCAAACTTGGCCTCAAAAAGAATGGAGAAATGTTTCAGGATTTTCTCTTTCACTTCTTCTTCATTCACCCTTTCAACTCCAAGTTCTACGTTTAATGTAGTTACGGCTTTACCGCGAATTCCACACGGAATAATATTGTCAAAATAACCCAAATCAGCATTCACGTTTAGTGCAAATCCGTGCATGGTTACCCAACGGGAAGCGCGCACGCCCATGGCACAAATTTTTCTTGCAAATGGAGTTCCTGCACCTAACCAAACTCCGGTTTCGCCTTCGCTTCTGCCGCAAGAAATTCCATATTCTTGAAGTGTAAGAATAATGGCTTCCTCCAGAAAACGCAAGTATTTGTGAATATCAGTAAAGAAATTTTCTAAGTCCATAATTGGATAACCCACAATTTGTCCGGGTCCGTGATAGGTAATATCACCACCACGATTGATTTTGTAGAAAGTCGCTCCCTTGGCTTCGAGTTGTTTTTCGGATAAAAGCAAATTACTTAAATCACCACTTTTACCTAAAGTATAAACGTGAGGATGTTCCACAAAAAGGAAATAATTAGGAGTTTGTAAACTCGTTTCCTCTCTCCTATTTTTAATTTTTAAGTCAACTATTCCTTTGAACAATTCTTCTTGGTATTCCCAAGTTTCCTTGTAATCTTTGTTCCCTAAATCTTGAAGTTGGATGGTTTTGTTCATTTGTCATGGCGAGGAACGAAGCAATCCTATTTCGTTCCCTTATTTTTGATTGGCAAAGGTACAAAGTTTTCAAGAATGAATAATACAGTGTTCCATTACATCTTTTAGTTTAAAATACTTATTCCAAAATCACCTCTAAATTCGTGCTTTCGGGATTTTGTAAACAATCCGATAAAAGGAATTGCAATTCTAATGCTTTTTTGTCTTCGCTTATTTTTGCATTTATATTCGAAACTGACTTAATTTTTCGAGGAAAATGATATTTTAAAACATAAGGTTGATTGATTTTAAAATTGGCTACTCGGGTTTTCAATTCTGAGATTTTATCCTGTTGTTTTTTTAATTCGACTTCATCTGTAATTTTCACTATTCTTTTAAAAAGACTTCCGTCAAAAGCATAACTCACACTGTAATAATGTTCTTCGGCAGTCAAGGCATAATTATGTTCTAAATCATCCGCATATTCCTGGGTTTTGTATAAATCCGGAACTGCTGAAATTTTATCGAAGCTTTGATTGATTTTTGTTCGAAATTCTTTCTCGTAGGAACTTTTCTTGATGTGAACGTTTACGGTTGCATATTTTTGAAAAATAGCTTTTTCGGATGCTGGAAGTTTTGAAAATGTTTCCGAATATTTCGTTATAAAATCCTTAAAAAAGTAAGTTGTATCCTCAAATTTTTCTTCTTTCGAATAATTTTCTCCCGCTAATTGCATGTAGCTGTGTTCGTCGCGAAGTGATTCGGTTTCTATTCTTCCCGTTCCGTCCTCATTTAAATGGATGGTTTCGGTGATTTGGCAACTTGTAACCAGTAGCCCTAAAAGCAAAAAAGCGTAAATTTTATTTTTCAATTTTTATGATTTTGAATGGTCATTTTTTACCAAATATAAAATAATAACTACAATCCCTAGCCCAGATTACAGTGGAAATCCTTTTTATTTTTTCTTTAAAAATAAAAAGATTATAACGGAAAGCTGGAAATAGCTCCAAAAAACCTTTAGCACTTTGCTACTTTGCTACTTATACAGTATCTTTGCGCTCTTAAAAACAGCATAAAATGGCATTATCCGAACAAGAAATATTACGTAGAGAAGCACTTACCGAATTACGCAATTTAGGCATTGAGCCTTATCCAGCAGCCGAATTTATCACAACCGCTTATTCGAGCGAAATCCTAGCCGATTTCGAGAAGTACGAAGGAAAAGAAGTTGTTTTAGCAGGACGTTTGATGGGTAAGCGTATCATGGGGAAAGCGTCGTTTGCAGAATTGAAAGATGCTGAAGGACGTATTCAAATCTATGTTTCACGAGATGATATTTCGACTGATGAGGAGAAAACGATGTACAATGTAGTTTTCAAAAAACTATTGGATATTGGCGATTTTATTGGAGTTCGCGGAACGGTTTTCAAAACACAAGTAGGTGAAATCTCGGTTCATGTTTATGGATTGACGGTTTTGGCAAAAGCTTTGAAACCACTTCCTGTTGTAAAAACGGATGCTGATGGAAAAACGCACGATGCTTTTGCCGATCCGGAACAAAGATACCGTCGTCGTTATGTGGATTTGACCGTGAACGATCATGTGAAAGAAACGTTTATTAAAAGAACTAAATTGTTCAATGCAATGCGTTCTTTCTTTAATGATAAAGGATATTTAGAGGTAGAAACTCCTGTTCTACAACCAATTCCTGGTGGAGCTGCAGCGCGTCCTTTTATCACGCACCACAACTCGCTTGATATGCCTTTATACATGCGTATTGCGAATGAATTGTACTTAAAAAGATTGATTGTTGGTGGTTTTGAAGGGGTTTATGAGTTTTCGAAAAACTTTCGTAACGAAGGAATGGACCGAACGCACAACCCGGAATTTACAGCCATGGAAATATATGTAGCCTACAAAGACTACAATTGGATGATGAAATTTGCCGAAGATCTTTTGGAGCATTGCGCGATTGCCGTAAATGGAAATTCAGAAGTGACTTTTGGAGAACATACCATCAATTTTAAAGCGCCTTATACTCGAGTTACAATGACCGATTCTATCAAACATTTTACTGGATTTGATATTTCAGGAAAAAGTGAAGTAGAGTTATTTGACGCTGCCAGAGGAATGGGAATTGATGTAGATGCCACAATGGGTAAAGGAAAACTGATTGATGAGATTTTTGGAGCAAAATGTGAAGGAAATTATATTCAACCAACTTATATCACGGATTATCCAAAGGAAATGTCACCATTGTGTAAGCAACACCGTGACAATCCAGAATTAACAGAACGTTTTGAATTAATGATTTGTGGTAAAGAAGTAGCGAACGCCTATTCTGAATTGAATGACCCAATTGACCAAAGAGAACGTTTTGAAGACCAAATGAGATTGGCTGAAAAAGGAGATGATGAAGCCACTGGAATAATCGACGAAGATTTCTTGAGAGCGTTAGAATACGGAATGCCTCCAACATCCGGAATGGGAATTGGGATGGATCGATTGATTATGTATTTGACTAATAATGCTTCTATTCAAGAAGTGTTGTTGTTCCCGCAAATGCGACCAGAAAAAAAACAAGTCCAAATTGAATTGTTAGACGAAGAGAAATTAATCATTGCTCTTTTGAAAACCAATGAAAGCAAAATGGATTTGGGATTATTGAAAGTAAAATCAGATTTGAGTGGAAAGAAATGGGATGCTGCCATGAAAGGCTTGGCTAAACATGGTTTAGTAAAAGTAGCTTTAGTAGGTGATAGTAAAGTGGTGGAATTAGCCGAATAGTTTATTCCGTTTGATTATATAAAAAAAGGAGCTTCAATCGAAGCTCTTTTTTTGTTATTATAAAGTATAATTCAGATTAACACTCCAACGGTAATTGGCTTCGATTTTTGAATTGGATAAATGCTGATTGATAGGAAGCATCGCATTAACACCGATGGAAAAATCTCCTTTTCCTGCTTCTATCCCAAATTTACTAAAAAGAATATCTCCTGAAGTATCCGGTAACTTTTCTCCATATTGCTTATTGGTTTCATAGACTTCACCCGCCAAGCCCAATTGTGGAACCAGTTTTACAGTCGGTAAATCAAAAAGATAAAACAGTGTACTGCCGTAATTAAATTGATTCCCAAATTGGTACTGCTTTTGGTTTTCGGTTTTGAAAGTATAATTCAGCATGGTGCTTAATCCTAAATTTTTCTTTTTTATAACATATTCAGAAACCAAAAGATAATCCCAACTGCCTGTTCCAACTTGGAAGCTCTGATTGACACTTCCGGTATTGTTAGCTTCTTCAAATTTTCCTGTTGGTATTTTTACTCCACCACCCAATTGCAGTTTATGCGTAAAAACGGTGCTGTCTTTATGCGTTTGATAGACGGAGTACATCGCCATAACAGAGATATCCCCTAATCCTTGAATGTTTTCTGTTCCGGTGGAACGCTCGCGATTGTGAAAATGATACGGAACCAATGCTGAAATCTGGATTTTTTCTGTAATTGGAATTTTGGTCCAAATTTGGATTGTATTGAAAATTTCATCAATCCACGGGGAGTTGGCGAAAATCCCGTCTTGACTGGTATAACTTTGATTGAAATAGCGTAAGCCCACAAAATTATTGTTCAGCATAGAACTAAATCCCATACTGCCGCCACTTGCCGAACAGCCACAGGCATCACAATCATCTTCGAAATCTTCGAGTAATTGCATTTTCTGGAAAGTGAATCTCGAAATACTGTCTTTTTCTATTTTGGCAAATACAAACTGGTTTACAAAAAGAACTAAAACAATAATTAAAATTTTATTTTTCATGGTTTTAATATTCTGAGAATCGTTTATCGGTGAGATATTGATTATCGGTTAGTGTTTTTAGGAAGGCAATCAATTGTATTTTTTCAGTATCAGAAAGCGGAATTCCTAAATTTCCGTTTTGATTTAGAATCGGGTCTAAAGTTGCCCCATTTACAACTCCGGAAGCATAATGATTCAAAACAGATTCTAATGTACCGAATCTTCCATCGTGCATATAAGGTGCCGTTTTTTCTATATTTCGTAAACTAGGCACTTTGAATTTATAATAATCCGTTGCTACTTGCGTCACACGAAATCTTCCCACATCATTTATTTGCGGATTGACTACCAAGCCATTATTCCGATAGGAATTATCAGTCATTAAATCTGTGGCGTGACATGAAGCACACTTTGTATTGAAAAGTGCATAACCCGAAAATTCCTCCGACGTTAAAGTACCGCCCGTTTCATTACGTCGGTATTTATCAAATTTAGAATTGGATGACGTTACCATCAACATGAATTGGGAAAGTGCTTTCAGCATATTTTCGGTATTTATGGCTCCATCTGTAAATGCTTGCTGAAAAAGCTTTTGATAAGTTTTATCCGCTTTCATCATGGCAACAATTGTAGTCAAATTTCCATTCATTTCAATCGCACTTGTCAACGGAATAATAGGTTGCAAATCCAGATGCGTTGTTGCTCCATCGTACATAAATGCCGTTTGATAGCCTAGATTTTGAATTGGGGGCGTGTTTCTGGTTCCTATATTATCCCCAACTCCGTGGCTGAAAGTATGTCCGTGATGTGTAAATGCATTTTCCTGAATGTGACAAAAACCGCAAGAAATAAGACCATCCGAAGATAATCTTCCGTCGTAGAACAACTTTTTTCCCAGTTCAAATCCTTTCTCTGTTGGCGGATTCAGTGCGATATTATAAGCCAAATCCGGAAAATTAGACGGCACCTCGAAATCTAAAGGTTTATTGACATAAACATCATCTTGATCCGAACAACTGGAAAGCAAAGTCAAAAAGAAAAATAACACTATTAATTTGTACATCTTCACGTTTTTTAGCCCTGATAGTAATGGAAAGCCCGCAGCAAAAAAATGTAGTTTTTCTTGCTGGAAAAAAGCGACCAAAGGAAGCTCTTTTCCCAGCTTAGAAAACCACATTTTTTAGCGAGGACTTGCAATGTATAGCAGGAAATAGCTTCTAATTCAGCACGAATTAATCGTTATGAACGTGGGCTACCGTAAACATTCCGTTTAAGTTTGCTGTGATTAAAGGCAAATTTGTTCCGCCCATAATCATGGCTCCCATTCCGCCCATGTTATTGTCAGACAATTTGATTTTGTTTGTTCCGTCAATAATTTTAGACACATCGGCTACAACATGAATTTCTGGAGCGATAGTTGTTCGTACCATCGCTTTTGTAGGCAAATCAAGTGTTACTTCGGTATAGTTATAACTTGTTCCCGTTTGTCCCGTATGAACCATAAACGAAGTGCTGTTAGCCACTGTTGGGGACGTAAATGTACCTTCGAAAGCAAGGAATTTATAGCCCGCAGACCAACTCCACAACATATCAGCAGCTTGTGCAGTAGCTAAGAAATTTCCCTGACCCGCTGCACCCAATTCCCATTGCGCTTTGTCAACTCCTATTCCAAATTTTATTTTAATATAATTTGCCGCAGGAACATTCGTTAATTCCAATAAGTGACTGGCTACAGTAGCTTCATCAACGATAAAATAGCTTTCGCTTTTGGGATAGGTAAAAGTAGTTCCATCCTCTTTTGTCAAGACGATGTTGCTGATAATGTATTTAACGGTATTGATTTTCAATATTTCCCCGTTGGAAGTCGTATTGGCTTGCGTACTTAATATCAAGTCATTTGACCCAAAAGAATTATCGAATTCAACCCCTAAGTTTCCTGTTCCTGAGATTACCTCATCATTATTAGTACAGCCTGCAAACACAGCGCTTAATGCAATAATTGCTATTGCTTTATTCAGTAAATTTTTCATTTATATGATTGTATATTTCTTATTTTTTGTTTTGAAATAATTGCACGTACAAGACAGTTTCAAATGACATTTGTCAAATGAAAAAGTATACGTAAAGGTGTTTCAGCTAAAATTTAAGAAATAAAAATGGGAGGATGAAAAATAGAATATAAATTCAGGTGGGAATATAAATTATTATATTTTGAATGTATTGTTGTTTTGGCATTTCCGTTATAAACGAATAAGGAGAAGTCGTTTTTGATGTCCAAGATTAAATCAACGGTATCAAATGTTGTATTCTTTTTGTTAGAAGATGTTTGTTTTTCTTCTTCTTGTGCTTTGGCTAATTCTTTCATCAAATGGCACTTTCCATTACAATGCATCATCGGTTTTGCCTTATTAACACATAGTACCTTTGAAATATATTCATAATTAACTGCATATTCTAAAACCGGGACTAGTGGCTTTAGAAACATAAACAATACTATTATGAATGCTATTTTTTTCACGGGGCAAAGGTAGATTATAATTCTTTAAATTGAATCTAATTTAAAAAATTAAAAGGCCCTTTTATTTCATTTTAACATTTTTTCGGCTATAGAAAATAATAAAAAAGGCTTGAAAAAAGACTGCCCTCAAATAGCGTCTAACTTTTTGGGGGCAGTGGAAAATTTCAAGCCTTTTTAGTATTAAACCAGAACTAACTCTGGAATTTCAATTTCAATCAATTCCGTTTTATAACTATTAAATTGATTTAGAATTTCTTTTTTAGTGCTTTCGAAAAAAGGTGTTACTGAGAATAAATTTTCATAATATGCAATTCCTTCCATCAAATTCTTTAGGAATGAATGCCATTTTTTTATTTGTGCCGCAGTAATTTCGTCAGAAACTGCTGTGATTTCATTTTTCAAATAATCCAAATACATTTTTAATTCTTTGACAAAGAGATTTGGACGATTCGTAACCGTTACTACGGAAACGTTTCCATAAATATGTTGCACCATTCTAGAAAGGGAAACTTCTTGGTCAAAATAAGCCATATTTGGTCCGGGACAAATGATAACGCCTTGTGCCTGCCCTTTAATTTTAATATTATTTTCGAGATAAGAAGCATTAGCCAAACCTACACAAAGACACGCTTTTTCAGTGATACTATTTTTCTTTTTTTCGAAAATTTCTGCAGATAAAACATCTTTTTGTTGCAGTAATTCTTCCAGTTTTAAATCTTGGTATTTTTTGGAAGAAGTACAAATTCCTTTTACATCGTATTCTTTGCTTAACGCCAAAAATCGTTTTGGACACGAACTACCCGCTTTACTTTCCTCAATACGTTTCAGTTTTAATTTTTCATTAGTCGTTCCGCGCAACGTATTAAAAGGAATTCCCAAAGGCGAAATATGACTTAAATACAAATCCTCTTCTTTGGCTCCAGCCAATAATGCTCGGGTGTGTTTATCTACCGAAGTCGCTTCAGAAACCAATAAAAACGGGGAACCCCAACCCACAGCATCAACTTTATAATGGTCCAATAGAAAATCATGTTCTTCAGCAGTTCCTACACCACCCTGAACGGTGATTTTTAAATCCAATGGTTGTTCCGGAACATGCATTTCTTTTTGTCCCAAGGCTTTCACCATCAAATCATGGGCAGATTCAATCAATTGGTCTTTTTTCTGTTTGAATTCTTCTAAAATGGGTCCCAACAAATACCCTTCGGTTGCAAAAGCATGACCGCCACAATTTAATCCGGATTCTATTCGGTATTCAGAAACCCAAAGCCCTTTTTTGGCTAAAAAATTTCCTTGAATCATTGCCGAACGGAAATCACTTACTTTTAGTGTGATTTTCTTTTTAAGGTTGTTATTCAAATCGGGAAAGAAAGCCGTGAAATTTTCAAAATAACTGTACAGTCTTGGATTCATTCCCGCGGATAAAACAACTGATGATTCTAATGTGCTATTGGCAAAGCCTCGAAGGGCAGCATGTGCATCATTGAAAGCAATTGGTAATTGTTCGTCTTTATTGAAATTATCCTTATCGAGTTTGGTCATTATGTTCACATCAATAGCACCCGGATAAAGATTATTCTCCAGATAATTTTTGATATTTTCTTTGAAAGCAAAACCGTCCTCCAAAAAATTTTGCAAGCCTAATTTAATTTCCGATTTGTTGGGTAACATTGTCATGTAATTTTCCAATGCTAATTTGCTCTCGGACAACTCAGTTTTAAAATTTTCAAATTTTTCTTTTACGATTTTGTCTACCAAATTCAAATAAGAAGTAATGCGTTCAGCGCGATAATCATGAATTTTTTGAGTGATTTCTTGGTAAGGAAGATCAAATTTCTTACTGTAAAATGCATTCATTTTTTCGATAAGTTCATCATCCATAATTGAAATTACGGAAGATATTCCATACTTCGCCACTCGTATCGGGCTATCAATTGTATATGCAAGCCCCATAACCGGAATATGAAATGTATGAAGTGGTTTAATTGTTTTCATGCCTAAATGATTTAATAAATAAACCACAAAACTCGAGAAACAAAACCGAATAAAAACTGATAAATATCATGCGCTATTCTACTTTATCAAATACCTTAGCTTTCAAAGCCCTTTTGAGACTGTTTTAAAATCAATCCGTTATGGCCAATCATACTAAACTATCATTTTTTTTTAAAACAACTAAGAATAAAAAATAAACTTTTGCTAACAGATTAAACCTTTGGTCTCTATCACTGTCTTATAATTATAACTTAAAAACAAAACAAATGAAAAAATTAATTATTGCTGCATTATTAGTTGTTGGAATGACCAGTTTTGCTCAAGACAGAAAAGAAAGACCAGCAAGAGCTGATATGGAAAAATTAACTCCTGAACAACGCAATGAATTAATGTTAAAAAAAATGACATTAGACCTTGATTTGAATGCAAAACAGCAAGAGCAAATGAAACAGGTTATTGCTGAACAAAGCGCCAAAAGAGAATCCATGAGAGCGGAACGAAAAGCAAATCAGGAAAAAAACACTGGCGAGAATTTTGACATGAGAACCAAAATGATGGATGAACAAATCGCTATGAAAAACAAGATGAAAAGCATTTTAACTCCGGAACAATTTGAAAAGTGGAATGCAGAAAAAGAAAAACAACAACAAGAAAGAGGTGACCGAAGAGGTGGTGATCGAAAATAAGAAAAAAGAAAAAACTTCCGGTTTAAGCCGGAAGTTTTTTTATAACTAAAAATTTTTTGAAACTTTATCTATAGCACGAATGGTAAAATCTAAATCATCGTACGTTAATGCATCTGTAATAAACCATGTTTCGTAAGCAGATGGCGCAATATAAATTCCTTCCTTTAATAACCCATGAAAGAATTTCTTGAAGGTTTCATTATCCCCTTTTGCAGCAGTTTGAAAATCTACAACTGGAGCAGCGTCAAAATGTACTGAAATCATAGATCCAATGGTATTGATTGTAAAAGCAACATTATTTGCTTTCAAAACTTTGTCAATCCCTGCAGCCAAATACGCTGTTTTTTCTTCTAATCTTTGAAAAATAGCACGATCATTATCTAACGCTTCTAACATCGCTAATCCTGCAGCCATTGCTAATGGATTTCCTGATAAAGTTCCTGCTTGATAAACAGGTCCTAATGGCGCCAGATAATTCATAATTTCTTCACGGGCAGCAAAAGCTCCAACTGGCAAACCGCCGCCTATTACTTTTCCGAAGCAAACTATATCAGCAGTTATATTGAATAATTCCTGAACACCGCCTCTGGCAAGTCTAAAACCTGTCATGACCTCATCAAAAATCAATAGAATTCCATTGTCTGTACACAATTTGCGTAATCCTTCCAGAAAACCTTTGTTTGGAGGAATACAACCCATGTTTCCTGCAACTGGCTCAACGATTATTGTGGCAATTTCATTTTTATTGGCTTCAATTAAAGCCTTCACATTCTCTAAATCATTGTATCGTGCCAGCAAAGTATCTTTGGCAGTTCCTGCGGTTACTCCAGGACTATTTGGCGAACCAAAAGTAATGGCACCGCTTCCGGCCTGAATCAAGAATGAATCAGAATGACCGTGATAACAACCTGCAAATTTTATTATTTTATCTCTTTTGGTAAATCCACGAGCTAATCTTACCGCGCTCATACAAGCTTCAGTTCCTGAATTTACAAATCTGATTTTATCGATATTCGGAACCATGGAAACAGCCAAAGCGGCAATTTGAGTCTCTAATTCTGTTGGCATTCCAAAAGAAGTTCCCAATTTAGCTTTCTCAATCACGGCTTGTATAACCGGTTCAAAAGCATGACCTAAAATCATAGGACCCCATGAATTGATATAATCGATTAAACGGTTACCGTCTTCATCATACAAATAAGCACCTTTGGCACTTTTGACAAAAATTGGAGTTCCTCCTACTGCTTTAAAAGCTCTTACTGGTGAATTTACACCTCCTGGAATTACTTTTTCTGCTTCAGCAAAAAGCTGACTGCTTCTTTTATATAACATTTAATGAATTATGAATTTTTGGTTATTTTTAATTTATTTTATAATCAGTCTTTGTCCAATTGAAAGAGAATTGTCAGAAAGATTATTTTTTTGTTTTAATTCGTCAATTCTTAATTCGAATTTTTTAGAAATAGAATACAACGTATCTCCTTTTTGAACCTCATAGGAGTCTGAACCTTTTGAGTTTTTATTTTCTATTGATAATTCTGCTACTAATTGTTTTTCATTCGAAACATAATTTACGTCTAAAACCTCACGGTCATATTGTTGCAAATTGTATCGTTCAATATAAGCTATCAATTTATCCGGATATTTTGGATCTGTAGCGTAGCCGGCAGTTCTAAGCCCTCTTGCCCAAGCCTTATAATCTCCTTTTGGCAATGCAAATAATTTAGAATATCTACTTCTGCCAGTTAGAAATATAGCGTGGTCTTTAAACGATTCTGATGGATTATTATATTTCCTGAAGCATTCCTGATCAGAATCGTCATCATGACGCACACTTTCTCCAGTCCAGCCTTCATGACATTTTATACCAAAATGATTATTGGCACTTATAGCCAAATCACCTACTCCGGCACCTGATTCTAAAATTCCTTGAGCTAAAATAATACTTGCAGGAATACCAAAACTCTTCATATTTCCCATTGCAATTTCTTTAAATTGAGAAATATAAGCTTTCACAACAGCATTCGTAACTACCGTTTTTGAAGTAGAAACAATTACTTCCGTTTCACTAATCGTTGGTTCTTTTTTTACGGGTTTTGTAATAATTGATTTTGAGACATTCGGTTTTTTAACAGTGGTAACAACTTCTGATTTTGGTTTTAAAGCAACTTTTTTCGTAGTTACAATAACTGGCTTTGTAGCTTTACAACCTACCAAAGTTAGTATTGTGAGAATCAGCAGAATTTTTTTAAACATTGACATTGATTGTTGGTAATTGTTTGTTTCTTAATTTCATATTCATTCCTTGAATTCCCTGAATTCCACCGGTATGAATTAGTAAAATTTTTGATTGAGCCGGAAAATAGTTCTTATGTATCAAATCTATAACGCCAAAAACCATCTTTCCTGTATAAATAGGATCCAAAGGAATTTGATTATCTTCATAAAACTGATTAATGAACCCGATTAATTCGTTATTTACTTTTCCGTACCCTCCAAAATGGTAATCAGTAATTAATTCCCAATTCTCATTTTGTGCAAAATTACAAATTTCGGCTTTTAAAAAATCCCCTTTTAAAGCTGGAAACCCTAAAACTTTCTGGTGCGGCAAAACACTATTTATAATTCCTGAAATAGTGCCCCCTGTTCCTATTGGGCAGCAAATATAATCAAATTCAGCATCTTTCTGTGTTAAAATTTCCTGACAACCTTTGATGGCCAATGCATTAGTCCCGCCTTCGGGAATAAGATAAAAGCTGCCAAATTTTTGTTTTAAATTTTCTAAAAATGAAATCTCGTTTTTTAAGCGATACGCTTCTCTCGAAATAAATTCCAATTGCATCCCACAATTTTGAGCAAACAATAAGGTTGGATTTTCTAAAATTTTAGTGCGTAATTCATCCCCTCGAATAATCCCAATAGTTTTGAATCCTTTTTCTTTCCCTGCAAAAGCAACCGCTGCAATGTGATTCGAAAAAGCGCCTCCAAAAGTAAGCAGTGTTTCCTGATTTTCTTCTTTCGCCTGAAGCAAATTATATTTAAGTTTTCTAAACTTATTTCCTGAAACAAAAGGATGAATCAAATCTTCCCGTTTGATATGCACTGAAATGGAGTTTGGAAATAATATCGTTAACTGTTGATTCAAGCTAAGTTATTTTTTTACAAAGGTAAAATTTATATATAACAAAAATGCAACCTTTGCAGATTGCATTTATTGTTTTCATTTCAAATGAGTTTTAGTTTTTAATTATTATTTTTTTACCAACCTCAATATTGTCTTTGGTGGATAACTTAACAATATAAATTCCATCTCCAAGACCTGACGTAGAAAATTTATAAGATGAATTTACTCCCAAATCGTTTTTATTAAAAATTGATTTTCCGGCGACATCATATAAAGCACAGGTAGTAAAATCTATTAACAATGGATTATTGATTGTTAGATTTTTAGTAGAATTATTTTGGTAAACCACAAAACCTTCACTCGTCAAATCTTCAACTCCCAAGGAAACATTACTTTTAAAGGTGATTTCAAATTGTGTATTATTGACACCTGCTGGAAGAGTCAATTCATGGAAATCATTTTTAATATCAAAATATTTATCCGCCACTTTATCATGTAAGTAAACAGTATTAGCTCCTGTAAAATTCAAAATTTCTTTTACTGTAATTTTATAATTAGCTTTGGCCACATTTTTAAAACCTATAGGGATTTTTTTATCGACATTGAAATTCACAGCATTTATTACATATTCGTTATCCTCTACTACAAAGTAAACATCTGCAGGAGGTCCATCGCTTGGGGATATTGCATCTAAGGCACGATCAACACCGTCCGTTGCTTCAGGAATAAATGCCAAAGCCATTTGACGGACTCCTTCATTATTCATCAATATATTGAATCGTATTTGTGGCGTTGGGAGAATACTCACTTTGGTATAATCAAAACCAGATACTGATTGAATATCCGATAAATAAGAAGAGATATTTTTCGTTTTATCTTCATTTTTATTAAATTGAGAATAATTTGACACGTTCTCCTTAACAAATACTCGATAAATATTTTTCATTTCCACAGTACTATTTACAGTTCCTTCAATCAAAAAACCTTGTCCAACTGGACTAAAACGTCTTTCATAAATCCCCCCTGTACTCATACTCGTTACCTGATTTCCAGATCCATCATAAGAATAAAAAGTTGCAGGAACATAAACTCCATTACTTCCTAAAGAACCAGGTGAAAAAGCTCCATATCCCCCTTTATAATCAGCTATAAAATGAGAGTTTATCGTTTTATCTTGCTCCCAGAAATAAGCAATCCCCGTACAATTTGTTGCAGCTATTAAAAAGGCAGACAAATCTATTGCTGATGGATAAGGATTTCCAGTTAACGTAAATTGCTGAATTTTCACTGGAATAGAAATTGTTCCATCATTTGGTTTTCCTCTAAAATCATATCTTTGTTGACTTGTCGGATTGTTTTGAACCCCATTTACAGTAGTTAAATTAGTCCCTGAAGTTCCTTTCATCGTAAAACCTTCTCCTGCATTTATGCTAGAAGCAGAACCCACTTGAATCCAATTCGAATAATTCGATGTTGCTATCAATTTATTTATCCAATATGGGGCAATTGCAAATGGACTAGCTTTACCATCGTAATTATTCATTGCTAAAATGGTTGGATTATTGCTACTAGTCAAATTTACAATGTCTTTAAGCTGGGTAATCCCAAAAGGAGAATTCCCTGTGACAGCACTATTTCCCCCAACAGGAGAACACCAATAATTGAATTGAAAATTGTTCGTACTTCCTTCTTGAAAAATAGATAACTCACCAACTCCTTTATTTGTTCCAACCGAAGTAGAGCCTTGCAACAATTGGGCATCTTTTCTCAAATAGAAATTGCTACTAGCTGCACTTAATTCCAAGTCTTGTTTTATAAAAATAACTTCATTACTTGCAAAGACATAACTATTAGGACTAATATACATCTGGGCATTAGCATTGCTCTGAAATAAAATTTCAGAAACAATTAACAGTATTATTTTAAGTAATTTTGAGTACACAAGCTTATTAGTTAAGTTAATTTATAAGAGTTTAGATGTTTTTTAATAAGTAATCTCATTAGACACTATAACATCTTTAGTTTTAGAAAATGAAGCTATTAAGAATAATAAAAAATCTCAAGGTGCAAACTAGATATTTACGATAGTTTTTAACATAATCTTATCTCACACTCATTAAGGTTAAGATTCTATTTTTCAGAATTATTGCATCTGAATCAATTTTCCATCTAATATCAATATTTTGCCCCGAAGAAACTGTAGCAATTGCCTGTAAAGAAACTGATCCAATATTCAGATTACTTGTGCAAATTCTGCTCGAATTAGGAACTAAAACTCCATTTTGATAAATACTAAAAGTTGCTAATGCTTTGCTAGCGGTTGCTACAGTAGTAGTCCCAGGTTTAAATATAGAACCATTCACGCTTGAATACTCAAAACCTGAAACATCACCTGAATTCGTACCAATGTCTCCAGTGAAATAAGAATTCCCAGTGTTGCCAATTGCACCATTAGTCGTAAATATAACAAAAGTAGACAATGTTCCTAAGTCAAGATAAGAACAGTTTAAAGGTATGTATGCAGTTCCTGGTCCAAAACTAATAGCACCAGTTGTTGAAAACAATCTCCCTTCAAGCGTTCCATTAGCCCCCATAAAAACGGCTCCATTATTAGCAATAACAGTTCCTTTCATTGTCGTTGAAGCGGCCATAGATGCTGCGCCTTCTACAATCCAAAATACGTTACATGCAGATGCGCCGTTAGTCAATGCAACAACAGTACCTGCTCCTGTAGTAAATGCCCCTCCAATTTTAAAAATAAACACTGCATTTGGATTTCCTTGCGCGTCCAAAGTTAAAACTCCAGCTATTGATCCTGCAGCTCCTATTGAATATACACCAGCTGTTAGAATCTCCCCACTACCAAGAGCAGGTGCATGAATATTAGTAATAGAAACCCCATTCAACTGATCGTATGCCGCTTTTAAATCTAATCTACCTTGATCAGTATTTACAGATCTAGAAGAATAGCTGGAAGTAATACTATATTGACCATTAAACATAACCAGATAAGTTCCTGCCCTAGGAGTCAATGACATTCCTGGAATTAAAACATCAGTATTTGAATTAGTTACTATATCCTCAGTTGCATTAACCGAATTAAAATTATCTGAATTGGCCAGTACAAAAGCCGTAGTTGCTAATTGTGTAGTGTTCGTACCAATCGCTGCAGTTGGAGCTAATGCCACCCCTGTAAAGGTTGGCGAATCTGAAAACACGACCTTTTGAGTCCCTGTTTCATCAATCAATGAATTCTGTGATTGTGCTGAAGTAATACTTCCAGTTTGCGTTCCGTAAACTGTTCCTGTTGTAGGTAATGTTACATTTGTTACTCCTGTTGTTGTAATTGTAGTTGCAAATTCACCTGGTAAAGCAAGTGTCGACGAATTATTATTAGCTATTCCTGTCCCCCCATTAATTGGTAAAACTAAACCTGTAATAAAATCTTTCCAACCCAAATTATAAAAATTGAAAATTGAAGTCGTAGTGTTATAAATAAGAAGTCCTGTTGCAGGTGAGCTAATGGCATCTCTTTGTATTGTAGTCAAACGAGGCAAAAGAAATCCTTTATCGGTAGAATGAATATCTAAAGCTGATGAAACTTCAGGGGTAACTGTACCTATTCCTACTTGTGCACTAGAAACTTCCGAAATTAGCAGGGATAAAACGCATAAAAACAAGATATTATTTTTCATTTATTTATTTTATATATTCTATTGATCTAAATCATTAATACATTGAAAACAATGTATTTTTGTCCTTTAACTAAGTACATTATAACTTTTAAAGCATGCAAATGTGATGCTATTGAATAACTTGACACCTGTAAAAAACCATTCTTTAATTAACCTAATAATAATCGTATAAATTTATTTTAGAAAAATTGAGAACTATTTTTACAAATAAAGTAATCGACTTAAGACAAATTAAAAAAACAAAAGACACTATATCTAAATACCTGTTAATCAATAAAACTACTTTACATTGATTAGTGTTAATATTCTGTTTCCTAGCTTTAAAGTTCCTGCATCAATGTTCCATCTTACATCAACATCTTGACCTGCCGAAACAGATGCAATGGCTTGCAATGACACATCCACCGTATTAACAGAACTTAATCTCGTTCTACTGGAGTTTGCAATTAATACTCCATTTTGATAAATACTAAAAGTAGCCAAAGCACTAACAGTAGTAGGAGTAATAAAAGAACCATTCACAGTAGAAGTTTCGAAACCTGTTATAGCACCTGCGTTAGTACCTATGTCTCCCGTAATATTTGAAATTCCTGTATTACCAACACCACCAGAAGAAGTAAACATAGCAAAGGAAGACAAAGCTCCCAAGTTGACATGAGAACTATTAGCAGTTTTAGTCATGGTTAAACTATCAGTACTTATAGCTCCCGCCGTAGAAAGTATTCTTCCTTCAAGCATACAAGATGCTCCTAAAGCAACTGCACCATTATTAGCGAGAAGGGTTCCTTTCATAATAGTTGAAGCTCCAAGCCCTATCCCTCCTTGTGCCAACCAAAAAACATTAGCAGCAGATGCTCCATTGAGCAAGATTATTGCAGCACTTGCCCCAGTGTTAAAGGCCGCTCCGAATTTAAAAATAAAAAGAGCATTGGTATCTCCGTGTGCGTCTAAGGTAAGGGCACCTAATACAGAACCTGCCGTAGCTATACTATACACTCCTGGGTTCACGGTCTCACTTCCAAACGTAGCTGAATGGGTAGTATTTGTAACTGCGACTGAATTCAATTGATTATAAAATGCTTGTAAAGCGATTGCTGCTTGCGTCGCTTTATTACCAGGTGTTATTGTATATTGGCCATTAAAGGCAACAGCATAAGTTCCTGTTAGGGGACTTATTGACATTCCCGGTACTAAAACATCCGTAGTTGAACTAGTCATTATGTCCCCAGTAGCATTAATGGATTTATAATTACTTGTAGTGTTTGCCAAAACAAAAGCCGTCGTTGCTAATTGTGTCGTATTCGTTCCCACTGCTGCAGTAGGAGCTAGCGTTATTCCTGTAAAAGTTGGAGATTCAGAAAACACTAACTTTCCAGTCCCTGTTTCATCGCTCGATGAATTCTGTATTTGTGCTGAAGTTATACTTCCTGTTTCCGTTCCGTATAAAGTTCCTGTCTTAGGCAATGTAACATCTGTTAATCCAGTAGTTGTAATTGTAGTTGCAAATGCTCCCGGTAATGCAAGAGTAGATGCGTTACTATTGGCTATTCCAGTTCCTCCATTTATTGGCAAAACTAAACCTGTATTAAAATCTTTCCAACCCAAATTATAAAAATTAAAAATTGAAGTCGTAGTGTTATAAATAAGGAGCCCAGTTGCAGGTGAACTTATTAGATCTCTTTGAGCTGTAGTCAATCTAGGCAAAAGAAATCCTTTATTAGTAGATTGAATGTCTAGCATCGATGAAACTTCAGGATTTGTAGTACCTATTCCTACTTGTGCATTTGATGCTTTCGAAATTAGCAAGAATAAAACGAATAAGAACGAAATACTATTTTTCATATATTTTTAATTACTCTATTGAGATTTATCTTAATTTATTGAAAAACAACACGTTTTAAATCTAAAAAATTTATTAAAAATCCAATGTGATGCAAATGTGATGTTAATTAATGACTAAACAACTGTTAAAAAAAATAAAGTCTCTAATCGACACATCTTCAGTACCTTTTTTTATTTTTTAGCACTCATTTTAACTCATAATTCCCAGTAAACAGTCACTTTTATGAGCAAAATTTTATTTGAATATAAATAACATTTTTGTTTAAATAAACAAGCTTTTTCTTACAAAAAAAACAAACTGCACTATTTTTTTTAATAGTTTCTTTCTATAATTTAAAAATAAGGATTGAAAAAGGTGGCATCCCTTGATTGATCGCAATTGAACGATAAAAAAGGGTATTCAATAAACTATAATTTTCTTAAAGTAATCGATTTTTAAAGTATGGTATGAATAAAATTATTTTTTATCAAAAAAATTTAAAAACTTTAAAAAAGGTCTGTTTTTTAAATACTCTAAATTTGATTCATTGGCATAAGCTTCCCTTTCAAAACTGATATTTCTGTATGCTAAATCAGCTTTCTTATATTGAATCAAACGAAAAAGATATTCTATAAAATACCAAATAAAAAAAAAAATCACCAGAAGTTCTAATTGCTGTCGCAAGTGTATTTTCTCATGATTAATAAAAACTTTATTTTCTTTATCAATATGATATTTTATAAATACAAAAGGAAATGCAGTCAATCCACGATATCCTTTTGGAATTAAATATTTAGCAACAATTAGAAACATTCGCTATAAAATTTATAAATTTGTACTGATAAAATGGTCCTATTTAATGAAAAACTCAATCGATTGAGTTCTTTTATCAATCAAAGTAAATCGAATGACTTTTAGAATAGAATAATCCTAGGTATGAATGAGCAAAGTAATGAAAATAAATTAATAGAAGGGGAAGATTTCTATTACACACCGGAAGGTTACAAATGTTTCACTGAAAAATACCATTTAAAACGTGGCTATTGTTGCAAAAGCGGTTGTCGTCATTGCCCTTATGGTTATGATAAAAAAACAGGCACAAATAAAAAGTAGTCAATATTCAGGTGCAGATAGTATAATCAAGAGAATGCAGTTTTCAAAAAACATCAACAAAAAACTAAATGGATATTTGTTTACAGAAATATAGAATCAAAATTCATAAATCCTACCATAGGTCGGATATTCGTTATCCTTAGTGTATTCTTAAAATTAAAATGGTGTCCTATCGAGCGCAGTCGAAATCCTTTTCTTTTAAAATTACACATAAAAAAATTAACGAATAACATCAAAAATGACTTTCCAAGAACAAATTCAACAAGGGATTCCATCGGTTTTACCAAAAATAAAACCATACGAAACGGATATCAATCACGCCCCAAAACGCAAAGAAATCCTTTCTGCTGAAGAAAAAAAACTAGCATTACGTAATGCCCTTCGTTATTTTCAACCTCAACATCATGCTGAATTAGTTAAAGAATTCTCAGAAGAGTTAGAAACATATCGCCGTATTTACATGTACCGCTTTCGTCCTGATTACAAAATGTATGCGCGACCTATTGCTGAATATCCCGGAAAATGTGAACAGACAAAAGCAATCATGTTGATGATTCAAAATAATTTAGATTATGCCGTAGCACAACATCCGCATGAGTTGATTACGTATGGCGGAAATGGAGCTGTTTTCCAAAACTGGGCACAGTATCTTTTGACAATGCACTATTTGTCGGAAATGACAGAAGAGCAAACATTGACCATGTATTCCGGCCATCCTATGGGATTGTTTCCTTCGCATAAAGAAGCTCCACGAGTTGTTGTCACAAATGGAATGGTCATTCCTAATTATTCCAAGTCGGATGACTGGGAAAAAATGAATGCATTAGGCGTTTCTCAATACGGGCAAATGACAGCTGGAAGCTATATGTACATTGGTCCACAAGGAATTGTTCACGGAACAACCATTACCGTTTTAAATGGTTTTCGTAAAATAAAACGCAGTCCAAAGGCTGGTTTATTTGTTACCTCAGGGCTGGGCGGAATGAGTGGCGCACAACCAAAAGCTGGAAATATTGCCGGTTGCATTACCGTTTGCGCCGAAGTAAACCCAAAAATCACCCATATTCGCCACAGTCAGGGCTGGATTAATGAAGTGGTTGAAAATGTAGATGAATTAGTAAAAAGAGTCGCTTTGGCGCAAGCCAATAAAGAAACCGTTTCTATCGGCTATCTTGGAAATGTGGTAGATGTTTGGGAAAAATTTGACGAGAAAAATATCCATATCGATTTAGGATCCGATCAAACTTCCTTACATAATCCTTGGGCTGGAGGCTATTATCCTGCCGATCTTTCTTTTGAACAAGCAAATGAAATGATGGCTAATAATCCTGATTTATTTAAAATAAAAGTACAGGAAACATTACGCAGACACACTACTGCTATCAATAAACATACTGCTAGAGGAACCTATTTCTTTGATTATGGAAATGCATTTTTACTGGAAGCTTCCCGTGCAGGTGCTGATGTAATGGCGGAAAATCATATCGATTTCAGATATCCGAGCTACGTTCAGGACATCATGGGACCAATGTGTTTTGATTACGGTTTTGGTCCTTTCCGATGGGTTTGTGCTTCGGGAAAACCAGAAGATTTAGCCAATACAGATGAAATTGCCTGTCAAGTTCTGGAAGAAATGGCAAAAACAGCTCCTGAGGAAATTCAGCAACAAATGCAGGACAACATTCACTGGATAAAAGGTGCACAAGAAAACAAGTTGGTTGTAGGTTCACAAGCCCGAATCCTTTATGCTGATGCCGAAGGACGTGTAAAAATTGCTGAAGCTTTTAATCAGGCTATAGCCAAAGGCGAAATAGGAATTATAGTTTTAGGCAGAGATCACCATGATGTCTCTGGCACAGATTCGCCCTACAGAGAAACGTCTAATATTTATGACGGTTCCCGTTTTACCGCCGATATGGCGATACAAAACGTCATTGGAGACAGCTTTCGAGGAGCCACCTGGGTATCCATTCACAATGGCGGCGGTGTAGGCTGGGGCGAGGTAATTAACGGTGGATTTGGTATGGTTCTTGATGGTTCAAAAGAAGCTTCAAGACGTTTAGCATCAATGCTTTTCTGGGATGTCAACAACGGAATTTCCAGAAGAAGTTGGGCTAGAAACGATGGAGCATTATTTGCAATAAAAAGAGCGATGGAGACGCAACCTTTATTGAAAGTAACCATCCCTAATATAGTAGCCGACAATTTGTTGGATTTTTAAAAATTTGAACGTATCTTTAGTAAACATATAGAAATCAAATAATCACACCATGAAAGCAATTAAACTCCTTCCCGTACTTCTACTTTTCGTAATTGCATCTTGCAGTTCTGTAAAAGTGTATTCAGATTATGATAACAATGTAGATTTTAGTCAATACAAAACGTATGCTTTTCATAAAAAAGGAATTGATAAAGTTGAAATTTCAGAATTAGACAAGAAAAGAATACTAAATGCCATAGACCGGGAATTAAGCAACAAAGGAATGACCAAAAGTGAAAATCCAGATTTGCTGATTAATATACTAACTAAAGAAAGAGAAAAAATTGATGTAAACCAATACAACGCCGGATGGGGTTATGGTTGGGGATGGGGATGGAATCCTTATTTATGGGGAGGCCGCAGCACTTATGTTTCGTCATCAACCGAAGGGACATTGTATATTGATTTAATCGATGCCAAGAAAAAAGAATTAGTTTGGCAAGGTGAAGGTGTAGGTTATTTGACTGAAAACCGCAGTGAAAAAGAAAAACAAATCAATGAATTTGTGGCAAAAATTTTAGAACAATTCCCGCCTGTTAAAAAGTAAGCAGTTTTCAGATTTATAGTAAACAATAACCCTAGTATAAATAACCCTTAAAAAAATAGCCACGAATTAGCACCAATTTGAAATAAAAATAATCAAAAAAATTTGTGTTGATCCGTTTAATGTGTATAATCTGTGTGCTATTTTTGTTGTTAAGTAACATTGTGGACAAGCAACTAATCTAAAAAGTAGCAAGAACCTTTAAACTATTATTTGATATAAATGGTCTACCTTTACGTAGGCTTTTTTATATAAAATAATGACACAACTTACGGATATTACCACTCTCGAAGACATCAAATTACTTGTTGATACCTTTTACTCCAAAGTTCAAAAAGATAAATTTATTGGACCAATGTTCAATGAAAAAATAAGCAACCGATGGCCGGAACATTTAGAAAAAATGTATCTCTTCTGGCAAACAATTCTACTAGAAGAACATACCTATTCCGGCAGCCCATTTCCGCCACACAAACAATTACCTGTTGCAAAAGAACACTTTGAACGCTGGATGGAAATTTTCATTGAAACTACAGATAGTTTATTTGTTGGCCCATTAGCTGAAGAAGCTAAACTTCGCGCTATGAATATGGCTGAAATGTTCAATTATAAAATTGAGTATTTCAGGAATGCCGAAAAGAACTAAATCCTTAACGAATTATTAAAGACTAACCAATCAACTTTTTTTTCGATTACCAGTATCTTTGAAACAAAATACAATTCAAAAACCACACGAATACTATACTAAATAAAATATGCGTAAATTTCTAATTCTCGTTGTTTTACAAGCTATTCTCCTTTCTTGTTCCAATTTAAAACAAACTGCTGAAAACAAACCGACTCCCAGTTTAAAGTTTATCAGTTCGTTAGAAATTCCTTTTAATCAAACTTTTCAAGACACGAAAGTTGGTGGTTTATCCGGAATCGATTATGATGCGAAAAACGATCTTTACTACCTAATAAGTGATGATAGATCAGCTTTTAACGATTCCAGATTTTACACTGCAAAAATTCGTTTGGTCGAAAATAAATTAGAAAGTATCCATTTTCAAAGCGTCACTACTTTAAAAAATGAAACCAGAAAAAATTTTGGTAACTGGAATACTAACCCAACAACGGCAGCCGACCCTGAAGATATTCGATTCAATCCAAAAACCAGTTCCTTAGTTTGGAGCAGCGAAGGCGCTCGTGTAATTACCGCAGATAAATTAATTTCACAAAATCCTTCTATTAATTTTATAGATTTAAAAGGTAATTCTCTTGGCAAAGCCAAATTACCAACGAATTTAGAAATGCAGAAAGCGGAAAAAGGCCCTAGAAATAATGGAACTTTAGAAGGAATTACTTTTGACCCCAACTACAAAAACATTTACACCAACATTGAGGAACCTTTATTTGAAGATGGTGAACAAGCCAATACCAGTAAAGGAGGTTTGATTCGATTGTATCAATTTAATGCAAAAACCAAAAAGAATAGAGCTCAATATGCATATAAATTAGAACCTATTGCATTGGAACCGAATCCAAAAGATGCTTTTGCCGTAAATGGAGTTTCAGCGATTCAATATTATGGTAAAAACCAGTTGCTGGTTGTGGAACGCTCTTATTCTACGGGCACTCAAGCTTGCACAATTAAAGTTTATCTGTGTGATTTGAAAAAAGCAACTAATGTTAAAAACTATGATTCATTAAAGAACCAAAATTTTGAATTAGCTTCCAAAAAACTGATTCTAAACATGGATGATTTGGGGATTTTTATTGATAATATCGAAGGCCTTACTTTTGGACCAAAATTAGCTAATGGCAATCAATCCATTATTTTCATTTCTGATAATAATTTTTCTGAGATGCAAAAAACGCAGGTGTTGGTGTTTGAGTTGGTGGAATAGTAAACCCAAAAAACATCAATCAATCCAACACTCCCCTAGCCCAGATTACTTCACTATACTTTTATTTTTACTAGAGTTCAGTGAACTTCGTTTGCAATGAAAAGCTTTTTGCGAAAGCCGTTTTAGTTTTTCTTGTTGCCGCAAAGCGACCGGAGGAAGCTCTAGCAGCAACTTTAGAAAAACAAACGGGTTTGCAAAAACTTGCACTGAAAAGCTGGAAATAGCTCCTTAAATTCGTACTTTTGCAACGTAACTACAACGATTTCGAAATGAACTCAACTATTGAAAGTAATCCGTTATTAGACCGATTGCCAAAGCACTTAAAGCAATTTATTAAGCCTCAAGACTATAGCGATTACACACCTATAAATCAAGCGGTTTGGCGATATGTGATGCGTAAAAATGTGAATTACCTTTCGAAAGTGGCTCATAGTTCGTACCTCGAAGGATTGAAAAAAACAGGAATTGAAATTGACCACATTCCTAGTATGTATGGTATGAACCGCATTCTGACCGAAATAGGTTGGGCTGCGGTGGCAGTGGACGGATTTATTCCACCAAATGCTTTCATGGAATTTCAAGCGTATAATGTACTCGTAATTGCTTCTGATATTCGTCAACTCGAACATATAGAATACACGCCAGCACCGGATATTATTCACGAAGGTGCCGGTCATGCGCCCATTATTGCCAATCCGGAATATGCGGAATACCTGCGTCGTTTTGGGGAAATAGGCTGCAAAGCGATTTCTTCGAATAAAGATTACCAAATGTACGAAGCCATCCGACTGCTTTCTATCTTGAAAGAAGCCGAAGATACTCCGCAAGCTGATATTAATGCTGCCGAAAAAGCGGTGGAGGATTTGCAAAACAATATGGGTGAATTATCGGAGATGGCACAAATTAGAAACCTACATTGGTGGACCGTAGAATATGGTTTGATAGGAACTCTCGACAACCCGAAAATTTATGGCGCCGGACTGCTTTCGTCAATTGGAGAAAGTGCTTGGTGCATGACGGATAATGTGAAGAAAATCCCTTACGATATATCAGCAGCCAATCAGAGTTTTGACATTACAAAACTGCAACCGCAACTTTACGTCACCCCAGATTTTGGGTATTTAAGCTTGGTTTTGGAAGAGTTTGCCAATAAAATGGCATTGCGTACCGGAGGATTATCGGGAATTAATAAATTGATTCATTCCAATGCTCTAGGAACTATTGAACTGAGTACCGGAATTCAGATTTCGGGTGTGTTTACCAATGTTATTGAAGAAGAAGGAAAACCCGTTTATATCCAAACTACAGGAAAAACTGCCTTATCGTATAGAGAAAAAGAACTAGTAGGCCATGGAACAATTAAACATCCCGAAGGTTTTGGAAGTCCTATTGGCAAACTAAAAGGTATAAATCTCGCAATTGAAGACATGAGTCCAAGAGACTTAAGTGCCTATTCTATCACTGAAAACAAAAGTGTAACCTTAGAATTTGAAGGTAACATTACGGTAAAAGGAGAAATTATAACTGGCTCCAGAAACCTGCATGGCGAGATTATTTTAATCAGTTTAAAAAACTGTACCGTAACTCATAGAGAAACTGTTTTGTTTCAACCGGAATGGGGCAATTACGATATGGCGATAGGAAAAAAGGTGATTTCGGCTTTTTCAGGCCCTGCTGATGTGAATAGTTTTGATCTGATTTCGCATGTACCGACAAGTAAAACCATCAAGGCGAAACATACTGCGGAACGTGATGATTTAGAGGTTTTGTACCAAACGATTCGAATGATCAGGGAATCCAAAGACATGCAAACTTCTTTAGCGCCAATTTTTGATAAATTACATACCAATCATCCAAATGACTGGCTGTTAGCCGTTGAAATCACGGAACTTTTGAGAGACAGAAACAAACCGCAACTGTTACAGGAAGTTATCGCTTATCTTAAAAAATTAAAAGAAAAAAGACCCGAAGTAGCGCATTTGATTGCTGGCGGTTTGGATTTGATTTTTGATAAAGAGAAAGCTTAGGTTTTTATACTAAATTAATTTTGTCAAATCGAGCGCAGTCGAGATTATTGTTTATGCTTTAATACCACATGAAAATGGTTTCGACTTCGCTCAACCTGACAAAAAAAATTACAATTTTATTTGCTGACCAAAATCTTTCTCGCTCTCAATTACTTTTCCCTCATACTGTAATTTCCAACCCATTGTATTGGTTAGAATCAGTATTTTGGATAATTCGCTAATTAGGCGATTTTGAGCATTCGTTTTCAATGACGATTTAGCTATTTTCTTGGCTAAATTCGCTTTAACTGACTTATTGATTTTATTGTAATCGTCGCCTGTAAAAGGGTTCAGTTTACTTTGTTCCACGTTATAGAACTGAATATCTGGACTTATTTTTATCTCTTCTTTTGGAATACTAATAATCGTGATAGTTTTGTTTTTTTCATCGATGTCATACTTCATTTTGTGCAAATCATACGCAACTGTTACATCGGCATTGACAATAACTAATGCTTTTTTCTCGAAAGAAAGCATATCCAACAAGTATTTTTGTTGATTTTTATAGGTTATCACCTCTGAGAAATGCCCTTCGGTAACTACCAATTTCCCTACGTTTACAATTTGTTGCTGAATGAGATTGGTGTTGTAACTGATGTCTTCATCATCGTTTTTCTTAAAATCACAAAATTTGAATAATAAAAATATTCCGACAATAACTCCTATTCCAATAAGTATTCTTCTAAGCATAATTAAAATTTCATGAATGAATATTGAGTTTCCAATTTAGTGATTTTTTCTCTGAGTTTGGTTTCGAACTTCAAATGACTTTTTGAATCAGGATTAAAAGGCTTGTGTGAAAGACTTTTTTGAATACTTTCAACTTCTTCCATTGTAGAAAAAACAGTTTCTGAAATGGTAGTTTCCTTGAAACGCTTCCAAATATAATCGATTGCCACTTGATTGGGATGCAACATGTCTTCCGCATAAAACCGATAATCACGAAGTTCATCCATCATGATTTCGTATGAAGGAAAGTATTCAGTTTGCCGTTTATAGTGTTCCGTATTCAGAACACTGTGAACAGCCGAAACCAAGTTGGCTTTACTCCATTGATTTTCGACAAAACCATCTTTAATGTGTCGTACTGGTGAAACCGTGAAAATAATACTGCAACAAGGATTAACTGAAAGGATTAATTTAATAGTATTTGCAATACTTTCTTTACTCTCTTCAACCGAAAGTAATTCTTTCTTAAACTGTTTTTGTGGAACTTTATGGCAATTCGCAACAATAGAATCGCTTTCTATATTTCGATATATCCACGAGGTTCCATAAGTGATGATGATATGCGTTGATTCGGTTATTTGTTGCTTCATTGATTTGACAATCGCATTCAAATTATTTATTAATTCGACTGAATTAGCATTATTCAAATCTGAATGCACATCAAAACAGTGCCAAAGTTCGTTATAGAAAAAAATATCTTCTTCGGTGAATAATTCTGTGTTTATAGCTTTATAAATGATTTTTTCAATAGAAACCGGATTGAAAATTATTCCGAAAGGATTTATGGTATTTTCGAATTTAAAATAATTGAATTTTTCACCCATGTTTTCTGCAAAACAAGAACCCAAAGACACAATTTTAGAATTGTAATCTAAAGGATAATTACTTTTAGAAATAGGGATTGGAGTTCTGAATTGCATTGTTATTTTATTTACTACAAATTTGAATAATTTTAGTGAATTAAATAGGGTTTAACTCTTTTTTCATTCATCATGTATATTTTAAATTAAAAAACCCTTCCAACGTTTTAAACGATGAAAGGGTTAACCAGTTTCTATAAACTTATGATTTTATTAATAGAAATATTCTGTTTTCTGATACCCTCTATTTCCATTCGCAAAAAGTGCTGTTTCCGAAACCTGCTCCGTTGGATAATTCTCTAAATCGTATGTAAAAGAACTTTTATAAAATTTAGCGGAAGAGGCTATTTGCTCGTCTTTGGTAGTACTTATAATCACTGTACTTATCAAACTATTATTCGATGAAATTGCTTCATTATAATCCAATATTTTTTTATATCCCAATACATTAAACAATGGATTGTGTTTAGAATCATAATCAAAACTTATACTGTAACTAGAAGTAACTCCTACTGCTGCATTGTCTAATATTCTTTCATCTTTGATGAAATTTTCGTTTTGGAAATATAAAATTCCATGATACATTTTCACTTCCTTATACGCTGAATTAATGGCTAGTTTTTCATAGGAAATAGTTTTATCTGAATTATGAATGTAATTTATTATATAATTATTTGGAGACTTTGTACGTATCAATTCACCGGCAACATAAGTATATTCTATAGTTTCGAGAAGTTGATTTATTTTGTTTAACGTTACTGTTTTTGAAATTAAACCATCCGTATAAGTAAAATCAACATGTTTCTGAATGCCATCAATACTTACAATTTTATTGCCATTATAAGTAAACAAAGTTGTTGCGAAAATTCCATCTGCGGAAGTAGCAACTATTTTTTTTAACAATTTTATGCTATCGTCTTTATCATTTGAACACGAACAAAGAGTCAATAAAAAAATCGATAGGACACAAAATATATTTTTTGTTTTTTTCATAATACTAAATAAATTCCATAGCCCCTTATCAAACCTTTTCGTTCTATATAAATCAAACCTAAAAAAATAAAACAAAAGCTACAATATTCATCGTTACAATCCCTATATTTCGGTTAAACTACTATTTTTAACTTCCCCATAACACTACATAAAGAGTATATAACTATAGTAAATTGAGCAAAAAACAAACCCTTTTAGAACGAATGCTCTAAAAGGGTTTCTAGTATAAAAACTAAATTTGTTTTACTTTACAAACTCAATCGCTTTTTCCAAAGCTTGCTGAATTCCAGCTGTGTTCTTTCCTCCGGCTGTTGCAAAAAACGGTTGTCCTCCGCCGCCTCCTTGGATAAATTTCCCCAATTCACGAACTACTTGTCCAGCATTTAGGTTTTTATCAGCAACTAATTCTTTAGAAATATAACAGGTTAACATTGGTTTTTCTTCGTCGGCTGTAGCCAAAACTAGAAATACGTTATTCCCTAAATTTCCTAATTCATACGCCAAATCTTTTGCTCCTTCCGGATTTAAATCCACTTGTTTTGCGAGGAATTGTATGCCGTTTATTTCCTCAATTTCAGCTGTTAAACCCGCTTTCAAAATTTTAACTTTGTTTTTCACCAAAGCCTCAATTTGTTTGGCCAATTTGGCATTTTCTTCTTGCATCGAATGAACAGCTTTCAAAATATCCTGAGGATTTTTTAATGCATTTTTTACTTCATTCAATGTATTTTCATACGATGCAAAATGTGCTTTAACGGCATCACTTGTAATGGCTTCGATACGACGAATTCCCGCAGCAACCGCTCCTTCTGAAACGATTTTGAAATGCCAGATTTCAGCCGTGTTTTTCACGTGTATTCCTCCGCATAATTCCATGCTTTTACCAAATTTTATGGCACGTACATTATCTCCGTATTTTTCACCAAACAAGGCCATTGCGCCTTCTTCTAAAGCTTGTTGAACTGGAATATTTCTTCTTTCAATTAATGGCAATTGCTCTTGGATTCTTGCGTTTACAAAATCCTCTACTTGTTGCAATTCGGTTTCCGTCATTTTAGCAAAATGAGAAAAGTCAAAACGCAAATAATTTGGGTTTACCAACGAACCTTTTTGTTCTACGTGTGTTCCAAGAATACTTCTCAACGCTTGGTGCATTAAGTGTGTAGCCGAGTGATTTCTGGAAGACAAACTTCTCAAATCCTGATTCACTTTAGCAACAAAACTGGCGTTTACATTTTCTGGCAATTTTTTTGCAAAATGTAAAATCAGGTTGTTTTCTTTTTTGGTATCGATGATTTCAATCGTTTCATTTGCAGAAACCAAAGTTCCTTTATCACCCACTTGACCTCCACCTTCTGGATAGAATGGCGTGTTATCTAAAACGATTTGGTATAAAACTCCGTCTTTTTTACTGTCAATTTTACGGATACGAGTGATTTTTACGTCACTTTCTGATTGATCGTAACCTACAAATGTTTCAACATTTCCTGGGATCAACACGGACCAATCTTCAGTGGAAACTTCTGATGCAGCTCTGGAACGAGCTTTTTGAGCTTGCATAGCAACGTTAAAACCAGCTTCGTCCAGTTCGAATCCTTTTTCTCTAAGAATCAATGCGGTTAAGTCAATTGGAAATCCGAAAGTATCGTATAATTCAAATGCTTTAGTACCAGAAACGGTTGGCCCTTTCGTTTCGGCAACCACATTTTCCAGTAATTGTAATCCTTGGTCTAACGTTCTTAAGAACGATGCTTCTTCTTCCCGAATCACATTGGTAACCAATTGTTGTTGCGATTTGATTTCTGGAAAAAATTCGCCCATTTGATCCGCCAAAACTGCTACCAATTGATTGATAAATGGCTCTTTTATATTCAAGAACGTAAATCCGTAACGAATCGCACGACGCAAAATTCTACGAATAACATAACCAGCACCTGTGTTTGATGGCAATTGCCCGTCAGCAATAGCAAAAGCTACCGCACGAACGTGATCTACCACTACTCGAATAGCGATATTGGTTTTATTTTGCTCTTGAGATTCTTCACTATCGTTCAGAATGACATCATTGGTCGTGTATTTTAATCCTGTAATTTGCTCTACTTTTTCAATAAGTGGCGTAAACACATCGGTATCATAATTGGAAGTTTTTCCTTGTAATGCCATACACAAACGCTCAAATCCCATTCCGGTGTCAACATGTTGTGCAGGAAGTTTTTCTAAAGAACCATCGGCTTTACGGTTGAACTCCATGAATACGTTGTTCCAGATTTCCACTACTTGCGGATGGTCATTGTTTACTAAGCTTTTTCCGGAAACTTTTAATTTATCTTCTTCCGGGCGTAAATCAACATGAATTTCAGAACACGGTCCACAAGGTCCTTGGTCGCCCATTTCCCAGAAATTATCTTTTTTGTTTCCAAGAATGATTCGGTCTTCGTCAATCAATCCTTTCCAAATATCCCAAGCTTCCTGATCGAATGGTACGTTTTCTTCCGGGTTTCCTTCAAATACAGAAACGTATAGATTTTCTTTTGGGATTTTATAGACTTCGGTCAAAAGTTCCCAAGCCCAGTTGATGGCTTCTTTTTTGAAATAATCACCGAAAGACCAGTTCCCAAGCATTTCAAACATGGTGTGGTGGTACGTATCAAAACCTACATCTTCTAAGTCATTATGTTTTCCTGAAACACGAAGACATTTTTGCGTATCGGCAATTCTATTGCTTTTTGGCGTGGCGTTCCCAAGAAAATATTCTTTGAACTGTGCCATTCCCGAGTTGTTGAACATCAGGGTTGGATCGTCTTTTAGAACTATGGGTGCTGATGGAACGATTAAGTGTCCTTTTGATGCGAAAAAATCCAGAAATTGTTTACGTACGTCTTGTGATTTCATTTACTAAAATTTGTTTAAAGTCTAAAGTTTAAAAGTTTGTTAAACCTAAAACTATCTTTAAATATTTGAATTATATTATTGTTATTTTGCCCCCAGATTATCTCACACGCTCTTATTTTCATCGGAGTTCACTGAACACTTCGTGTTTATAGTGAAAAGCTTCGTGGCTTTGAAATTTATTTTTTCTTGAGATGGCAGAGCGACCGGAGGAAGCCCCTGCTGGCTCAATAGAAAAAAAGATTTCAAGACTAGAACTTGCAACGAATAGCTGGAATAGGCACATTATTATATTTATTCCTTAAAAAAGGGGGGAACGAATGAAACATTTATTAAATTTGTTCGACTAACCTTTTACAAAGGTGCAAAAATAGGGTATTTTAAAATATGGCGAAAGTAAAATATTATTACGATTCCGAAAATCTAGCATACCGAAAAATAAAAGTAAGAAAAAGAAAGAAATTTGGTGTTGTAGCCTTATTTTTAATAGCATCGGCCTTGTTTGGATTTTTATGTTTTATAGTTTTATTGAACACTCCGTATTTTGAAACGCCAAAAGATCGTTTACAAGCGCGTGAAATTGACAATTTGAAGTTGAATTTTTCTATTTTGAACAAGAAAATGGATCAAGTTGATGGTGTTGTTGAAGACATTGAAGATAGGGATAATAATTTATACCGGGTTTATTTCAATACCTCTGCGATTCCTGACTCGGTACGAAAATCAGGTTTTCGTGATATCAATCGGTATAAAGCATTAGAAGGTTATGACAATTCCCAACTGGTAATCAACACGACAAAAAGGGTTGATGTGCTTAGCAAAGAATTAGCGATTCAGTCAAAATCACTGGATATTATTTTGGACTTAGCAAAAGCAAAAAATAAATTATTGTCAGCGATTCCAGCTATTCAGCCCGTAAGGAATGAGAATTTGAAACAATTGGCATCTGGTTTTGGATATCGAACGGATCCATTTACGAAAGCGAGAAAAATGCATAAAGGAATGGATTTCTCTGCAAATACTGGAACTCCCATTTATGCTACGGGAGATGGCGTAATAGCCAAGGCGGATAATACGGCATCAGGTTACGGAAATCATATCGTAATTAAGCACGGTTACGGTTATGAAACCTTATATGGACATTTAAGTAAATATAAAGTCCGGGCTGGACAACACGTAAAACGCGGCGATGTTATAGGATATGTGGGCAGCACAGGAAGATCCGAAGGACCGCACTTGCATTATGAGGTGCACAAAGATGGGAATGTCGTGAATCCATTAAATTTTTATTATGGAAATATTTCAGCGATTGAGTATGTTGCCATTTCAAAATTGGCTAACCAAGAAAATCAGTCATTAGACTAATACCTAAAGGATTCAGCATTCAGAAAAAATAAAAAGTCAAATAAAAACAATATGCATATTGAACTTTCTAAAGATAAAAGGTATTACAGCATTGGCGAAGTGGCCAAAGCATTTGACGTGAATGCCTCACTGATTCGTTTTTGGGACAATGAATTTGATATTCTGAAGCCGAAAAAGAATGCCAAAGGCAATCGCATGTTCACTCCCGAAGATGTGACTAATCTACAACTCATCTTCCATTTAGTGAAAGAAAGAGGTTTTACACTGGAAGGTGCCAAAACACATTTAAAAGAAGGTCAGAAGAAAACATTGGATAAATTTGAAATTATTCGAAAACTGGAAACCATACGAACACAATTAACAAATATTAAAAATCAACTATAACTGTTGATTGCAGATTTTATATAACAATTAAACACTAAACTTTAAATTAAACAAAAAATGGATTTTAAAAAATTTTTACCTTGGATTATCGCAGTAGTTGTAATTATTGGAATTTACAGCTGGGTTAAAGGAATTAACAATACCGCAGTAACTCTGAATCAAACGGTAGAACAATCGTGGGGAGATGTACAAACGGCTTACCAAAGAAGAAATGACCTTATTGGGAATTTAGTAAATACTGTAAAAGGAGCTGCTGATTTTGAAAAATCAACTTTGACAGCCGTTATTGAAGCTAGAGCAAAAGCCACTTCCGTAAAAATTGACCCCGCAAATATTACTCCAGAACAATTAGCTGAATTCAACAAAGCACAAAGCGGTGTAAGCAGCTCTTTATCAAGATTATTAGTAACCGTTGAAGCGTATCCTGAATTGAAAGCCAACCAAAATTTCTTAAAATTACAAGACGAATTGGCCAGTACAGAAAACCAAATTCTAACGGCTAGAACCCGTTTCAATGAAGCTGTTAAACCTTATAATTCTCATATAAAAACCTTTCCAAATAGTTTATTTGCAGGAATGTTTGGTTTCAAAGAAAAAGCATATTTTAATGCTGTTGAAGGTGCAGACAAACCCGTTGAAGTAAAATTCTAAAGTTAGATTATTAGACTTCTTAGATTTTTAGAAGTCAAAATAAATCAAATTTAAATTGAAGAAACAACCTTTAAAAATTACGATTTTTGATTTCAGATTTAACAATTTTGAAATCAAAAATCGCTAATCTTAACTCAAAAAATATTTCAATGTCTAAAGTAGAAGATTTTTTAACCAAAGAAGATGAGCAAGCAATTGTTGAAGCTATTCGCATGGCCGAAAAAAATACTTCTGGTGAGATTAGAGTTCATATAGAAAAAACAACTTCTATTGATGCTTATGATCGCGCAATGGAAGTTTTTCATGAACTGAAAATGGATGAAACTGAACTTCAAAACGGCGTTTTAATTTACTTAGCTGTAGAAGATAGACATTTTGTAATTTGTGGTGACAAAGGTATTAATGATGTGGTTCAAGATGATTTTTGGAATTGCACTCGTGATATCATGGTGGCTGAGTTCAAAAAAGGAGATTTTAAGCAAGGACTTATCGATGGAATTGCTAGAGCCGGTGAACAATTGCAAAAACATTTCCCTTGGCAAGAAGGCGATACGAATGAATTATCAAACGAAATATCTAGAGGATAATGCTATTACAAAAAAAGAATACCCTAATTGCCCTAAAGCTATTTGTTTGTTTTTTATTTACACAATTTAGTTTTGCTCAATTTACGATTCCTGAAAAACCAAGTTTTCAGACTTCAGTTTATGATTATGCAACTGTTTTAAGCGCAACTGAAAAAGCGCAGCTGGAAGAAAAACTTATTAAATATTCTGATTCGACCACAACCCAAATTGTGATTATTACCATTGAAAGCCTAAAAGGCGAAGACATTGGCATTCTTACTCCCAAATGGGCACAAACTTGGGGCATCGGTGGAACTACAAAAGACGATAACGGGGTCCTTATTTTATTGGCTAAAGCCGAAAGAAAAATATGGATTTCACCGGGTTACGGACTTGAAGATCGCTTAACGGCGGGAATTGGCGGAGAAATTACCAGAAACATTATTATTCCAGAATTTAAAACCGGAAATTATTATAGAGGTCTTGATAAAGGGACCGATGCTATAATTGATGTTTTTAAGGGGAAATATAAAGGAGAACGAAAACAAATCAAAGGAAAAGAGAAAGGTTTTCCAATTATGCCAATTATAGTTATTGTCATTATTATTCTTGTGCTAATTTCAAGAAATAAAGGTGGAGGTGGGAATTCTGGTAACAGAGGTGGCGGACCTAGTTTACTTGATGTTCTCATCCTTAGTAGCCTAGGCAGAAGCAGTGGCGGTGGAGGCTTTGGAGGTTCTTCCGGCGGCGGCGGAGGTTTCGGTGGTGGATTTGGTGGCGGAGGTTTCTCAGGCGGTGGATCAGGTGGAGATTGGTAGATTTAAAATCATTCTGTTTAGCTAATAAATAATACTTTCAAAATAGAATTCGACATTCAAAAATCAGCATTATTTATAAAATTATAAATTAAAATAGTTTATGTTTGTTTTACTTTCATTTTATAAATTTGAAATTGCATCTAATTTAAAAGTTACAATTATAAAACACATTAAAAATGCTTTCACATAAAGCCAAATATGCTCTCAAGGCATTACTTTTTTTAGCGCAACAAGACGAAAATCACATTTCAAGAACTATTGAAATTGCTGAAGCAGCCAATATTCCAAAAAAGTTTTTGGAACAGATTTTATTGGATTTAAAACGTGGCCATTTTGTAGGGAGCAAACAAGGTAAATTTGGCGGCTATTATCTTTTAAAATCCAAAAATGAAATTACCTTAGCTGATATTCATCGATTATTTGATGGTGCAATTGCATTACTTCCATGTGCTTCATTAAATTTTTACGAGCCCTGCTCCGACTGCACAAATGAGTCTGAGTGCCTATTAAGACACGGATTAATGACTATTCGAGACGAAACTTTAAAGGCTATGCAAGGCATTACAATTTCCTCATTAGTTAAAAAATAAAAAAATATTTTTTAAACTCTACTATTTTTATAGAATTAATTATATATTTGCATTGAATTTAACGCATAATTAATAATCCAATTTCAAACGTATGAAAACGTATTTAAGAACGTTCGTTATTTTAAATGAACAACTAGGAAATAAACAAGTAATTGCAAGTAAAGAAAAGAGTAATCAAATGATGTGTATGTGCTAGTAAAAAAAATTTAATTTAAACTCTACTAATTACATATAATAAACATATAATGAAAACTATTTACACAAAAATAATTACAACGCTATTATTACTATTCATATTCTCTCCATCTTTTGCACAAACCGCGGTTACTGGAGTGGTTACAAATAGTCAAAAATCATCCTTAGAAGGTGCTAATGTGGTATTAAAAGGCACTAAATATAGTACTACTGCGGATTCCAGCGGCAAGTTCACAATTGACACCCAAGGAAAACTTCCTTTTTCGCTTATTATACAATATGTGGGATATAAATCTAAAGAAGTTACAATTACTGAACTACAAGATACACCCTTAGAAATAATCCTTTCGGAGGAAAATCAACTTATTGAAGTGGTCATCACATCCAGACGCAGAATTGAAAAAGCACAAAACGTTCCCATTCCAATTTCTGTTGTGAGTGGAAAACAGGCCGAGGAAGCTGGAGCTTTCAACGTTAACCGTTTGAAGGAACTAGTTCCATCAGTTCAATTGTATTCATCAAATCCAAGAAATACAACCATTAACATTCGAGGTCTGGGTTCTACTTTTGGACTTACTAACGATGGTATTGATCCGGGTGTGGGTTTTTATGTAGATGGTGTTTACTACGCCCGTCCTGCTGCTACAACATTAGACTTTATTGACATCGATCGAATTGAGGTATTGCGTGGACCACAAGGTACATTGTTTGGTAAAAATACGACTGCGGGTGCCTTTAACGTAACCACTCGCAAACCTAGTTTTACTTCAGGTGCCAACTTTGAGGTTAGCTTTGGAAATTACGGATTCCTTCAGGCTAAAGCTTCTATCACAGGTGCTTTAAGTAAAAAGCTTGCCGGAAGATTATCTTTTTCAGGAACGCAACGTGACGGTCTGATAGAAAATGTAGCAACAGGAAAATGGGTGAACGATTTGAATAATCAAGGAGTTAGAGGACAGCTACTTTATAAACCAACAGAAAATACAGATATTACATTAGCTGCTGATTTTTCGCGTCAACGTCCCGATGGATATGCGCAAGTTATTGCTGGTGTTGCCCCAACAAAACGTGCCGCTTATCGACAATTTAATCAGATTATTGCTGATTTAAACTATAGTCTTCCAAGTCAGAATGCATTCGACCGTAAGATCGACCACGATACTCCTTGGCGTTCCGGACAGGATTTAGGAGGTATATCACTAAATGTAGAAACTAAAATTGGAGAAGGAACGCTTACTTCAACCTCAGCATGGCGTTATTGGAATTGGGATCCATCCAATGATAGAGATTTTACAGGTCTTCAAGTACTTAAACTATCGCAAGCCACATCAAAACACCAACAATGGTCTCAAGAGGTTCGCTATGCAGGAGATTTCTCCCGTAGATTAAGTGGTGTAATTGGCGTATTCGCCATCGGACAAGAACTTAAAGCAGATCCTATCCAAATTGAAGAAGCTGGATCCGCTCAGTGGCGTTTTTCTCAAGATACACCAAACGATTCTAATGGCTACTCATTATGGCAGACACCTGGTCTTTTAAATGGATACGGAATCAAAACCAAAAACACACTAAACACATTCAGTGGGGCACTATTTGGTCAACTTGATTGGGAAATCACTGAAGGTCTTCACTTACTGCCTGGCCTAAGATATAATTATGACAAGAAAAAATTGGACTACAGTAGAGAAACTTACGGAGGCCTTCAAACAACCGATCCAGCTTTACTTGCCTTGAAAAAGAAGGTTTATTCTAATCAGGCTTTCAAAGTGGATGTAGACGACACCAACTTTTCTGGAAATTTAACATTGGCTTACAAAGCCTCAGACCGTGTCAATACTTTTGCAACGTATGCGAGAAGTTATAAACCTGTAGGTGTTAATGTAGGTGGAATACCTACTGATGCTAATGGTCCGATACTAGCACTTGCTGAAATAAAACCAGAACAAGTAAATCATTTTGAAGTTGGAGTAAAAACCTCCCCTTTTGACCGTACTATACTGAATGTTACTCTTTATAACACAAACATCAAAAACTTTCAAACGCTGGTTCAAAGTCCTGATGTGAGTCTAAACCGTGGTTATCTTGCTAACGCAGAAAAGGTACGTGTACGTGGTGCTGAGCTTGATGCTAGTGTTACTGTCAACAAATATCTATCGTTCACCGGTGCCGTATCTTACACTGATGGTAAATATGTTTCTTTCAAGAACGCACCACTGCCTCTGGAAGAAACCGGATTAAAAGATGCAAATAATAATGCGATATATGCTAAGGATATTTCGGGTGGTGTACTTCCTGGTATCTCAAAATGGGCAGGATCATTAGGAGGTGAAATCTCTGATTCGGGTAAATTATTTGGTAATGTAGGGAAGTTTTTCTTAGCCTTAGACACTTACTATCGCTCTTCATTTTCTTCGAGTGCGTCTCCTTCTAAGTATCTAGTAGTTGATTCTTATGCGCTACTTAATGGTCGTATCGGTTTCCGAGCTTCAGAAGGTTTATCCGTTTACTTATGGGGACGCAACCTATTGAATAAGGATTATTTTGAACAATTATTACCTGCGGGTGGTAATGCCGGACAATATGCTGGTGTATTAGGAGACCAAAGAACTTATGGAATTACCCTTCGTTATTCATTATAGTTAAGTTTTTCTATCCGTTATTTAATGATATCTCTATTTCAGGACGGGACAATATATAGCAAAAAAAAGCGGTTGTGAATTAACAACCGCTTTTTTTTAATTCCCCATTAAATCTCCTCTTCCTTCTCCCATTCCTCCTCTACCTTCTCTTCCTTCTCCTGATCCTCCTTGCCCTCTATTTTCTCCTCTTGGAAGCTTTTTCATACCTGAAAAATCTTGAATTTTATAGGTTAGCGAAAACATGGCATATCGTTTTAAAATTGTATTTTCTTCATCACGAATTGTAGTAGCCGAAATTGTTCTGGAAAAACTCTGATTTTGATTCAGAACGTCATATACTTTTACTTTCGCAATCATGTTTTTATCAAAGAAGCTGTAAGATAAACTGGTGTTCCATAAATAAAAATCTTTCTTAAAACCACTTGCAATTCTGGAATTATAGGTATATCCGAAATCATTTCCAAAAATCCAGTTTTTAGGCCAGTAACTGGTAGTTTGTAAATTAATTCGGTGTACCACATTAGAGCTTCCATTGGTTACATAATTTGAATATTTCGACTCATTATAAGATAAACTATATGATGGAGCTATAGTCAACAATTCTCCATAATCATAATTTACATATACCCTTGGTGTAATCCCCAATGATTTAGCACTATACAAAACGCCATTGGTAAAGCCTTTATCCAAAGAATAACTACTGTTTAAACCAATCCCATATCGGAACGCATGTGCTTCTTTTTTTATCGTTTGATTCCAATTTCCTCCTATAGCAGTAGTGTATGTTCCAGAAATATTCTCATAAGTCGTAGTCCTTTTTCTACTGGCATCGTATACCGAAATGGAAACCACTTCACTATTATTATAATCTCCCCTTACAAACAAACTATAACCAGAACGGGTACGGAAATCAAAATTCCTAAAATTGATATTGGCACTATGTTTTTCATTAGGATTCAAATTAGGATTTCCTATTATCGTATTCAAAGGATTAGCTAAATTTTCTACCGCCAGTAATTGACTGGAAGAAGGCAGACTATTTGAATAATCATATCGCAAAGTAATAAATTTTGAACGATCCAACTTGTATCTGACTTGCGCTCTTCCATAAGGCAGCACATATTTTTTATTCAAATCGGTTGCTTTATTTAAGTATAGTGAATGATTATTGAAATCAATAATGGAAGTACTGGAATTCAAATTAAACGTAAATTTATTTTTTTCTAAAGTGATGCCTACTTTTGGACTAATGGAATTTTGACCGGAAGTAATAAAATTAGACAAGGACTCATTTAAAACAGAATACGATTGAGAATTATCCTCAAAATCGAATGTTTTCAAATCTTTAATCTCCTTCGTCCATCCAAAATCAGAACCAAAACGAACTCGTATAGAATCGGTTATCGGCTCTGTATATTCAATATCAGCCGAATAGGAATCATAGGTGTTTTCATTTTTACTCTTTTGATTTCTCTCATCATCAGATTGACCATTTTGATAAAAAATAGTTTTAGATTCCGTTAAAGCATCTGAGCCACTACTGGTATTATTATTAGTGAAAACAAAACTTAAATTACGAGACTTTTTTTGGAAAGACTTATTGAAATTTATTGTGTTCCCAAAATTAGTTGATTTATTTTCTCTATATGATTTTGATATGCTTTCGTTTAAAAGTTCTTCATCTTCACCTCTGGATAAACTTTCAGCACTAGAATTACTATTAGAATTTGACAGATTCACTTTTGGCATAAAAGCAATTCGTGTCGTTGGATTAATTTTATATTCAAACTCCAAGTTTACTTTATTTCCAGTATTCTCATCTCTTGATTTCGACTCCGATTCGGTGGAGAAGTTACCCGTAGGCAAGAAATTGGTTTGTTTCGACTTACTTTCATTTTCGGTAACTGTATTCGAAAAAGAATAACCTGCAGTAGCATCAAAACCTTTGTACCATTCATCAGTATAATTGAATCCGGCCGAATTAGATTGGGTAATTCCCTTACCGCTTCCTGAAGCCCCACTGCCTCCTCCTCTAGTGTTTCTTCCACCACCCATACTATCAAATACCTCATCCATTGAAAAACCGGTAGAATTGATGTTATTTGAGGAAGCTAAAACACTTATTTTTTGTTTATTATTAAAAAAGTTCATCACAAAACTGCCCTCATAACGATCATCCGTACCATAGCCACCCAAGAATTTACCAAAGAACCCTTTGTTTTTCTTCTCATCTATAGTCAAATTGATACTCGAATAATCTGAAGTTGATTCTTGTTTAGACAATTCTTCTTTTTTGGTTTTAAAATCAGAAACCTGAACTTTATTAATGATTTCAGCTGGCAAGTTTTTCAAAGCCATTGCCCCATCTCTATCAAAAAAAGTTTTCCCGTTTACCAAAAACTGGGTCACTTCTTTACCGTTTACAGTAATTTTACCATCACTATCCACTTCAAAACCGGGCAATTGTTTTAATAAGGCTTCTACATTGGCATCTGGGCGTACCTTAAAAGAATTGGCATTAAACTCTAATGTATCTTTTTTTACACGAATGGGAGGAGCTTCACTTTTTATAACTACACCAGCTAATGCATTTACACTTTCTAATAAATAGACTTTACCAAAATCTTTATTCTCAGCAATCTCTTTTTGTTCCTCAACATAACTCTGGTATCCCATGTAGGAAACTTTCAAAAAAACTGGTTTATCGTATTTCTTGGTCATAATTTTAAAAAGACCATTTTTATCAGTAGTAGCATATTCTAATACTGTAGAATCTTTTACATTAGAAAAATAAACTGTTGCTGCCTCTAAAGGAATCTGGGTAGTAACATCGAGCACAGTTCCTTTAATAGTAAACTCATCCTGAGCATTAGCAGAAAAACAAAAAAGCAAAAAAAGTAAAAAGGAGTAGAACTTAGACATGTAAACTTTATTTAGATAAAATGATAAGATACTAAAATGAATAAAAGGTTTAATCTATCCCATCATTTTTATAGAGTTTATGTAAATTTGCCAAAAATTGAATGAACCTTCATGAAAATAACTAAAATACTTTTCTTTTTCTTAGTCGGCTTTATATCCCGAGCTCAAACCGAAAAAAATATAGACCATCAAAGCATCCTTTGGACACGCTATAATAACCAATTGATATTAAACAACAAATGGTCCTTAAATTCTGAATTTGATAATAGGGTTTTTCTAAAACCTGTTACCGAAAATTTATATGTCATACGCGTGCAAGGGCGCTATAAAATCAATGACCACTTAGAAACAGGAATTGGTTTTGTCCATTTCTCTGTCGCTACGCAAGAACCTGAACTAAATTACGATTTTAACATCCCCGAATATAGAGGACAACAAGATATTACTTGGAAACAAGAGGTGGACAAAATCACTTTCAATCAGCGTTTTCAACTGGAAGAACGATTTATTCACAATGCCAGTAAACAAGAATTATTATCCGGAACTACTTTTACTTGGAGATTTAGATATCGTATTCAAGGTGATTATACTTTTTGGAAAAAAGAAAACCAGTTTTTAAAAGCTATAGTATCCGATGAAATAATGATTAATTTCGGTAAAAAAATAATCAAAAACACCTTTGATCAAAATAGAATTTATGGAGCGATACAATACGGGATCAATAAAAATTTCGCTGTAGAACTTGGATATTTAAACAGTTTTCAACAAAGGGCCAACGGAGTAGATTACTTTAATAGAGACATTATCCGATTTAGTATTTTCCACAAACTAAGATTACAAAAAAAGGTTAAAACTATATAGGCTACATTTGATTGGACGAAAAACCACAATAACAAAAAAATTAATCAATCAGTATTAATAAATATTTAAATATTGATTATGAGCTAATTAACTAATAATTTAACTTTTATGGCGTAACTTTAATAAAAGATATAGCTATGAAAAATTTTGCAATCAAACTCGTGTGGTTTACCACCATTTATGCTTTTGTATTTGCCGGTTTATGTCAAACTAACGTTACTTTACCGGTAATAATGACCCTGTATTGCATTGGTATACCATTAATCTTGTTTATGGTATACACCGTTCTACATGATGATTACAAAACGGTAAGAACTTTTAAAGATTGGTACGGTGACCATCCAATGGAAACTTTAGAAGAAGAAGAAGAAAAACAGTAATATTTATAATAGCTATTTACAAAAAAATCCCGATTACTCGGGATTTTTTCTTATTTCTCTCTGATATAAATATCAATTGGCACTCCTGAAAAGTCCCAGTTTTCTCTAATTTTATTTTCCAGATAACGTTTGTAAGGTTCTTTTACATATTGTGGCATATTGGCAAAAAACACAAATTGTGGTGTTGGTGTTGGCAACTGCATGCAATATTTAATTTTTACATACTTCCCTTTTGTCGCTGGTGGTGGGTATGCTTCAATCACTTTCAACATAAATTCGTTGAATTTTGAAGTCGCAATACGTTGTTGTCTGTTTTCAAAAACCTTTACAGTAGCTTCCAATGCTTTCAATAAACGTTGTTTCGTTAATGCAGAAACAAAAAGAATAGGCACATCGGTAAATGGCATTAATTCTTCTCTGATTTTAGCTTCATAATCACGAGTTGACATCGTTTCTTTTTCGACCAAATCCCATTTGTTCACTAAAATTACAACTCCTTTACGGTTTTTCTCAGCCAACCAAAAAATACTTTGATCCTGACCTTCAAAACCACGGGTGGCATCAATAATCAAAATACAAATATCAGCATGCTCAATTGCACGAACGGAACGCATTACCGAATAAAACTCTAAATCTTCCTTTACTTTCGCTTTACGACGGATTCCTGCCGTATCAACCAAGTTAAATTCGAAACCAAAACGGTCAAATTTTGTATCAATAGAATCACGGGTAGTTCCCGCAATATCAGTAACTATATATCTGTCTTTACCAATCAACGCATTGATAAAGCTTGATTTTCCAGCATTAGGACGCCCTACAACTGCAAAACGAGGCAACACAACTTCTTCCTGGGTTGGTTCAGGTTTAACAGGAAAAGCATCTATCAACGCATCCAATAAATCCCCTGTTCCACTTCCAGAAATACTGGCAAACGTATAATATTCACCTAAACCAAGGTTGTAAAACTCAATCGCATCTTTCTCACGCATCGCATTATCCACCTTATTTACAGCAAGTAAAACCGGTTTCGTCACTTTACGCAATAATCTCGCAACAGCGTCATCCATTGGTGTAATACCTTCTTCCACATCAACTACAAAAATGATAACATCAGCCTCATCTATAGCAAGTTCTACTTGTTTACGTATTTCACCTTCAAAAACGTCATCCGACCCACGCACGTAACCGCCTGTATCAATTACAGAAAATTCCTTTCCGTTCCATTCGCTTTTTCCGTAGTTTCTATCACGGGTCACACCCGAAACTGAATCTACAATCGCTTCTCTTCTTTGTATCAATCGATTAAAAAGCGTCGATTTTCCTACGTTTGGCCTTCCTACAATGGCAACAATGTTATTCATAATCCTAATTTCAAATATTTTGCAAAGGTATGCTTTTTGTTTAAGCTTTCAACTTTAAAGTTTTAAGGAGCTTTTTCCTGCTATCCGCTGTATCTTTTCCTGTCTAAAAAGCCAGAAAAAGGATGCCGCTACTATCAGGGCTAGGGCATTTCCAGATCAAATAGCTTTTATTTTCAAACGATTAAACAAATAATCGAATAAACAAATCAACTCTTATTGGTTGTACCCAAAACGCTTCAACATATTCGCGTTGCTTCTCCAGTTTTTATTCACTTTCACGTACAACTCAATATGAATTTGTTTTCCAAAGAATTTTTCTAAATCAACACGAGACTCCATTCCTACTTTCTTCAAAGCGGCACCTTTATGACCTATAATGATTCCTTTTTGGGTTTCACGCTCCACCATAATCAAAGAACGGATTCTAATGATGTTTTCATCCTCAAAAAACTCTTCAGTAACAATTTCTACTGCGTATGGAATTTCTTTACTGTAATTCAACAAGATTTTTTCACGGATTGTCTCATTAACAAAGAAACGTTCCGGTTTATCCGTCAATTGATCTTTTGGATAATATGCAGGAGATTCCGGCAACAATTCGATGATTCTTCCAAAAACTTCCGGCACATTAAAATTCTGTAATGCCGATATTGGAAAAATTTCTGCATTGGGAACTTTCGCAGTCCAGAAAGCCACTTGTTCTTCCAGTTGCGCCTGATTTGAATTGTCAATTTTATTCAACAACAATAAAACAGGGATTTTGGCATGGATTATTTTATTAAAAAACGCTTCGTCTTTCAACTCTTGTTCTCCAATTTCAACCATATAAATCAGAACATCAGCATCTTCAAAAGCGGACTTAACGAAATTCATCATCGATTCCTGCATTTCGTATGCTGGTTTGATGATTCCAGGTGTATCCGATAAGATCATTTGAAAATCTTCTCCGTTTACAATTCCCAGAATTCTATGACGTGTTGTTTGTGCTTTTGACGTGATTATTGACAATCTTTCTCCAACAAAGGCATTCATTAATGTTGATTTCCCAACATTTGGATTCCCTATGATGTTTACAAAACCTGCTTTATGTGACATTTTTATTATAATTTATTTTGCAAAGGTAGACATATCAAGCCAATAGACGAAATAAAACATTTTTTTAATTTTTTGTTGAAAGTAACATATTTCGTCGTATATTTGCACCCGAAACAACGCGGGATAGAGCAGTAGGCAGCTCGTCGGGCTCATAACCCGAAGGTCACTGGTTCGAGTCCAGTTCCCGCTACTAATAATTTTATTGAAATTACAAACGCACATCGCGGGATAGAGCAGTAGGCAGCTCGTCGGGCTCATAACCCGAAGGTCACTGGTTCGAGTCCAGTTCCCGCTACTAGAAAAACTTCAGAGAAATCTGGAGTTTTTTTATGGAAAAAATTTAAGGTAGCATTGATATTAACTGCAAAACAGATTCTCTTTATAGTCCTACTTTGCTATAATTAATTGTGGTTAGTACGATTATACCTATATATATATATTAGAACCAATTAGCATCTTACCTTACCACGAACCCTTGTAAACTCTAAACCAATTGGAGTCTTTTAGAACTTAGTACAGGAACAGGTCTTTCTTTCTTGGATTAAGAATGCTTCGAACGAAAACTCTAAGATTTCAATTGATAATAGTGCGGATTATTTATCAATAAAAAATAAATAATTTGAATCAGATGGGAGATTAACAATTCTTTGCAGAGATGCAAATGAATGAATAAAAGACAATCAAATCGAAAAATTTGATTAAATTTCGCGTATACTTGGCCAGAAAAATACGAAACTTTAGACCAAACTTCAATTTGTAAAAACAGTTGGGTTTTATGTGATGATATGCTCCCACAACCAAACTATCCAGTTGGAATCAAGACAATGTTGACAAACTCGTAAGCTTCCTTGATACTCGAACTGGTATGAGATTGACCAAAAAGAACTGTCCTAAATAAGGCTTTTATTATTATAAAAAAATATCAGTTAGCAGTTTATGCGGGTGAGACCGTCAGAAAAGCTTCACAGAAATCAGAAGCTTTTTATTTCCCACAACTTAATCTGATTTATTGGTACAAAAAAACCTGTGAAGCAAAAAGCTACACAGGTTTTTCTAACTAAACTTATTAAATTAAACTTATTTAAAAAAAAACTAAACCTCATATTTATTTCAAATACTAATCTTCAGAAACTATAGCTGTATTTTTATTAGAAGTTACATCTAATAAAACGGCAACACCTCTATCATTTATCATTGTCATATTCAAGGTATCCAAAACTGCTAAATCTTTAGATACTAGTCCATTAAACATATTATAAGAAATATTCATTTCTTTAAGCTTATTCAATTTTTCTAATTCAAATGGCACTTGACCATTCATTTTATTGTCAAATAAACTAAGATTTTCAAGAGAGGACATATTTACCACATCACGACTTAGCACCCCAATAAATTTATTACTACTTAGAAGTAAAATTTTTATTGTTTTCACATCATAAAGCGAAGTCGGAATTTGTCCAGTTATTTCGTTGTTATATAATGATAGAACTTCTAATTGTTTTAAAGCCCCAATTTGTGCAGGCAATTCACCTGAAAGCATATTCATATATAACTCTAAGTCTTTTAAATTATTCATTTGACAAACAGAGGAAGGTATTGTCCCTGATAAATTATTAAACGAAAGGTTTAACACTTTCAAGTTTTTTAAGTTTCCAATATCAGATGGAATTTTTCCAGAAAGGTAATTTTTGTGCAAATTCAATTCTTGCAGGCTAACTAAGTTGACAATATCAGATGGAATTTCACCATTTAAATTATTATCAGCCAAATTTATTGAAACCACTTTCTCACCTTGCAACTTAACTCCGTACCAAGTAGAAACTGGTGATGATAAATCCCATTTTACAGTCCATTGATTTCCATTTGTTGCTTGATATAATTTTACAAGTGCATCTTTCTCTGAAAGAGAAACATTAGCCAACATGGAAAAGGAAAACAAAACGGTTAAAAATAGAGTAGTTAGATTTTTCATAACTTAAAGTTTTTTGCTTTTTATTTATCTAAATCTACATACAATAAGAGTAACTCGCAAATAAAATCGACAAAACGCACTGTTTTGTATTGTTTATAGAGTTATATCCTACAAAAAATACAAATTATTTGTTAAATAATAATTCACTAAATTTGATTCACTAACCTTTAAAAATCAATTTTATGGAAATGAATTTTTTAGCACTTTTTGTTGCTGCTTTGTCCACACTTGTAGTAGGATTTGTTTGGTACAATCCAAAAGTTTTTGGAACAGTTTGGATGAAAGAATCTGGCATGACCGAAGAAAAAATGAAAGGAGGAAATATGCTCTTAACATTTGGAATATCATTACTATACGCTTTTTTTATAAGCTTCGTACTTCAGTTCGTTACAATACATCAAACTGGTGCATTAGGAATGGTTGGCGGAGATCCTAGCATCGCAAAACCGTCCTACGAAATTTTCATGGCCGATTATGGATCAGCGTTTAGGACTTTCAAGCACGGAGCATTACACGGTTTTATGACTGGTCTGTTTTTGGCGTTACCAGTTATAGGCACAAACGCTTTATACGAAAGAAGAAGCTTCAAATACACGCTAGTTACAGGCGGTTTTTGGATAGTATGCTTTATGATTATGGGAGGAATTATTTGCGCTTGGAAATAATTAGAAAAAAATTAAAATAAATTTCGTCTTCAAATAATACAAGACGAAATTTATTTTTTATTGGATTTGCTCAATAGCTTTTGCTAACTCAACATCCTTATCTGTGACTCCATCAGCATCGTGAGTAGTCAACCGAATGGTCACTTTATTATATACATTAAATAATTCCGGATGATGATTTCTTTTCTCAGCCATCACTCCTACCTGAACTATAAAACCCAATGCCTGAGTAAAGTCTAAAAATTTAAACTTTTTCTCTATTCCATTATTAATAAATTGCCAGTTGTTAAGCTCTTTTAATTGGGATTGAACTGTTTGCTCTGTATACGTTTTCATAATTTATTTTTTTATTCATATAAAGTTAGCTAAATTAGAATCATAGAACAATACTTTAACTTTATTAACTAATTTTGGTAAAAAATTAAAATTCAATTTGAATACATCTTATTCTTTCAAAATTTATAATTCAACCGCTCAACTTCCAAAAAATTGGAATGATTTAGCTATATCAACTATTTTTTTATCCAAAAACTATCTGGAAGTACTAGAAAAATCACCTCCAGAAAACATGATTTGTCATTTTATCGGAATTTTTAAAAATGATATTTTAGTTGGTATTGCCGTTTCACAATTTTTAGATTTAAATAAATTGGAATCCTTTGGAGAACGGGATAAATGTGTCAAAACCGCTTTACGGAATTTTGCTTTCAGAAACTTTTGTTCCAATGTATTACTCATTGGCAACAATATGTTAACCGGACAAAATTCTTTTTCTTTTTCAAATACTATAGATAAAAAGAAAGCTTTACAAACATTAAAATTGGCGACAGCTGCATTGAAAAAAATGTTTGAATCCAAAGGCAAAAAGATTCATATCATCTCCTTTAAAGATTTTGACAAAGAAGAAATTAAAAACTTTGACATTCCAGAATTTAAAACCGATTATCAGTTTTCGACACAGCCAAATATGGTTTTTTCGATTAATGAAAATTGGAAATCAGAGCAAGATTACATTGACTCACTTTCAAAAAAATACCGAGATCAATACAAAAGAGCCCGAAAAAAAGCAGCTGTGGTTGAAAAAAGAAAAATGCATCTCGAAGACATCATTGCAAATGAAGAGACCATTTATGATTTGTATATTCATGTAGCCAAAAATGCCCCTTTCAATACTTTTTTCCTTCCGAAAAATCATTTTAGAACTTTTAAAGAAACCTTCAAAGATAAATTCCTTTTTTATGGCTATTTCATTGATGGAAAACTAATTGGTTTTAATACTTTAATAAAAAATGGCGATGTGATGGATACCTATTTTCTAGGATATGATGATAGTATCCAACGTGAAAAAATGTTGTATTTGAATATGTTATACGATATGATTGCCTATTCTATCAATAAAGGTTTTAAGGAAATTGTTTTTGCAAGAACGGCTTTGGAAATTAAAAGTTCTGTAGGAGCAAAACCTGTAAAAATGTATGGTTTTATAGAGCACAGCAATCCCATACTTAATTCCTACATGCCTAAAATTTTTAAATATTTAGAACCTGAAACTATTTGGCAAGAACGAAATCCATTTAAATAATTTCATTAGATGGATTAGGAATTGCTACTTTCATCTGTTTAGGTAAAATTTCGATATTCAGCTTTGTTTTTGTTCCAAAATATTCTCCATCAATTTGAAAACTAACTGGTACATTTGTCGTTATTGTTGCTCTATCGGTTGAAATTATCTCTATATCTTCGGAATCTATTGGCATATTCCCAGTGATAATTTTCCCGAGTGTTACCAAATCCAAGTTTTTCAAAATAACCAATTCAAACTTCCCATCATCCATAACTCCATTTGGATTGATGGAAACTCCTGTGCCATATTTTTTAGAATTAGCTATTACAATCATTCTTGCCACACATTCAATTGTTTCAAAATCACCAGTAATAGTAGCCGTGAAAGGATCCTCTAAATCAATCAAAGTACTAAAAGTTTGTAAAAAATAGCCCCATTTACCACGAATGGTACTTTTTTCATAGTTCTTAATCATTTCCGCATTAAGCCCCAAATCACTTAGATGAATACTTTTTTTTCCATTGATGGAAATCATATCTATTTCCATATAATTATTATGGAACGCTATTGCTAAATTTTCTTCCAGTGTTGATGGTAAATCTAAATCTACTGCTAAACCGTTGGCAGAACCAGCAGGTAAAATCCCAAGAATCACATTCTGTTTTTCCATTGCCTCAGCAACCATTTTTATTGTTCCATCACCACCCGCCACAATGATTCGTTCTGGCTTGTAGGTTTCATAAAGCGCTTTTATATTGACAATATCATCAACTCCCGAAGTAGTATAAATGACAAGATTCAGGTTTTCTTTTTCGCCAAAAAGCGTTACACTTGCAATAAGTTCTGCTTTATCAATATCTCCAGAAATAGGATTAACGACCATTATGATATTCTTTCTCAAAATTTGCCTACTTTTATTGGTGAAAACTTACAGCTTACAATTCATCCCAAAAGTACTAAATAAATGAAACCTATTTTAAAATTATACCGCGGCTATGCTAATGAACAGGAATTAATAGTTATGGGTCATGTTTTTAGACCGACAACAGCCAAAGATTATGATTTTCAGAAAAAAAATATCAAAAATGCAACTTCAGTCATTGGTATGTTTAGAATTAAAACACAAGCAAATGCTGATGTCTATTTAGACCATAATAAAATAAAAATCCATACCAAAACACTGAATGACGGTTATTTTAAATTTTGCGTACCATTAGACCAATTTGCCTTTTATGGATGGATTGACTATGAAGTAAGTATTGTTTATAATGACGAAACGATAACTACCAAAGACAGTTACATTCGCCCACACAAAGGCAATTTAGGAATTATATCCGATATCGACGATACCTTTTTAGTATCACATACACTGAATCCTTTTAAGAAATTATATGTTTTGTTATTCAAAAACATAAATAAAAGAAAAATTTACGAAGACGTTGTCACACATTATCAGGCATTAAGTACGGCTGGAAGAGAAAACAAAGAAGAATTCAATGCTTTTTTTTATGTTTCGAGTAGCGAATGGAATTTGTACCGTTTTATTATAAAATTCACTGAACTACATCAACTGCCAAAAGCAGTTTTATTATTGAAAGATATTAAGACGAGTCTGACTGATTTTTTTCTGACCGGAAGAGGTAATCACAATCATAAGTTTGACAAAATAAAACATATTCTGGAATTCTACCCCAATTTAGAATATGTACTGCTGGGTGACGATTCACAGCATGATGCCTTTTTATACGAAGCAATTTGTAAAATTTTCCCTGTTACAGTAAAAGCAGTTTATATCCGACAAACCGGCGACTCTAAAAAAGAAAAAGTAGCCGCTATTTTGAAAAATTTAGAAACCTTGAAAGTTTCGGTTTGTTATTTCAAAAATAGCAGTGAAGCCATTGCACACTCTAAAATGATTGGAATTATTGTATAAAAAAAGAGTTCCAAAAATTTGGAACTCTCTTTCTTTTATAAATTATCAATTTCTTCTTGAACGCCTTCCCAATCTAAAAGCAATTTATCCAACTCTGCTTTCTTCTTGTTGTATGCTGTGAAAAATTTAGCATCCTCAATGTGTTTATCGTAATTAGACGCAAGCATTTTATCATCTTGCTGAATGTCTTTTTCTAATTGCTTGATTTGACTCTCCACTTTGCTTAATTTATTCTGCAGGGCTTTCCCTTTCTTTTGATCTTCGTAAGAAGCTTTGTTGCTTTCTTTGGGAGCTGCTGCTTTTTGAGCATCTTTTTTCTCCACTTCACGCATATTCTCCATATTGCGTTGTTCCAAGAAATAATTAATATCTCCTAAATATTCTTTTATTTTTTGATCCTTGAATTCATATACCAAATTTGACATTCCCTGCAAGAAATCTCTATCATGAGAAACTAACAATAAAGTACCACCAAATTTTTGCAACGCCGCTTTCAAAACATTCTTAGATTTGATGTCCAAGTGATTTGTAGGCTCATCCATCAGTAAAACATTGATGGGTTGTAACAACAGTTTGCATAATGCCAAACGGTTTCTTTCCCCTCCAGAAAGGACTTTTACTTTTTTCTCTACATCATCACCACGAAACAAGAAAGAACCCAGCATATCGCGTACTTTAGAACGATTGGTATCCGCTGCAGCATCTTCCATAGTTTGCAACAAGGTGATTTCACCATCAAGATATTCTGCTTGATTTTGTGCAAAATAACCCAACTGTACATTATGCCCTAACTTGATATTTCCTTTATATTCAAATTCGTCTACAATAGCCTTGATGAAAGTTGATTTTCCTTGCCCGTTTTGTCCAACAAATGCAATTTTACTTCCTCGCTCAACCAAAAGATTGATGTCTTTCAAAATCGTTTTATCTCCGTAGCTCTTAGTTACATTTTCGGCTTCAATAACCACTCGCCCCGGTTCTTTTGAAACTGGAAAAGTGATGTTCATTACAGAATTGTCATCTTCATCCACTTCAATACGTTCTATTTTGTCGAGTTTTTTAATCATCGATTGTGCCATCGAAGCTTTAGAAGCTTTAGCACGGAATTTTTCGATTAATTTCTCGGTTTCTTCAATTTTTTTGGCTTGATTTTTTTGTGTTGCCAATTGTTTTTCACGGATTTCATGACGCAATTCTAAATATTGAGAATAGGGCCTGTTGAAATCATAGGCTTTCCCAAGAGAAATTTCTATGGTTCTATTGGTCACATTATCCAAGAACATTTTATCGTGCGAAACAATCACCACAACGCCAGGATAATTACGAAGGAAACTTTCCAACCAAATGATACTTTCAATATCCAAGTGATTTGTAGGCTCATCCAGCAACAAAACATCATTTGCCTGTAATAATAATTTAGCCAACTCGATACGCATTCTCCATCCTCCGGAAAAAGTTTCGGTTTGATTATCAAAAACTTCTCTTTTAAAACCTAAGCCAAGAAGAATCTTCTCAGTGTCTCCAACATAATTATATCCGCCCAATAATTCAAAACGATGGGTGTAATCAGATAAGTCTTCTATAATTTGGCTGTATTCGTCACTTTCATAATCGGTACGGGTAACCAACAAGTGATTAATCTCTTCAAGTTTTTTCTCAACAATTTTAATCTCCGTAAAAGCTTCATAAGCTTCTTCTAGAACCGTTCTTCCTTGTTCAAAATCGATATCCTGACGCAAGAATCCCATTCGAAGGTCTTTCTCTTGAGAAATAACACCTGAATCAGGAGCAAAATCTCTTGCCAACATTTTAAGCATGGTCGATTTTCCGGCCCCGTTCTTCCCAACAAGACCTACACGGTCTCCAGCACCCAATCGAAAGGTTACTTCTTCAAATAAATAAGTACCACCAAACGAAACGGATAAATTGTGTATATTAAGCATGTATTGTTATTTTATTCCTTTTTGAATTTGTAAATTTGTATCCCGAATTGTCGGGACTAAAAAAGGAAAAATTAAATTTTTTGCAAATGTTAAAAAAAGGATCCAAATTATATAGCATTTTAACAGGAACTTGTCCTAAATGTCAGAATGAGAGTATGTATTTGGATAAAAACCCACTGCATTTCACTAAAATTTTAAAAATGCATGAAAATTGCAGCCATTGTGGTTTAAAATATCAGATCGAACCTTCCTTTTTTTACGGAGCAATGTATGTCAGTTATGGATTGAATGTTGCAATTGGAATCGCTGCTTTTATAATCTCTTTTATAATTTTTGGCTCCAGCCTGAAAGTTGCCTTTATTTCAATAAGTGTGGCATTAATTCTCTCCTTCCCGTTTGTTTTGCGTTTCTCAAGAAACATATATATCAATATGTTTGTTTCATATGATCCAAAAACAAAACTAAAATAATATTATTGCTGCCCTTTAGGGAGAAATCGGTTAATGTCAATCTCCTTATTTAAAGGAATTTGATGTTCTATAGTGTCAAATAATGCTTTGGCCATTGCGGGTGCCAGCATAACTCCTCTTGTTCCCAAACCATTCAGGATATGTATTGATTCATAATTTTTAAGTGTGCCTACTAATGGTCTTCGGTCTTTTACAGTTGGCCTAACTCCAGCAAAATGCTCCACAATTTCAAAATTACAGGTTATAATTTCTTTTATCCTTTCCTCTAATTCTATCTTTCCCTCTTCTGTAGGCAAATCCGTTTTATCTTTCCAATTATAAGTAGCTCCTACTTTGAATAGATCATCGCCTAAAGGCAAAATAAAGACACTGGTATTTACGATTACATCTAAATCCAATTGAGGTGCTTTTATAATAAAAAGCTCACCTTTAGTTCCGTCGAGCGGCAAATGTTTAAAATATGGATTTGAATGCATACCAAAACCTTCAGCAAAAATTATATGTTTGGCCTGAATCTCCTTATACCGAATACCGTCTGTCTCTATTTGCAAAACATCATAATCAAACGATTCTTCTTTAAAGAGATTGTTTTGTTCCAGATATTCTCTGTATTTATTTAATAACAAGGCTGTATCCACATAGCCCGTTTGCAAGACTTTTCCGTACCCGTAAGGCGAATCAATTCCTAAATACTTTTTAGAAATTAATTGTGTGGATAAAAAAGGAGCCAATGCTACTTTATCTGACGCAGCAAACCAATTATTCTGTTCTTCGATAGAGAAAAATTTTCTTAGAATAGGTCTTTTAAAATCTATTTTGCATTTTAGTTTTTTTTCTAAAAAAGTATAAAACTCGTTCATCATTATTAATTGCTCTTGGGCTTGCCATACTTCACTAAAGCGTTTTAGTATAACCGGATTATACAAACCTCCGGCAATTTTAGATGAATTTTGGGAATTATTATCCAACACCAAAATAGTTTTCTCATTACGCAACGCAATCTCTGCAAATGAAATACCCGCTAACCCAGAACCTATTATTAAATAATCAATCATTTGAAATAAAACTTTTAAAATAAATACAAAGTAAACACATTAAAACAAAAAAACTCTTACCATTACAGTAAGAGTTTCACTTTATTTTGTAAAATTGAAATTAATAATTCCACATATCTTGTTCAAAATTGCGAATTTTTTCTTTCACTCTTTCTGATTCTAACAATTGATTCTGGGCATTATCTTTCATATACTCAGCAATTGATCTGTCTCCATAAACGTTTTCTTCTTTGTAAATGACACTGTTAAATTTCCTTGAATTAAGAATTTGATCAAAAGAAACGGGCATAGCAGAATTTTTATCATTGAAAGCTTTTGCTTCATGTAATACGTCTCTTGCAGCAGGGAAAAATATCCAAAATAGCTCAATGTAATCTTTTTCATCAGTGTTCATTGTAAACACATCTGGTGTAACAGGGCAAATTCCAAGTAAACGATACTTCAATTCACTTTGACGTTTGTCAAAATACCAGTATCCCTTAATTTTATATTGGGTAACATCTTGTGCTGTAAGATCTGATTTTAAAATATACTCAGGAGATATCTGAGCTCCTGCATTTATTTGCTCTCTTCCTGCGTCAGTTGTGTCAATACGGGTCAATGAACCTTGAATATCTTTCATAGATTTTTTGGTATTAAAATAACTGTCAGTATACACTTCTGTTATTTTACCATTTCTCATTGCCTTTGTCAAAACATCATATAAAGACCTTCTATCAGAACCGATATTAGCAGTATCAATAGGAAAATACAAAGAAAAATTAATCTTTTCGCTTAAATCGATTATTTCCCATGTTGTTTTACCCATCAAAACGTCTCTGTCATGCACATAACCATAAGCCAATGGTTTGTCATTATCAGAAATGAGCTGTGCCGCAGTTTTAAGTCCTATCTGATCTGGTGTTTTAGCATTAAGCAAATTAGATTGTGCTACAGATGCAAAACTCCACGTGGCGGAGATAATAGCTATTAAAAAATTTCTTAGATTCATCATGATTTCATTATAAGTTAATGAAGTAGTGGTTTGTATAACTACTTATTATTGTATTTCAAAAATTACTGGAGCAGTTCTTGGCAATAAATAACTACCCGCACCTACAAGTTTTGTTTTAATTTCAGAAATAGTCACTTGGTCACCCCTAACCGCTTTAGAAAGAACTGCATTACATTGTGCATTCAATTTATTCCCTTGAACAACAACAGTAGGCTGACCAGTTACTTTCAAATTAAAGCCAACTACATTTAAACCAACTTCAAAATCAAAATCAACTAATTTAGCTCCAATTGTAGCAATCTGTAAATTTGATTTAGGTCCTTTTACCACACCCATTTCTCCTCTAATAGTTCCAGTTGGTCCAGGAATACCTTTTATTCTGAAGGTTTTTTTATCCGAAACCTTAGAACCGTCAGGAAGTGTTCCAGTCACATTGATAACAGTTTCAGTTCCTGCTCCTGGGCTCATATTGTATTTTCCTCCACCTGCAGAACTCAATCCTGGAGCAGATGCCGTAACTTTATCAGCTGATACACCCGCAAAAGAGATTGTCATAGGATTTACGACACCTCTATAAACAACATTCATTTTATCGGCAGAAATTGTAGCCGATTTTGGTCTTGCTACAACTACATATTTATCTTTAATAGGTAAACTAACTACTTTTCCATTTTCATCAAAATTGAAAGAACCACCAATTGGGTGCTCCCCTATGCTACCTGCTCCAAAAGAAAAATTAGCTTGACCAGCTTGTGCTGCAATACTTGAACCATTCACAATTACTGATTTAGCTTTTAATGAAGGGTCGAATTTTCCGAGAATAATCTTTCCTTTAACCGCTTCTCCTTGAAAGAAAACTGACTTCTCAAGAACCACTATCGGTTGATAAGCGGTAAGAGAGGCTGCAGCAACTAAATCAGATTGGAACATTCCAGTCATTACATCGCTTTCAGTTGTTTTAATATCAGCTTGTAATTGAGACAATTTTGTAATTGTAGCAATAAGTGGATATCCTTTATAATTATAATCAATCCAAGCTAATTTCGCCCCTGCTTTTTCAGAATAAACTGGTTTAGTGGCAAATCTGGCTTCAATTTTTTTCATTTCAGAATCAGCAATTGAGCTTCCGCCAATTTGTTTGATTTGAGTTGAGAAATTATTAATCTTATCTAAAAACTCTTGTCCTTCCTTAGAAACTCTATCCCCTGTAAAGAACTTTCTGTCAATCAAATCGCCTTTATCCATTTGCTCATATGGCAAATTCCCTTCTGCGTCTCTTACAAATTTGCTGGTAACAGTAGTTTTGATATTCTCTAAATAGTCAGTAAAATCTTTAGACAAAGCTCTGATTTTTTCTACTTTTGCTTTTTTATCTCCAAATTGCCCCGGCTGATCCACCGCCTTTTGAGCTAATTGTTCAAATGAAGATTGATTTCGAGTGTCAGTTATAGAGTTAGACTCTACTATTTTATTATTTAAAATTCCAAAAGCTGACAACACTTCTTTGGACATATTTAATGCTAACATTGCGATAAAAACCAAGTACATCAGGTTTATCATCTTCTGTCTAGGGGTTAGTTTTCCTCCTGCCATATTTTCTACTAATTAGTTTGTTATTTTTATATAGTTTGAAACTAATTATCCTTTATTGTGCATTGCAGAAAGCATTCCTCCGTATACATTGTTAAGTGATGACAAATTAGATGTCAAAGACTGCATTTGGTCTTTTAATTTTAAGTTATTCTCAGCAACTTCTTCATTTATTTGTGCATTTCTTGAAGCGCTTTGTAATTGTATTTTGTATAAACTATTCAAAGATTCCATTTGGGCTGCAGCCAAAGTCAGCTCTTCGCTATATTTCTTAGTAGAATTAATAGAATCTACAGTTGGCGCAAGCCCTTTTGCAGCCGATTCGAAATTTTTAATGCTACTCCCCAAACTCGCCATTAATTCACCGTCAATTTTAGCATCTTTTAACATTGCATCTAGCTTTTGAGACAACAATCCTTGAGCATCTGATGGAGTTTCAATTTTTGCTTTTTTTACGCCAGTTGCTTTACCATTTGCCAGTTCAGGATATACTAACGTCCAATCCAAATCATCATCAACTGGTTCAAATGCTGAAAGTGCAAAAATTCCAGCTTCTACAATAAGTCCAATGGTTAACATTAAATTTCCAGTTATAAAACCGAATTCAAGGTGAGTAATTTTGAATAATGCTCCAATGATTACAACTGCCGCTCCCATTCCGTATGCGAAATTCATTGTTTTTTTGCTAAGTAATGCCATAATATTTTTTTTTGGGGTTAATTATTTAAAGATTTGGTTTCTTTTATAGTTATTTATTATTTACCTCTTTTGTTATTTCCGGTAGTTTGCAATCCCATGTAATCCTGAACGGTTCTAAAACCAATAAAACTTCTTGCAGAATCCGCATATTCGAAATCCCTTGTGCTTACTTGTAGGAAATAAGCAACATCTTTCCACGAACCTCCACGAACTACTTTGCGTTTATTTGAAGCATCCAGAACATTAGGGTTCATAGAAGACACATATTCGTATGCATTTGGATCATATGAAGAGTCTGTCCATTCCGAAACGTTTCCTGCCATGTTATACAAATTATAACCATTTGGCTCATACGATTTTGCCTCTACAGTATACAAAGCTTCATCTGCTGCATAATCTCCCCTATTTGGTTTAAAATTAGCAAGAAAACAGCCTCTGTCATTTTTAGTATATGGTCCACCCCAAGGATATGTTGCAGACTGCAATCCTCCTCTAGCCGAATATTCCCATTCTGCTTCAGTGGGTAATCTAAAAGAATTTATCAAATCGTGGCCTTTCTTTTTAGACTTTATATAAGTGTTTTTATTCAACGTTCTCCAAGCACAAAAAGCTTTTGCTTGAGTCCATTTTACACCTACAACTGGATAATCTCCATACGCTTTGTGCCAAAAATAATCATTATGCATTGGCTCATTATAGGAATATGCAAAATCTTTAATCCAAACAGTGGTGTCAGGATATACATTAACTTCTTCCGTTTTAATAAAATCTTTTCTTTTCCCTACCTTAGCTTTGGCAGCAGCTTGAATATCCATCCATGAGTAACGGAATTTCAATTTATTTACATCTATTGTACGTAATCCATTATAGGACGCTTCTATTGGCAAATACATAGAATCCATCACTTCAGTATAATATTCATCAGGATATAACTTAGTATCTTTGATTAATTTCACTTTTTTATTCAATTTTCTTCCCGCATAAGGATCATCAGCAGTACCTATACTGTAATAATTATCATACATATATTTATCATATGCAGTCATCTTTTCAGGATCAGAATCATTAAAAGCAAAATCACCGATACTTCCGGCATTTTTACCTTTCCCTTTTCCATCACCTGCTTTTTGCCCGCTTTCATCTGCAAGAATAGCCAATCGCACCCTCATAGTAGAATCTTTTACCCATTCTACAAATTGACGGTATTCACTATTGGTAATTTCAGTTTCGTCCATATAAAAAGAACGAACAGTTACTGTTTTTGTAGGCGCATCTTCAACATCGGCTAAATCATCATCTGATTTACCCATAATAAAAGCACCACCTGGAATTAAAGCCATTCCATAAGGTTTTTCCGGATGCCATTTCCCTCCATTAATACCAACTAATTCTCCTTTGTCGCTTGATTTACCACAGCCAATTAACAGTGTCAAAATTGCCGTAAATACAATGAAATTCTTCATATAAGTTTGGATTATCTATTCTTTGTCTTAAAATTGCGTAAACCTATTTATTATTTATTAATAAAACAATATTTTTCATTGTTAAATTAATTCAAGGCCAAAAATAAAGTTAAATAAAATACAAAAAAAATATTTTACCGATAAAGTGCTAAAAAAAATCGATGCAATACGTTAAAAGTGATTTTTTTGTGAATTTTGTAATATTACACGTATAAAATTATCTTAAGCATTAAAGGTGATTTTATGTATTTAGATAAATTTCAAAAAACATTAATTATAAAATGTTTTTTCTTTGCGCTTTCCACCATCTTTCAGGTAATTCTTGATTACATGCCAATAAATACTCATCGTAGGAACATGGTAATAACGTATTTCTTTTTAATTTATTATTACCGTTTGAAATAAATGGTATTTCTATCCACCACCTGTCCGTTTTATCGCTTTTATAAAAAACAAGCTCCTCTTCTTCCAATGGAACGATATATTTCAAATAGTTTTCCTTGCTTCCAAAAGGATATTCATTAGAACGATAATGAAATCCTTCTATAAAATACCAGATTATCTGTGCAATAATGACAGATTCCTGAACCGAATTATTATGATTAAATAATCCAAAAGAAGATACCTTATCACTTATTCCTGCATATCTGGACAACGAACAAATTTCTTTACCATTAAATCCATTAGGCGCAAACGAAATAAAATTCCCTGAATCAGATGATTTAATTGAATTCAAATCAATACTCACTAAATCAGCATCTCTAAAAACTGGTTCAGCAAGGGCAATATTATTAGAAATCTCACCCAATCTATAGCCATCAAAAAATAATTTCTCTATCAAATCTATTTCTTCCTGTGAATTAAAATACGTTTGATACCCAATGTTACAATAGTTAAAAAGATTATTAGGTTCGTCTACAATTATTTTAGTCAAATAAGAAGAGGCTGAAACTTCTTCTTCATCCTTACCAAAATCAAATTTATTATCAATGGAAACTAAATTGACCATTTGTTCCAAATCATCATAAGCCCTGTAAAGTGCATATGTCAAATCTTGAGAACCTCCGATAACTATAGGAGTAATTTTTTTCTTGATTAGGCTTGCAACTACTTTTTTTAATGCAAAATAAGTATCCGCAGCCGAATTTCCAGCAAGGATATCCCCTAAATCTGCAATTGAAGCATCCCAGTTCCCTGGAAACAATCCATACAATTCTTTTCTAAGTGGTATTAAATCAACATCCGAAACAGCTTTTTTATCTCCTCGATTTTCTAAAACGCCTATTACAGCAATTTTAATCTTATTTAAATCCGGAAACTGTTCTTTTGTATGCAATACAATTTTACTTCCCAATTGCTGAGAAGTTAATCCGTTTATATAACTAAGGATTTCATCGTCTACGGGTTTCAGAAAATCAAATTCCATTTTATTTCTTTTTTTCCTCTCCCCAACCCCCTCCATCCCGAAGTGTCGGGAGAGAGGGGGACGAAACTGGAATTTATTATTATTATTTCTTTTTAGCTGCTGGTTTCTTAGCAACAGCTTTCTTTGCTGGAGCTTTTTTGGCAGCTACTTTTTTAGCGGGTGTTTTCTTGGCAATCATTTCCTGAACTTCTGCTAATGTTAATTTTGTGGCATCAACATCTTTGCTCAATTCAATTTTGATTTTCCCTTTGGTAATCACCGAACGTCCCCAACGGGCTTTTTCGACCAAAATTCCTTCGTCTTCCCAGTTGTGTAAAACCTTATCAATATTTTTTTGTAATTTATCTTCAATCAATTCTTCAATGTCTGATTGTGACAAATTATCAAAATTGTATTTCTTACTTACATTTATAAACAAACCGTTCCATTTGACAAAAGGACCAAAACGACCCACGCCTTTTTGAACACCTTCGCCTTTATAAACTGCAATTGGCGCATCAGCTATTGCTTTTTCGTCAATTAATTCTTTCGCTCTTTCAAAATCTACGTCTAAGGGATTTTCGCCTTTCGGCAAAGAAACAAAAGCTGCTCCGTGGCGAATATAAGGTCCAAAACGACCATTACTCACTTCAACTTCCTCATCTTTATATTGTCCAAGATTTTTTGGTAACAAAAATAAATTTAAAGTTTCCTCTAAAGTAATATTTCCAATATTTTGATCCGCCATTAAACTGGCAAACTTTTTCTCTTCATCATCTGCAGCTCCAATTTGAGCCATTGGACCAAATTTCCCTAAACGCACCGAAACCTGTTTCCCCGTTTTTGGATCTGTTCCTAAAATTCTTTCGCCGCTTTCTCTTTCCGCATTGGCTTCAACATCTTTCACTGTTGGGTGAAATTTATCGTAGAACTCTTGCATCATTTTTGTCCACTCGATATTTCCTTCTGCAATTTCATCAAAATCCTGTTCCACTTTTGCAGTGAAATTATAATCTAAAATGTTTCCGAAATTCTTAACCAAGAAATCCGTAACAATTGTTCCGATATCTGTAGGCACTAATTTTCCTTTATCAGAACCTGTATTTTCTTTCAGCAATTTCTCACCAACTTTTCCTGATTGCAAAGTCAGCTGTGTATAATTACGCTCCTGACCGTCAAGATTTCCTTTCTCCACATAATTTCTGTTGATAATCGTAGAAATTGTTGGTGCGTAAGTAGAAGGACGGCCTATTCCTAATTCTTCTAATTTTTTTACCAAAGAAGCTTCGGTATATCTTGCAGCTGCACGAGAATATCTTTCGGTAGCTGTAACATAATTGTTTTGTAATTTTTCGTTGACTTTCATCGCAGGCAACATGCCTTCCTGCTCCTCTTCATCGTCATCATGACCTTCCAAATACACTTTCAAGAAACCTTCAAAAAGTAAAACTTCACCGGATGCCGTGAAAATATCGCCATGATTGTTCGCCTCAATTTTGACGTTAGTACGTTCTAATTGCGCGTCACTCATTTGCGAAGCCAATGTTCTTTTCCAAATCAAATCATACAAACGCGCTTGATCTCTATCGATATCTACCGTGTGACGCGACATATCCGTAGGACGAATTGCTTCGTGTGCTTCTTGTGCACCTTTGCTTTTATTGACAAAAGTTCGAGGCTTTGAAAACTCTTTTCCATAAGATTTGATAATTTCTGCCTGAGCAGCTTCCATTGCATCTTTGGATAAGTTCACACTATCCGTTCTCATATAAGTGATAAGTCCAGCTTCGTATAAACGTTGTGCCAATTGCATCGTAATTCCAACAGGCAAATACAGTTTACGAGCCGCTTCTTGTTGTAAAGTTGAAGTCGTAAATGGACCAGTTGGTGATTTTTTGGTAGGCTTCGTTTCTAAATCTGAAACTTTATAGGTAGAACCAATATTTTTATTTAAAAAATCTTCGGCTTCTTTTTTAGTATTGAAATTTTTAGGCAGTTTGGCTTTGAATGACTTTCCAGCTTCGTTAGTAAATTCTGCTACAATGGAATACGTTGCAACGGCTTTGAAATTCTGAATTTCTCTTTCACGTTCCACAATTAAACGAACTGAAACCGATTGTACACGACCGGCAGAAAGTCCACCTTTTATTTTTCTCCAAAGTACAGGCGACAATTCATACCCAACCAATCTATCTAGAACACGACGGGCTTGTTGTGCATTGACTAAATTATAATCGATTTCTCGTGGATTATCAATCGCTTTTAGAATCGCAGTTTTAGTGATTTCGTGAAAAACAATTCGCTTGGTTTTCTTTTTGTCTAATTTTAATTCTTCGGCTAAATGCCAAGAAATTGCTTCTCCCTCGCGATCCTCATCACTTGCTAACCAGACCATTTCGGCATTTTTGGCTAAAGTCTTTAATTTGCTTACCAATGCTTTTTTATCGGCAGAAACTTCATATTTGGGTTTAAAACCATTTTCTACATCTACACCAATTTCTTTGGAAGGTAAGTCAGCAATATGCCCATAACTGGACTCTACTTGAAAATCACTTCCTAGAAATTTCTCGATTGTTTTTGCCTTTGCAGGGGACTCAACTATAACTAAATTCTTTGCCATTGCTCTATTTTTCTGGAACAAAAGTATCTTTTTTTTTTAAATATTGAGATTTTGAATTCATTTTTAAAACTATTAGGCGAAGATTTATAAAGAAATGATTTAGTAAAGAGAAGTTTTTTACCCCCGATTACTTCACAATACATTTATTCTAGTTCGAGTTCAGTGAATTTCATTTGCAGTGAAAATCCTTTTTATTTGCCTTTTTCGGCTAATAAAAAGATTGTAACGAAAAGCGGGAGATAGCTCCTTGGAAACAATGCCTTAAAACAATGTTAATTCTTCGGCTGACATCTTGTCATATTTATTTGAATTGCGTTATCTTTGTGCTTTGAAAATATAGGATGGAAAAGATTATTGAAGAAAGTAAACAAGGCGAAAGTCTAGTTCTAGAACATAAACCCGAGAATACCAAAAAATTATTTATAGAAAGTTATGGCTGTGCGATGAATTTTTCGGATAGTGAAATCGTAGCTTCTATTTTATCTGGAAACGGATATAATACCACTCAAGTGCTGGAGGAAGCCGATTTGGTTTTGGTTAATACCTGTTCTATTAGGGACAAAGCGGAGCAGACGATTCGCAAACGTCTAGAAAAATACAATGCGGTAAAACGCATTAATCCAAAGATGAAAGTGGGCGTTTTAGGCTGTATGGCGGAACGCTTGAAAAGTCAATTTCTGGAAGAAGAAAAAATTGTAGACCTAGTTGTGGGTCCTGATGCGTATAAAGATTTACCGAACCTTTTGCAAGAAGTGGAAGAAGGACGCGATGCGATTAACGTGATTTTATCGAAGGATGAAACTTATGGAGATATTTCGCCTGTGCGATTGATGAGCAACGGAATTACGGCTTTGGTTTCTATTACCCGCGGTTGCGATAATATGTGTACGTTTTGCGTGGTGCCTTTCACCCGAGGACGAGAACGCAGCCGTGAACCGCAAAGTATCATCAAAGAAATTCAGGATTTGTGGGACAAAGGCTTTAAAGAAATTACACTTTTGGGTCAAAATGTGGATAGTTATTTATGGTACGGCGGCGGATTGAAGAAAGATTTCGAAAATGCCACCGAAATGCAAAAAGCAACAGCTGTAGATTTCGATCAATTACTAGAAATGGTAGCGGTTGGTTTTCCTAAAATGCGTATTCGATTTTCGACATCAAATCCACAGGACATGCACGAAAGTATTTTACATGTGATTGCAAAACATCCTAATATATGTAAGCACATTCACTTGCCTGTCCAGTCCGGAAGCAATAGAATCCTAAAAGAAATGAACCGCTTGCACACGCGTGAAGAATACATGACTTTGATTGATAAAATCAGAACTATTATTCCCAATGGCTCCATTTCGCAAGATATGATTGCTGGTTTCCCGACAGAAACCGAGGAAGATCATCAAGATACAATGAGCTTAATGGAATATGTGAAGTATAATTTTGGTTATATGTATTCGTATTCCGAACGTCCGGGAACTTTAGCAGGAAGAAAAATGGAAGATGATGTAACCGACGAAACAAAAGCAAGAAGATTGCAGGAAATTGTCGATTTACAACAAAAACATGCCTGGTTGCGCAGTGAAGAATTCATTGGTCAAACCGTAGAAGTTTTGGTAGAGAAAGTTTCCAAAAAATCGACTGAAGAGTTTTCAGGAAGGAATTCACAAAGCATCACCGTAGTTTTCCCCAAAGAAAATTATAATATTGGGAATTTTGTGAATGTGAGAATTTTGAGTTGTACCAGCGGAACTTTGAAAGGAGAAGCAGTTGGGTTGAGTGAAATGAATTAGAAAAATTAGCTGAAATTTAAATTCATAAAGAAAATTTTAAAAGAGTAAAATGTTAAGAAAAAATATAATGATTGGTTTAGTTACTTTTATAATTGGATTTGGAATTACATTCTTTATCATTAGAGCCTATTTTCCAAAACATAAAGTTGAAAAAACAGTCCCTTTGAAAGACACATTAACAAAACCACAATAGTAGATTCTACGAATCGAATATATTATTTAAACAAAAAAAATCAGTTTTAATAATTTACGAAATTCGTGCAAAATAAAAAAATATGGAATCAGTTCAAGCTATAAAACAACGATTTGAGATTATTGGGAATGACCCAAAGCTCAATCGTGCCATAGAAAAAGCCATTCAAGTTGCTCCTACTGATATTTCGGTATTAGTTGCTGGTGAAAGTGGTGTTGGAAAAGAGAATATCCCGAGAATCATTCATTCGCTTTCACATAGAAAACATGGAAAATACATTGCTGTAAACTGTGGAGCCATTCCTGAAGGAACGATTGACAGTGAACTTTTTGGACATGAAAAAGGAGCTTTTACTGGCGCAACTAACACACGTGAAGGGTATTTTGAAGTGGCTGATGGCGGAACTATCTTCCTTGATGAAGTTGGTGAATTGCCTTTGACTACTCAAGTGCGGTTGCTTCGTGTCTTGGAAAATGGCGAATTCATAAAAGTAGGTTCTTCACAAGTGCAAAAAACTGATGTGCGAATTGTAGCTGCTACCAATGTTAATTTGTTTAATGCTATCGAAAAAGGGAAATTTCGTGAAGATTTGTATTATCGTTTGAGCACCGTAGATATTACTTTACCTCCGTTGCGAGAACGAAAAGAAGATATTCACTTGCTATTTAGAAAATTTGCATCTGACTTTGCACATAAATACAAGATGCCGCCTTTAAAATTAGACGAAAGTGCTGTTGCTGTTTTGCAAAAATTTCGTTGGAGCGGTAATATCCGTCAGTTGAGAAACGTGGCAGAACAAATTTCGGTTTTGGAAACGAACCGTGAAATTTCGGCAGCAACTTTACAATCTTATTTACCAGTTGAAGGTACCAACTTGCCGTCAGTAATTAAAGACAAGAAAGGCGACAGCGATTTCAATACCGAAAGAGAAATTTTGTACAAAGTACTTTTTGACATGAAAAGTGATTTGCATGACTTGAAAAAACTTACTTTGGAACTGATGCAAAGTGGAAGTTCTAAAGTGCAGGAAACAAATCAAAATTTAATCAAAAAAATATATGGCTCTCAAGAAAATGACAGCGAAATAGATTTTGAAGAAGAACCAAGAACCGCTTTGATTACTACTCCAAATAAAGAAGAACGTTATCAAGAGAATGACGATAGCTACCTGTTTGCTGAAACAATAGAAGAGGAAGAGGAAATCTTAAGATTAGAGCAGAAAGAAATTGAAATGATTAAAAAATCATTGGAAAAAAATAAAGGAAAACGAAAAGCTGCCGCAGATGAATTAGGGATTTCCGAAAGAACTTTATATCGAAAAATCAAACAATTCGATTTGTAAAAAATCAAATTGAAAATGAATATCTTTGGCCCATGATTAGCGAACGGGCGAAGCACTTTTAAAATTTATAATGAAAAACATACACTATATTTTTATTTTGTTAATCGCAGTAACTTTCAATAGTTGCTCCGTTTACAACTTTACAGGGACAGGGAAAATTGATGCAAAAACATTTCAGGTTAATTTTTTCCAAAATAATGCTGAATTAATTGAACCTGGTATTGACAGAACCTTTACGTTGGCATTACAAGACATTATTCAGAATCAAACCAACTTAAATTTAGTAAAAAGCGGTGCAGATTTGACTTACGAAGGGGAAATTGTAGATTATAGAATAAGCCCTATGACCGCAACTGCCGATCAACAAGCTTCTCAAAACAGATTGAAAATAAGAGTAAATGTTCGTTTTACCAATAAAAATAAAGAGACAGATGATTTTGAAAAAACATTTGAGTTTTATTATGATTATCCGGCTGAGCAACAACTTGTAGGTTCTACTTTGAATAGTGCATTGAAAGAAATCTTCGAAAGAATAACCCAAGATATCTTTAATGACTCTCTTGCTAAATGGTAAATGAGGTGTTGATTCGGTAATTTGTTGATTCGGTTATCGAAGAACAAATAAACGAATAGCCAAATAAACGAATAACCTTTATGAACGTAACCGATTATACTTATTTAATAAACAGACCAGATGCTATCAATGAAAAGCAAACGGAAGCATTGGGAAATGTATTGGATGAATTTCCATATTTTCAAAGCGCCAGAGCTTTACGTTTAAAAGGTCTTTATAACCAAAATAGTTTTAAGTATAATTTTGCATTGAAAGTTACTGCCGCACATACGACTGACAGAACGGTATTGTTTGACTTTATTACTTCGGATACTTTTACTGCGATTCAAAAAGATTTATACGATAAAAAAATAGTAGCGCTTCTTGACATTACAGTAGTTGATAGTGAGATAATTATTCATAAAGAAAAACTGGAGCACAAGATAAATACGCTGGAACAATCGATTCTTACTTCTATAAAGGAAGCTTTACCGTTAGAATCTAATGAAAATTCGAAAACCACAGAAGAAAAATTAGCCATTGGAACTCCTTTGGATTTTTCCATAAGCGAACAACATTCTTTCCAAGAATGGCTTCAATTATCCCGAACACAGCCTATTCTTAGAGAAACTGAAAGTGTGAATATTTCTAAAACTCCGCCAATTGAAGATGAAGACAAAAAGAAAAAAGCAGCGTTAATTGATAAATTTATAGAAACCAGCCCAAAGATTTCGCCTGTAAAACATGGTGTTCCGTCAACAGTTACTTTTGACCTTAATAAAGATGACAATTCCTATCTGATGACCGAGACTTTAGCACGAGTTTATTTGGAACAAAAAAAATATCAAAAAGCGATTCAAGCTTATGAAATATTAATTTTGAAATATCCAGAAAAAAGTAGTTTCTTTGCAGACCGCATAGCGGATATTAAGATTTTACAACAAAACAATAATTAAACAATGAGCACATTTTCAATTTTTTTAGTTTTAATAACAATAGTTTGTTTCCTATTAATCGTAGTAATAATGGTTCAAAACCCTAAAGGTGGTGGATTATCTTCTACTATAGGTGGTTCTCAAATGTTAGGTGGTGTACAAAAAACAACAGATTTTTTAGACAAAAGCACTTGGACACTTGCTACTATTTTAATTGCACTTATATTACTTTCAAGTTTAAGCTTTACAGGAGCATTAAGTGATAATGATTCTAAAATTATTGAACAAACAGGAACTGCTGCACCGGCAACTGCTGCTCCAGCATCTCCAGTTCAAAACACACCTGCTGAAACAAATCCAGCAAAATAAAACAACACCTTTTATTCTAAATGCCAGCCTGTCAAAGCTGGCATTTTTTATAAGAAAATATGTCAGTTATAATAGGATGGCACAATTTCTGAAATCTTAAATGCAATCATAAAAATAATAAAAAAAATATAAAATCATGGCTTTAAACATTAAACCACTTTCAGACAGAGTTCTTATCGAACCAGTAGCAGCTGAAACTAAAACTGCGTCAGGGATTTTTATTCCAGATACAGCTAAAGAAAAACCACAAAAAGGAACTGTAGTTGCTGTTGGAAACGGAACAAAAGACCACACAATGACTGTAAAAATTGGTGATTCTGTTCTTTACGGAAAATATGCTGGAACTGAATTGAAACTAGAAGGAAAAGATTATTTGATAATGCGTGAAGACGATATTTTAGCAATTATCTAAAATCCCCTCCCAACCTCCCCGAAGGGGAGGAGACGAAATAAACAAATAAAATATTTAATAATATTTCATCTTGGCTCCCTCTCCTTTGGAGAGGGCCGGGGTGAGGAAAACAAAAAAGAAATGGCAAAAGACATAAAATTTGATATTGAAGCACGTGACGGATTAAAACGTGGTGTTGATGCATTGGCAAATGCAGTAAAAGTAACTTTAGGACCAAAAGGTCGTAATGTAATTATTGGAAAAGCTTTTGGTGGGCCAACTGTTACTAAAGATGGTGTTACCGTTGCAAAAGAGATTGAATTGAAAGATCCATTGGAAAATATGGGGGCTCAGATGGTTAAAGAAGTTGCATCTAAAACTAATGATTTAGCTGGAGATGGAACTACAACTGCAACTGTTTTGGCACAAGCTATTGTAAAAGAAGGTTTGAAAAACGTTGCTGCAGGAGCGAATCCTATGGATTTGAAACGTGGTATCGACAAAGCTGTTGAAGCTATTGTCGCTGACCTAGCAAAACAAGCCAAAGTGGTAGGAAGTGATTCTGAAAAAATCAAACAAATTGCTTCAATATCTGCTAATAATGATGAAGTAATTGGTGAGTTAATCGCTGCCGCTTTTGCAAAAGTTGGAAAAGAAGGAGTTATCACTGTTGAAGAGGCTAAAGGAACAGATACGTACGTTGACGTTGTAGAAGGTATGCAATTTGACAGAGGATATCTTTCTCCTTATTTTGTGACCAATTCAGAAAAAATGGAAGTAGAATTGGAAAATCCTTACATCCTTTTATACGACAAAAAAGTTTCGTCATTAAAAGAATTGTTACCAGTTTTGGAACCAGTTGCTCAATCTGGAAAACCATTATTGATTATTGCTGAAGATGTTGATGGAGAAGCATTATCTACATTGGTGGTAAATAAATTACGTGGAGCCTTGAAAATCGCTGCAGTAAAAGCTCCTGGTTTTGGGGACAGAAGAAAAGCAATGCTTGAAGATATTGCCATCTTAACTGGAGGTACCGTAATTTCAGAAGAAAGAGGATACACTTTGGAAAACACAACTATCGAAATGTTAGGAACTGCCAAAAAAGTTACTATCGATAAAGACAACACAACAATTGTTAGTGGTGCTGGCGAAGCTGATATGATCAAAAACCGCGTAAACCAAATCAAAGGTCAAATGGAAGCTACAACTTCTGATTATGACAAAGAAAAGTTACAAGAACGTTTGGCTAAATTAGCTGGTGGAGTTGCTGTTCTTTATGTTGGCGCTGCTTCTGAAGTAGAAATGAAAGAGAAAAAAGACAGAGTTGATGATGCACTTCACGCAACGCGTGCTGCTGTTGAAGAAGGAATTGTTGCTGGTGGTGGTGTTGCTTTATTAAGAGCTAAAAATGTTTTAAGCACTATCAAAGCGGACAATGCTGATGAAGCAACAGGAATTCAAATTGTATCTCGTGCTGTAGAGTCTCCATTAAGAACTATTGTTGAAAACGCAGGACTTGAAGGTTCAGTTGTTGTTGCAAAAGTTGCCGAAGGTTCAGGTGATTTTGGTTACAATGCAAAAACTGACGAATATGTAGATATGCTTAAAGCTGGTATTATCGATCCTAAGAAAGTAACGCGTGTGGCATTAGAAAATGCAGCATCTGTTGCAGGAATGATCTTGACTACCGAATGTGCTTTGATTGATATTAAAGAAGATCATGGTGGCGGAAACCCAATGGGTGGTGGTATGCCTGGAATGATGTAATTCATTCTCATTTTTAAATAAAAAAACTCCGTTTCTTAATTGAAACGGAGTTTTTTATTTATGCTTGTTAATCATTATTTTATATGAACCCTTTTTTTCAAAAGCTTGAATAAAACTGGAACCGTAGTAATAAGAACAATGATGATTATAATATATTCGATATGTTCTTTCAAATCAATTCCAAATTTCTCTAAAAAAATACCGTACAAATAATGTCCGGAGAAAATCAAAATAAAGGACCATAAAAAAGAACTTAAAATATTGAAGAACATAAATTTACTTTTATCCATAGATACAATACCAGCTACAATTGGCGCAAAAGTCCTGAAAATTGGTAAAAAACGAGCAAATATTATGGCTTTCCCACCATATTTTTCAAAAAAATCTTTTGATTGCAAAAGATATTTTTTCTTAAACCAAAAAGTATCTTCTTTTTTAAATAAATAATACCCGCTTTTTGCTCCAAACCAATAGCCAACCATATTTCCCACAATTCCTGCGGCAGCAACCAATAGCGACAATAAAGTTACATTAATAAAATCACTTTCTATAGTAACCATATTTTGGACCAAATCTTTACTGTAAATTCCCGCAAGAAAAAGCAAACTATCTCCAGGAAGAAAAAAACCGGCAAAAAGACCAGTTTCGGCAAAAATTATAAATAAAACGATATACAAACCTATTTGAACTTCTCCTATTTGAAGGTTAATATAAAATTCCGGATTAAGTAATTGTGTCCAATCAAAATTATTCATAAAACGATTTGTAATTAAATTTATTGGTCGTGAAAGTAAGAATAATTTAGCTCAACCACAATTTATTGCCATACTTTAAAGTTTAATTAACGCATAAAAGCATTAAGCAAGCGCGATAAACTTAATTACAAACCCATTTTAAATCGTATCATTTAAACAAAATTAAAAAACCCAAAACTTTCACTTTGGGTTTAAAATTATTCTCGTTCATACAAGCAACAGGTATGAAGACTTTGATAATCTTCGCTTGTCGCTTTCACTTCATCCGTATCATGACCTACTTTAGCAATCGCTTTTTTCACATCTAATGGAGACGTCTTTTCTTCATTCAGTATCAAACTCAACTGATGGGTTTCTATGCTCCAAATTACTGATTTCACTCCAGCCACTGAATAAGCCGCTTTTTGAATTCGTTTCTGACATTGTTCACAATTCCCGTTTACTTCAGTTACATATTTAGCATTTTTATTCTTCTTTTCTTGAGCCTGAACAGCAAATCCAAGAAAACTTACCATTAGTATTAAAATAATATTTTTCATTTTTACTTTTTTTTATTGTGGTTAATAATTTTACGCTGTGCTTATTTTATTTTAAATCGCAATCCCGCATAATACATTTGTCCAAAAACAGGTGCGTATACAATTGAAGTATCAAAATTTGGTCCAAAAGGATTTTCACTGCCAAGTATCACTTTTTCCTGTGTATAATTCCCAATATTCTCCCCACCTACATACATTTCAAATGTGGAAGAAAAAGTTCTTGTAATTTGAGCATTCATCAACGAATAAGAAGGCGAAAATTCCGGTAATCTATCATTCATTGGATTGCTTGTTGTATTGGGCAATTGCTGTTTTCCAATCCAATTGAAAGTATAATCAAATTTCCATTGTTTCCCTTTCTCTCCAATGTGGGTTTCATATTCCAAATTTCCAAAAAATCGGTGTTTCGCTTGCAACGGCTTTTGATAATTTCCAGAAATATAATCCGTCCTTACATCATAAAATTTATAGGCTGAGCGGAAATTGAAATGATCCAAAATTTCATAATTGAATTCCACTTGTAAACTATTGGCAACCGACTTCCCATTCAAATTATAAAACAAAACTTGTTGTGGGCTTTGTAAAACATCAACAATTACCTGATTCTGAAAATCCGTTCTGTAAAAATCAAACCCAACATCTGCACTTTTGCCGAAGAGTACAAATTTTTGAACAAAACTCACACCATAGTTCCAAGCGATTTCTGGATTCAATCCATATATTTTACCGTTTGAGTCTAAAACATCAAATGTTCTTGAACTCGCAAAAAGCTGTTGATTTTCGGCAAAAATATTAGCACTGCGTTTTCCTCTACCGGCTGAGAATCGCAAAACTCCTTTTTCCCAAGGATTGTATCGCACATGCAATCGTGGGGTTAAAAATACCCCCAAACGGTTGTGATTATCAATTCTTCCTCCCAAAATGACACTAAAATTATCTGCATTATCATAGGTATATTCGAAAAAAGCGCCCACTGAATTATCAATTCTAGAAAAGTCATTTACATTGACAAATTCTTGGTATTTATCATATGTAAAATTCAAACCCGCAGCAAACTTATTCATTATGTTACTGATAATCGAATTGAAAATCAAGTTCGAATAATAATTGCTTTGTTTAATATTGTATTGGTTCAAACCAAAATAAGACTGTTGATTATGGCTGTTAAAAGCATTCTGAAAACCAATACTCTGATAAGGCAAGTCTTTAAAAACATACCCTATTTTTGTGGCAACATCCAATCGCTCCGTGTTGATTTCAGAACCCCAATAATTTGTAGTTCCCTTGTCTTTGTCTGAATCAAAGTCTAATTCTCCAGTTTGTTTTTCATCATTCATATACCTGAAATTAATAAAACTCACCCAACCTTTTTCAGGATTGTAATATTGATATCTATTAAGAATATTGATTTGTTTGGCTAACGGATTATCCAAAAAACCATCATTATTCATATCCGTTTTTGCAATTCTTGTATTTCCGTGAAGAAACAGACTGCTACTCCATTTCTCTGATATTTTTCTATTGAAATGGGTGTTTAATTCAAAGCGAGAATCTGACGAACCATAAGCATTCAAAAAAAATGGAATATCATTTATCGGTTTAATTAATTCGGTATTAATTTGTCCAGAAATACTTTCATATCCATTGACTACGCTTCCTGCTCCTTTTGTAATTTGGATGCTTTCCACCCAAGTTCCCGGCGTAAATGACAACCCATATGCTTGAGAAGCGCCACGAACTGATGGGATATTTTCTTCGGTAATCATCAAATAGGGACTGGTCAATCCCAGCATTTTTATTTGTTTTGTGCCTGTCAAAGCATCTGAAAAACTAACATCAATCGATGGATTCGTTTCAAAACTTTCGGCTAGATTACAACAGGCTGCTTTAAGCAATTCTTTGCTTGTAATTAGCGTGGTATTACCCGTTACCGTAAATGATTTCTGAATCCCTTTTTGCTTTTTTATCACTTTGACTTCATCCAGTTTTTCTTGAGAAAAGAGCGGAATTGAAAACAAAATAATAACAAATAGCGTTATTGATTTTTGCATGGCAAAATATTTTAATGTTTATAAGAAGTAATTTCAAATCATACAAAATGATTTGGCTTTTAAAAAACATTAAAATCAGGCGTAGAAAATATATTGGCTGTAAAGCTTAAAAAGTGGCGGCGAATGAGCCTCGCAGTAATAAGCGTTATTCTCGAAGCTTTTAAAAACAATAATTTCAGAAGAAATAATCGGATTCCATTCCTTTATTAAAAATGGGGTATCAGCAGCATTTAAAGAAAATGCTTTTATAAGCACATTATCTGATTTTTTTTGAAAATGAACTACTTTATTCTTGCAACAGCTGTCTTTTTTTGAAACTTTTTTTTCGCAACATCCTTTTTCAACTGAATTTGAAGTTCCACTAGATTTCAAGTAAAACGGCTGGATTGAGGCTACCTTTTCTCCACAATAATGCACATCAAAAGCCAATCCCACATTGGAAACCAACAGGAAAAAAGCAAGAAGAATACTGATGTGCTTTTTGAATTTCATTTTGCAAAAATACTGATTTAATCAATCTATAAAATCAAAGTTCTGTTAAAAAATTAAAGCTCAAACTCTTGTCCCATCAAAGGAACTTTACAATCAAAACCATATTTCTCCTGAATTTTTATTCGAAGTTCATCAGCAGGCGCATTTTCACCATGGACTAAAAATACTTTTTTAGGTTTATTTTCCAATGCAGAAAGCCAATTCAGCAAATCTTTTTGATCGCCATGCGCTGACAATCCTTCTATTTCAAGAAATTTTGCAAGAACTTGATAATATTTACCATGAATTTTAATTTCTTTTGCTCCTTCCAATAATTTTCTTCCGCGTGTTCCTTCAGCCTGATAACCAACAATGATTACCGTCGTTTCAGGCAAACCTATATAATGCTCCAGATAAGTCAAAACCCTGCCACCAGTAACCATTCCGCTTGCCGCAATCACTACTTTAGGCTGTTCATCAAAAATAGTTTCAATAGTTTCCTGATAATCAGAAACCAGTGTGAACATTTTACTCATTTCGGTACAATCATGCACCGATAATTTATGCCAATTTTTATTATTGATAAAAATTTCCAACGCATTAATTCCCATTGGTGTATCAATAATGTAGGGAATATTGGGAATTCTACCTTCTTCTTTAAGTCGCCATAGCAAGTACATAATCATTTGGGCACGTTCAACGGCAAAACTGGGAATAATGACTGTACCTCCCTTTTCAAATGTATTATTGATGTACATTTCAAGTTCTAGTTCAGCATCCGTATTAGGATGAAGTCGGTCTCCATAGGTACTTTCTAGAAATATATAATCACCTTTTTTGGGCTTGGTTGGCGGATGCATTAACACATCATTATCGCGCCCAATATCTCCTGAAAAAACTAACGTCTTATTTTCAAGCGTTACTTCAATGCTACAGGCGCCAATAATATGTCCTGCATTAAAAAAAACAGCCGAAATTTCTGCATCTAAGGCAATGGATTCATTGATTTTAATGACTCTAAAATGTGGAAAAACTTTTTGTGCTTGCTCTACTGTATAAAGCGGTTCAGCAACTTCATGTTTAGAAAATTTCCCTTCATTAGCTATTCTTGCCTCTTCTTCCTGAATTTTAGCACTATCCAGAAGAATCAACTTAGCAACAGCCATAGTAGGGCTTGTACAATAAATTTTCCCTTTAAAACCTTGATTAACTAATCTTGGCAACCAGCCACAATGATCTAAATGTCCATGGGTTAACAAAACAAAATCTATTGTTGAAGGTAAAATAGGCAATGATTCCCAATTGAGTTCACGCAGCGGTTTAATCCCTTGAAATTGGCCACAATCTATCAAAATTCGAACTCCATTGCTTTCGATTAATGTTTTAGAACCGGTTATAGTTCCTGCTCCTCCAATAAATTTAATTTTCATTTAATTTGAATTTAAAATTAAACAATCCAAAACCCATCATTTTTAAATATACCTACACAAATCCGAAGCTTCTTTTAATACATTTTTAATTCGGCTATTGCTCAATTCAATTTTTTCCAAACAATCTGAATTATTTATAATCTCTTTCACCAAAATCACATTCAAGATTAACAATTTATCCTTTTCGGCGAGTGACAATGTAGTTAAACAAGTTACAGGATAGAGATTACTGTTGTCATTTTTTGTTTTTAAATTATTGTCCTCGGGATAATTCCAACTTAATAAATTCAATCCTGAACAGTTAGCAAAATCGACAGCATCTGTTGTAAACCTGTTATTGGTGACAATCCAACATTTTGAAATAATTTCTTCCTTGCCAAAAATAGCATGCTGATTTCCTTTTAAATCATTAAACCGGGACAATATATACATAGGAACCTTCACATCAGAAGCAGCATCTCTACCGGCATGATATTTACATTCAACCATCGCAATAGTGCCATTTTTCTTGACTACAACATCAATTTCATGCGAAACACATTTCCCTTGCAAAGTCAAGTTGGTTGCGGTTTCATATTGTTCAGCAAAAAAAAGTCGGGCTATATATTTTTCAAAGAAAAACCCTGCAGGCCCTAATAATCGTATTGCCTCTCTTAAATTATAGCGTGCTGCATGCGAATTCGCTATTTTTTTTAACATTGCAAAAGCCATTTTGTAAATTTGCTTCGTAGCAATTCCTTCGTAGATTTCGCTTTGAATTGACTGTAAAATTCTTTCAACCACATCGTTATTGGCTCCTGATTTTAATAAGGATTTTTTTAATTTTTCAGCATTAAATTCAACAATATCCCCGGAATGTTTTACTATCTTCATACCCATACCGTGTTGATAATTAACAAATTAATTCAACATTAAAGATAAATAAAAAAGATTACTTATTTTGCATTTGAAAATAAAATCCCGGAACAAATAACATAACAAAAATGGGTTGGATTAAAAACCGTCGAACATAAAAAAGAACTAAATTACTATGTTCTCTGCAGTAGAAAATTATAAAGAAAAAAGCACTAATTAAAATCATAAAGAAAAAATAATATAAAACTAAGGCAAATTTCACCATCTGTATTTCTTCGAAAAGGACATAGATTATGCCTAATGATATAACGGTATTCAATGTATAACGGAGAAGTAGTCCTAAAAACAATTGGAATGAATTGAAATTTGGCAATGGCAAATTAGTAAAATCACCTTTGAAGTAATCTAAAAAGGGATCATAAAACAATTGATCTTCATAGGCACGAATAAGCACTAATAATGCAACTAAAAAAATAAATTGCACCAATCTAATTTTATTTTTTAATAGTTTTTGAAGCATATTTTGAAAATTTATTAACCCAAATTAACCACAAAATAAAAACGACTCCGTAAATAAATAAAGGAAAAAGCACTCCGTGTAAAAATTGCTTTTGATTTGGAAAATTAAACATCAATACACATAAAAAACCTATTCTTAATACATTCAGTACATAGATAAATAGGCTTCCGCCAAAAATAAAAAGTAGTGTTGGTTTTAATTTTCCTGAGAAAGCTACCACAAAGGACACAAACAAAATAATAACACTAATAGCATTACAGCCTTCAATAATTCGAGCCATATATTTTTGGTTATAAAATAACTTAATGTAAGGTTCAAATTTATTATCTTCAACAGTCGCACTATGATCAAACAATTGCAATACTTGCTTTGTATTTCTACCTACCAATCTTGTAATTGCGTCCAATTTATTTTCTCCAAAACTATTAAGATATTCTTGGTACAAAAACGTAAGAACGATATAGGTCAAAAAAAAGGTAGCCAGAAAAAACAAAAAAGGTTTGTAGAGAATAAAATATTTTTTCAAAATCTATTTTTTAACAAATTTATATAATTTTTGAAACCTGCTTTAAATACTTTTGTATAAATATAAATAAAAACCATGACATTTCAAGAATTACAACCAAAAGTAACCGAAATCACACTAAACACAACGCTTTCAAGAGACGAAAAACTTTTGTCTATTTGTCAGCTTCTAAGTAACTCCATTGACTATTACAATTGGGTAGGGTTTTATTTTGCAAATAAAGAAACTAAAACTTTGCACTTAGGTCCCTATGTAGGAGCAGCAACAGATCATACGGTGATTCCTTTTGGAAAAGGCATTTGTGGACAAGTGGCGGTTTCTAATGAAAATTTTGTGGTTCCTGATGTTGCAGCACAAGACAATTACATTGCCTGTAGTTTTACAGTAAAATCAGAAATTGTGGTTCCGCTTTTCGTAAACGGAGAAAATATAGGGCAAATTGATATTGACAGCCATATTATCGATCCATTTACTAAAGATGACGAACAATTCCTAGAGTTTGTAAATAAGGAAATTGCGAAGTTATATTAGAATTATTACATTTGATTTCTAACCAACCTCATTTTATGAAATCCAATTTACTTATTCTCCTATTAATTTTAACACCAACTATTTTCTTTTCACAAAACTCAAATGACAAAACTATTTATTTAGATTCCATCTGGAAAGAAACTGTTGAAGGAAATCATAAATATTACAGAATTATCAAAGATTATTATTCTGAAAAAGACAATTATAAAATCTACGATTACCATAAAAATGGATTGCTGCAAATGGAAGGCTCTTCAAAGACAAAAAATGATTTAACAAGAGAAGGCGAATTCATTTATTATTATGAGAATGGTAATAAAAAACAAATCTCCAATTATAAAAAATCAAGATTAAATGGTAAACAATTAGAATGGTATGAAAATGGGGATAAAAGATTGGAAGGAGAATATATAGCAGATGACAAAACATATTCTACTGAATTAAAAATCAATCAATTTTGGGATACCAAAAACATTCAAAAAGTTATTGATGGATCAGGTTATTATGAAGAAATTTTTAAATATTTCTATGCAAAAGGAAATATTAAAAACGGTTTGAAAGATGGCACTTGGGAAGGTTATGACAAAAAAATGAACTATACTTTTACAGAGACATATAACAATTCAAAGTTAATTTCAGGTGTAAGTATCGATTCAAATAAAGTGGTTCATAATTACACAATTGCAGAGTTGAAACCCATACCAAAAAAGGGATACAATGATTTCTATAAACATGTAGGCCAAAAATTCAACACTAACAAGTTACCTCGAGGTACGGGAGGGAAAATTTTTATATCATTTATTGTAGATAAAGAAGGCAAAATCACTGAGCCAAAAATCATTAAAAGTGTTAGCTCTGACGCAGATGTTGAAGCTTTAAGAATATTAGAAAGTTATGGCAACTGGAATCCGGGAGAAATTAGAGGAATAAAAGTAAAATCCAAATATACTTTACCAATTACAATACAAACTGCTCGATAAAAATAATTCATAATTCATAATTCATAATTCATAATTATTCTTTACTTTTGCAGCCGTCTTACAATGGATGTACGACATACATAAAAATCATTAAACAAATATTGGAATGTATTTAACTAAAGAGATTAAAGAAGAGATCTTCGCTAAACACGGAGAAAAAACAAACACTGGAAAATCAGAAGCTCAAATTGCTTTGTTTACTTTCAGAATTAGCCACTTAACTGAGCACTTGAAAAAAAATCGTCACGATTATAACACAGAGCGCTCATTAGTATTGCTAGTAGGTAAAAGAAGATCTTTGTTGGATTACTTAAAGAAAACAGAAATCAACAGATATCGTGAGATTATCAAAGTATTGAATATCAGAAAATAATCAATATGAAAGAGGTGCGAAAGTGCCTCTTTTTGTTTTTACATACAACAATAAAAAAGTTTGGTTTTTCATTGGGTTTTAGGCATTAACTACGCACAACAACAACTACAACACAACTAGAACCCATTGTTTAATCTAAAGAGAATTAAAATTATGATTCCAAAAGTTTCAAGAGAAATTATCGATTTAGGAGATGGCAGAAGCATCTCAATCGAGACAGGAAAATTGGCCAAACAAGCCGATGGTTCTGTAGTAGTACAAATGGGAGATGCCATGTTGCTTGCAACGGTTGTATCTGCCAGAAAAGCAAGTCCAGGAATTGATTTCTTGCCTTTAACATTAGATTATCGCGAAAAATTTGCTGCCGCTGGACGTTTTCCAGGTGGTTTCTTCAAAAGAGAAGCAAGACCAAGTGATAATGAAATATTAACGATGAGATTAGTTGACCGTGTATTGCGTCCACTTTTCCCAAATGATTATCACGCTGAAACGCAAGTGATGATTCAGTTAATGTCTCATGACGAAAATGTTATGCCGGATGCATTAGCAGGTTTAGCCGCTTCGGCAGCTTTATCTTTATCTGACATTCCTTTTTCAACATTGATTTCTGAAGTTCGTGTGGCTAGAGTTGACGGTAAATTTATCATCAATCCAAGTCGTACTCAATTAGAATTGTCAGATATTGACATGATGATTGGTGCTTCAAAAGATTCTATCGCAATGGTAGAAGGTGAGATGAAAGAAATTTCAGAGCACGAAATGGTTGAAGCAATTAAATTTGCTCACGAAGCGATCAAATTACAAATTGCTGCACAAGAAAGATTAGTTGCTGCTTTTGGTAAGAAAGAAGTAAGAACATACGAGCAAGAAAAAGAAGATACTGCAATTTACGACAAAGTAAAAACGGCATCTTACGATTTATGTTACGCTATTGCAAAAGAAGGAACAGCGAAACACGAAAGAACAGCCCAATTTGCTGAAGTAAAAGAGATTGTAAAATCTTTATTTACTGAAGAAGAATTAGCTGAAAACGGAGATTTAGTTTCTAAATACTTTTCAAAATCAAGCAAAGAAGCAGTTCGTAATGTAATCCTTGATTTAGGCTTACGTCTTGACGGAAGAAAAACTACTGAAATCAGACCTATCTGGGCTGAAGTAGATTATTTACCATCAGTTCACGGTTCTGCAATTTTCACAAGAGGAGAAACTCAAGCATTGGCAACAACTACTTTAGGAACTTCCAGAGAAGCGAACCAAATTGACTCTCCATCACAACAAGGTGAAGAGAAATTCTACTTGCATTATAACTTCCCTCCTTTCTCTACAGGAGAAGCAAAACCTTTAAGAGGAACTTCAAGAAGAGAAGTAGGTCACGGAAACTTAGCACAACGTGCTTTGAAAAACATGATTCCTGCAGATTGTCCTTACACAATTCGTATCGTTTCTGAAGTATTAGAATCTAACGGTTCTTCTTCTATGGCAACAGTTTGTGCTGGAACATTATCATTAATGGATGCTGGTATTCAAATGATCAAACCAGTTTCTGGTATTGCAATGGGATTAATTTCTGATGAAAAAACAGGTCGTTTTGCTGTATTGTCTGATATTTTAGGTGATGAAGATCATTTAGGGGACATGGACTTTAAAGTAACCGGAACTGCTGATGGAATTACTGCTTGTCAAATGGACATCAAAATTGAAGGATTGGCTTATAACATCATGGAAGAAGCATTAGCTCAAGCTCGTGATGGTCGTTTGCATATCCTTGGAAAAATAACAGAAACTTTAGCTACGCCAAGACCAACTGTTAAGAAATATGCTCCGAAAATTATCAAAGTAACTATTCCTGGTAACTTTATTGGCGCGTTAATTGGACCTGGTGGAAAAGTAATTCAAGAATTACAAAAATCTACAGGCACAACTATCGTTATCAACGAAGTGAACGAACAAGGTGAAGTTGAAATTCTTGGAACTGATCCAGACGGAATTGAAGCAGTTTTACGTAAAATTGACTCATTGACATTCAAACCAGTTGTTGGTGATGCTTATGAAGTGAAAGTAATCAAAATGCTTGATTTTGGAGCGGTGGTTGAATACCAAGCTGCGCCAGGAAATGAAGTATTGCTTCACGTATCTGAGTTAGCTTGGGAACGTACTGAAAATGTTTCTGACGTTGTGAAAATGGGTGATGTTTTTCAAGTGAAATACTTAGGTATGGATCCAAAAACAAGAAAAGAAAAAGTGTCAAGAAAAGCACTTTTACCAAGACCTGCACGTGAGGAAGCAAGACCTCTACGTGAGGAAAGAAAAGAGTAATCAGATCTTAGTTTACTAAAGGTTTATTTATAGAAAATCCCGTTTCATGTATTTGAAACGGGATTTTTGTTTTTATTTAATTTATTTTCAAAACTATTGTAACTTTTTAGCAACCCCATACGTATAATCATTTGTACACTTAAAATTTAGGAGACAAAAAAACATGAGACAACTAAAAATCACCAAGCAGGTAACCAATCGTGAAACTGCTTCATTAGACAAGTATTTACAAGAAATTGGAAAAGTTGACCTTATTACCGCTGACGAAGAGGTAGAATTAGCACAAAAGATTAAAGCCGGTGACCAGAAAGCATTAGAGAAATTGACAAAAGCCAATTTACGTTTCGTGGTTTCGGTAGCAAAACAATATCAAAATCAAGGGTTAACCCTTCCAGATTTGATTAACGAAGGAAATTTAGGATTGATAAAAGCAGCACAACGTTTTGATGAAACACGTGGTTTCAAATTCATTTCGTATGCCGTTTGGTGGATTCGTCAATCTATTTTACAAGCATTGGCAGAACAATCCCGTATCGTTCGTTTGCCTTTAAATAAAATTGGTTCTATCAATAAAATCAACAAAATGTACGCTTTATTAGAGCAATCTAACGAGCGTCCACCATCTGCTGAAGAAATTGCAAAAGAACTTGATATGACCGTAAATGACGTAAAAGAGAGCATGAAAAACTCCGGTCGTCACTTATCAATGGATGCTCCTCTTGTAGAAGGAGAAGATTCTAACCTTTACGATGTATTGCGTTCTGGTGAATCTCCAAATCCAGACAGAGAATTAATCCACGAATCATTGCGTACTGAGATCGAGCGTTCATTAGAAACATTGACTCCAAGAGAAGCCGATGTTGTTCGTTTGTACTTTGGTCTTGGTGATCAACACCCAATGACATTAGAGGAAATTGGAGAAACTTTCGACTTAACTCGTGAACGTGTACGTCAAATCAAAGAAAAAGCAATCCGAAGATTGAAACACACTTCCAGAAGTAAAATATTAAAAACCTACTTAGGTTAATTCACAATATTCCCCAATTAAAATTTTTAAATTTTAAATCTTTTAATTCAAAATGAACAACAGTTTGATTGACTGTTCGTTTTTTGATTGATGATTGAAACTCCGGCTGATTACCGGAGTTTTATTTTTTAATCTGAATTCATTACAGATTCTTGAATTCATTTCAGATTCTCTTGAACCTATTCCTGTTTAAAATCATTTAGGCGTATCCCTCCGTAAAAACTTCGGGTCGGGCTTTTCGTTGCAATCTTTTTATTTAAAAAAAAACAAAAAGGATTTCCACTTCAATCCCTTACGCAATGTACGGACAACTTGCTAGTTGTCCCTTCTTCCGAAAAAACTTTCGCCAATTGCTCTAAAAAAACTACTTTTGCACAAACAATACAACTACACAATGAAGAATACACTTATTGCTCCATCAGTTCTTGCTGCTGATTTTGCTAATCTGCAACGCGACATCGAAATGATCAATAATAGCGAAGCCGATTGGTTTCATATTGACATCATGGATGGCGTTTTTGTACCAAACATTTCTTTTGGAATGCCCGTTCTTGAAGCTATTTCAAGACATGCAAAAAAAACAATCGATGTTCATTTAATGATTGTAGACCCAGACCGATACATCAAAACTTTTGCTGATTTAGGAGCAAACATATTATGTGTACATTATGAAGCCTGTACCCATTTACACAGAACCTTGCAAGCCATTAAAGCCGAAGGCATGAAAGCCGGAGTAGCGTTAAATCCGCATACAAATATTGATTTACTCGAAGACGTTATCAACGATATCGATTTGGTTTGTATTATGAGTGTAAATCCAGGTTTTGGTGGACAATCATTTATAGAAAACACTTACGCTAAGGTTCAAAAATTAAAAGAATTAATTACCAGAAAAGGAGCCAATACCATTATAGAAATTGATGGCGGCGTTACTGATAAAAACGCAAAACAACTTGTAGAAGCCGGAGCCGATGTTCTTGTGGCAGGAAGTTATGTTTTTAAAGCAGAAAATCCAACAGTGACGATTGCCGATTTGAAGAAATTGACTTCTTTTTAGTTCACACTAAATTGCATAAAAAAGCCAAAGACATTGCTTCTTTGGCTTTTTTTATACATTTAATCTTATGCTACTATTTTATCAAAGCTTCATGAATTTACTTATTTCCTTTTCGGAAATTTTAGGATTGGCTCCTTCATGACCAGCCACTAAAGCCCCAACAGCACAAGCATAATTCAACGATTTTTGTGGTGATTTCCCTCTAAGTAATTTGACTATCAGGGAGGCTAAGAAAGAATCCCCTGCTCCTACAGTATCAACTACTTTTATAAAATAACCGCTATTGTAATAAAATTTATCATTGTAATACAAGACAGCTCCAAATGCCCCTTTGGTAACGCAAACATGTTTAGTATTCGTTTTTTCAGCGATAAATTTAATATTCTGCTCAAAGGAATTATAGGGTGATTCCAATTGCTGACTTATCTCATATAATTCTTCATCATTGAGTTTAATGAAATCTGCTTTTAACATTAATTCATAAAGGACATCTGCCGTATAATACGGAGCCCTTAGATTTGCATCCAAAACCTTATATTTAGCTTTGTCCAAAAGGGCATACAGCGTGGATCTGGAAACCTCATCCCGGCATATTAAACTCCCGAAAACAAAAGCATCTGATTCCGAAACTTTTTCATCCATTTCTTTACTAGGTGTAATTTTGTCCCAGGAAGACGGGTAATGAATATCATAAGAAGCATTTCCCTTTTCGTTAATCATAACATTTACTACACCTGTTTTATAATCTTCCCCTATTTGGATAGCATCCGAACTCACATCCTGATTATTTATAAAAGATATAATTTCGTTCCCATCTTCGTCTGCACCAACACGACTTATGATTGTTGTTTCTGCCCCCAAAGAATTCATTCGAAGTGCAACATTCAAAGGCGCCCCTCCAATTTTTTTATGAGTTGGAAAAAGATCCCATAAAACCTCTCCAAAGCTAACTACACTTAGCATATATTTTGTATTCATATTACAAAAGATTAAAAATTGAGGATAAACAAAAGTCTACCCTCAATTTAATTTAAAACACTACTTAAAACAAATTTATTTATTAAACACATTATTAAAACTCGCAATCGTGTTATTAGAAACACTATTATCCATAGTTTTCTAATATTTTTTTTATCGTAATAAACAAATCTATTTATTATGAACTGTTAAGGTTTCACTTAAGTTCACCTTCACCAATAGCACTAATTATGGTAACGTCATTCCCCATTAATTGTAACCTGTTCGCCAGATTTAAAGGCGCTCCACCAATTTTACTATGTGTTGGAAATACATCCCAAAACATACTATTTCCTTTAAAAAATTACAGAAGTTAAATTTAACATCCTCTGGAAAAATTCAACTAAACAAAACAATAACCAAATTCTCTATATTATAAACTTAGTATCTTACACTTTTATAACTTTATATTTCATGAGTGATTTTTTCTTTTTTTAAAAATATCGCTATTAAATAATTTTAACAATGGCAGTGTATTAGAATACACTGCCATTAAATATGTTATTAGTTTGAAAGACCTAAATCTGCTAAATGGCTTAAAATATTTTCAGTAATTATCTTCATGTTATTACCATTAGACACACCTCCTACTTCCCAGTCCCAAGTTCCTCCTATCGCGCAAACTACAGTACCAGTTGTTCCTTTTGATGGCCATTCTACACCCCAAACTTCGTTACCTCCACAGTTACCCCAAAGAATTTTACCACCTACAGCAGCTTCAAAATTTGACCTCGTTTCATTCAATGTCGCGGCTTTCCATGGACCAAAATCCATATTATATTGAGCAACTCTATTCTTTTTTTTAGTACCAGCGGCTAAAGTCTCAAAATTTGTACCAATACAGCTACCTGTACTTGAAGATACGCCAGCAAAGTAAGGGCTAGAAGTATCTGCTGTCCAACTACCACCCCAAGAGCCACCTGTTGCCCAATCTTCATATCCTGTACCTCCCCATGCTTGATTAGGAACTCCATTGCCATCCACTACACCAATATCATCTAAAATAAATACAGCGAAATTACTTACAAGTATATTTCCACCTGCTTGATAATAGGTTTTAACTTTTTTAATTAAATTATCGGCTAAATCTGAACACGCAGGACCATCTGCAGGTCCCTCGCCTATTATACAGTTAGCACCATTTTTAGGAAATTGAGCTACTCTATCTCCCCACCAGCCTCCATCATACTGAATCCAAATGGCATCATAAGTACTTAAATCAACTACACCATTTGCTACATCAGTAAACGAATGATATGTAACTTCTGTTAATGGCCCTGCAATATTTGGAAACCATGTCGCAGCCGTTTCATCGTCATCTACTGTAAAATCTCCTCCATTGCAGGCATTCCATGCGGCTGGTGTGTTTTCTGCAGCAGCACCTAAAAATGCGATTTTTCTAATATCAAAACTCACAAGATATTTAATAATTCTAGAAGGTGAAATGACATTAGCAGTGTTAAAAGTGTTAATCTTAAAAGCATAATTTCCTTCAGCGACATTAGTAATAGTATAAGATGTGGCATTTCCAGGTAAATTTACCACTTGATCATTAATTTGTAGCTTTATACTTTTTAAACCAATTTCTATTAGTTCCCATGTAAGAATAACGTCCCTACCATCTTGTTTGACCTTAAAATTGCGAACAGCTTCTGGACCTTCCCTACGTAAACTAACAGTTTCACCTAAAGAAAGATTACCATTAGCATCTTTTGTTTTTACGGTAAATGTATAATCCTTATTTACATCAATAATGCCATAGCTAAATGTTGTTGCCGCACTTTCAATGATTGCAACACCATCGGTATGAATTACAACTATGCCACTTACATTTGACGGATTCGTCCAAGTTAAAACAGCATCGTCACCATTTAAAGCAACACTTAATCCGCTTACCTTTTGAGCAATAGTTGGCGTTATTCCGCCCCATTCTATATCTTCACATGATGAAGTTAGTGTTAATAAGATGCCGAACACTAAAAACATCGATATTCTTTTAATAATTTTAATCATGATTTTCTTATTTTAGTTGTTATTTTATAGTTAGTAAATCATCATTCGTTTGACAACTGCTTACCCCAATAAAAGGCTTAACAGAAGAACTGAGATAAAAAATTTAATTTCATTTTTCGATTTCATAACTTCTTTTGATAATTATATGATTATGATTAATCCTTTGATATCCAGAAGAAACCATTTTTAATTAATTTCTTCTGGAATTACCAAACTAACTCAAAAACTATAATCCTTTCAATTAATATCCAGGATTTTGTTTATATAAACCTCCTGTAAAATCAATCTCTCTTTGAGGTATTGGATAATATTCATCTCTGCCGGCAGTAAACTTAGCATTAGAAAGAAAATCTCTTTTAGTTTTCTCAACATTAAGGTAAGCATTTAAAACTGGCTCAGCAATACCCCATCTTACTAAATCAAAAAATCGAGGGCCTTCCATTCCAAACTCCAATCGTCTTTCAAACATAAGTGCTTTCATAGCATAATCTTTTGAAGAAAAAGAAGCATATTGAGCAATTTTATAAACATCTGAAGCTCCTGCTGCCAATGGCATTGTTTTACTGGCTGCAGCTCTTGCTCTAACTTGATTAATTATAGGTAGTGCTTCAGTATATCTGTTTAATTGAATTAACGCCTCCGCTTTAAATAACAAAACATCTGCATATCTAATAAAATCAACGTTTTTAGAAGTACCTATAAATGGTCCATTTTTCACATAACAGGAACAGTCTGGAGATTGTTGCTCTTTCATATTACCAAAGTATCCATAAACTCCTGGATCTCTAGCCCAACTCAATTTGTAGACCATATCTCCTGAAGTTTTCAAAGTGTTTTTATATTTAAATGGTCTTCCCGGAACACCAACAGTATGGTCAATTCTTGGGTCTAAAGTAACTCCAGCTGCTAGTGGAGCATCACCATTAGTAATTGTATTAAAAATATCTGAATTATTGAAAGTGTCTAATAATGGTAAGCCATTAGCATCAGTTCTAAATGCATTCACCATATTTTGGCTAGCCAAGTGAAAACCACAACATCCATAAAGAGGAGTTCCATGAGGAGAATTTAACCCTGTAACAAAACTTACTCTTCCTGTATTTGTACCATCGTTAATCGAAAACTGAACAGCCCAGATTGATTCAGAACCATTGTCATGACCATCCAAAAAATTATTTCCGTAATCTACTTCCAAAGCACCTGTCACTTTATCTGCATAATCTATTACTTTTTGTAATTTTGCAGCATCTATACTAGTTACCTGATGCGCATCATTTTGCTTATATGCTTGATATAAACTTAATTTCGCAAGATAAGCAGCTGCAGCGTTTTTATCTGCTCTACCCACCTGATCTTGCTTTTGTGATAAATTATCATATGCAAATTGAAAATCAGTTGCAATTTTGTCCCATAAAGCATCACTTGACAAATCATTTGATGTTTTTAATATGTCTTCCTGTGTAAGGTCTTCTGTGATATAAGGAACTTTATTAAACAATAACTTTAGCATAAAATGAGAATGAGCTCTTAAAAAACGCAATTCTGCTTGTCTTACTTTTTTTAATGGATAATCTGCATCAGGAATTGCATTAATAACCGACAATGCAAAATTAGCTCTAGAAATAGCTTTATAATGATTTGTCCAAGTTCTTGGCAACATCCAATCTCCATAATCTGCAATGGTAGTGTTGTATTGTTCGTATCGGTCAATAACATCAACATCGCCACGACCACCTCCGCCTTTATAAGCATCATCAGATCGAACACTTCCATAAACCCATTGGTTTGTTATTGGGCCTACCATTTCGTCATTCCCAATTGCAGCATAGGCCGCATTTACAAGTGCTTCTGCATTTGCAGCTGTCGCCACATTTCCAGAAGACAATACGCCTGTTGGTTCATAATCTAAAAAATCGGAGCTACATGATGTCAAGAATAAAATTGACAAACAAATGATAACTATATTATTATATTTCTTCATGATAATTAATTAAAAATTAAAGTTTACACCTAATGAGAATGTAGTTGGTACTGGTATTCTATTAACATCTGTTCGTTCTGGATCGGAACCAATATATCCTTTTGGAGTAAACCAAAATAAATTTTCTCCTTGAGCATAGATTCTACAACCGGTAATAAATCCCGATTTTTGAACTAACTCATCTGATAATGAATATCCAATTTGTATGTTTCTAAGTTTGAAATAGGAATTATTTCTTAAGATATAATCTGACATCTGTGTATCATTTTTTGCTAATGAAAGAGAGGGTACCTCAGTATTTGTATTTGTTGGTGTCCAAGCATTCAATGTTCCTGGCCCTGCATTATCTCTTCCTTGAACAAAATTATTCCAAAAAACATAAGGATCAACCCCAACTCTTCCAGCTACACCAGAACCAAAAATGGCGAAATCAATATTTTTATACGCTAAACTAATATTAATACCGTATTCTAATTTTGGAAGTGTTGTACCAATAAAAGTTCTGTCATTTGAATTTATAACACCATCACCGTTGATGTCAACAAACTTAATACCTCCTAATCGAGAACCTACTTGAGTTGGAGATTCATTAATTTCAGTTTGATTTTGGAACAAACCGTCTGTTTTAAATCCAAAAACTTCAAATTGTGAATGCCCTATTATTGAATTAGCTGCAGTTCCTGGATAAGCTGCTCTAACTTCAGCTGGTAAATCTGTAATCTTATTTTTTGTTGCTCCAAAATTTGTGGTAACATTAAAAGACAATCCATTTTCTAATTTATCAGCATAACCTACTGTAAGTTCCCAACCCTTATTTGCAGTTGAAGCTCCATTTACAAAACGCTGTTGCCCTTCTCCTACAGCAGATGCAACTGGTGGTCTAATCAAAATTCCTTCTGTCTTTCTTGAGAAATAATCAAAGGAACCTGATAATTTATTTTCGAAAAAACCAAAATCCAAACCTACATTAACCTCTTTGGTAGTTTCCCATTTTAACCCTGAATTCGCCGCTTGTATGGATACAAAACCCGAAGGTAAATTTCCAGTATTAGCTCCATTCAAATCATAGGCAGTTCCTACATTATAATAAATATTGAAAAAATCTGGATAATACACATTTTGATTCGGGCCATATCTAGCTTCGTATAAACCAAAACGGGCATTATCCCCAATTGATTGATTTCCTACTTCTCCATAACCAGCACGTAGCTTCAAGTTTGAAACTGCTTTTACATTTTTAAGGAATTGTTCATTATTGATTCTCCATCCTGCAGTAACCGCTGGAAAAATACCATATCTATTGTCTTGACCAAATCTTGATGAACCATCTCTACGAATAGTGAATGAAGCTAAATATCGGTCAGAAAAGGCATAATTAAATTTACCAAACTGAGAAAGTAATCTACTACCAGTTGAAATTCCGTTGTTTGTTCTAGCTCCAGTAGCCGCAGATAGTGTAAAATAAGATTCTGATTCAACCGCGAATCCCTCAGCACGAGCATACAAAGTATTCAAATCCGTTTTGGTTGATTCAGTTCCTATAAGGATTCCAAATTTATGTTCAGAAATATTAAGATTATAATTTAAAGTATTTGAAATTGTTAAACTAGAATATTTATTAGTATCAAAAGTTAAACTATTATTACCTCTATTAACAAATCCATTTTTTACAATTGGCTCAATGTCTTTTCTGCTGAAATCATTAAAATCCATCCCAATACTATTTCTGAAGGTTAGCCCTTTTAAAATGTCAATTTCAGTAAAAACATTACCGTACAAAGCCATTTTTTTGCTATTATCCCATCTGTTCAAATATTGCATTAATAATGGGTTGTTTCTATCTGAATAACCCGATCCTAATGGCCCAGCATAATCACCAGATGCAGTGTAAACTGGAATAGTTGGTGCTAAGGTTATTGCTAAACCTGGTGTTGGTGCGTTTCCAACATCATTGGCAGCAGCTCTTTCATTCGACTGTGTAAATTGCGAGTTAACTCCAAATCGCACTTTGTCATTGAATAACTTGAAATTAGCATTAAGTCTTGCAGAATATCGCTCATAATTAGTATATTTTAGCATCCCGGAATTATCTAAATATCCTAAGTTCAATACTGCATTCGCTTTATCAGATCCTCCAGATACAGATAAATCATTGTTAATAAGAAGCCCTGTTTTGTATACAGTATCTTGCCAATCAGTATCTCCTACAGGAACATTAGTGTCTCCTCCTACATACGGCTTTACACTCACGCTGTTTAATACTGGATTACTGAAATCATTATTCCAATCAAAATTATAGATTTCACCATATCCACCAGACGGACTTGCTCCATCGTTAACAGAGGCTTGCCATAACACTTTTCCTCTATCCAAAGCGTTTAGCATTTTATATCGTTGTTTTTTCTCAGAGAGAACAGAAACGTTTGTACTGTAAGATACTTTTGTCACTCCCCCTTTTGCTGCATTTTTAGTGGTAACAATGATTACCCCATTGGCAGCTCTAGAACCATAAATAGAGGAAGCCGATGCATCTTTTAAAACTTGAATAGATGCGATAGCACTTGGACTCAAACTAGCAAAAACCTCAGGTCTTGTTGTAGGAACCCCATCGATAACATACAATGGATCTGTATTACCAAGTGTACTTACCCCTCTAATTAATATTCTACTATTTGCCCCACTTGGGTCTCCTGATTTCTCTATATTCAAACCAGCAACTCTTCCTTGCAAAGCTTGCATAGCATTTCCCGAACTCATGGTTTGCCCAGTAATAGGTTTTAGTTCTACCACCGTAACAGCACCGGTTAAATCGGCTTTTTTCTCTTTGCCATAACCTGTTACAACAACTTCTTGTAGTTTCAAAGACTCTGCTTTCAATGAAATTTTCAAAGTAGTTTGTCCGTTAAGTTTAACGGACTGAGATTCATATCCAGTATAACTAAATATTAAAGTTGCATTTTTGTCTAGATTGTTAATCGAAAACTGACCGTCGAGATCAGTTGAAGTTCCTGCTTTTGTCCCAGAAACCAGTACTGATGCACCAGGAAGAGACATTCCGTCTTCGGAGGAAGTTACCACTCCTTTGATACCTATGTTTTGGGCCGATACAGAAAAAAACGACCCCATAAGGATTAAGTAAAGAATAATTTTGTGTTTCATAATTTAGTTAGTTTAGTTAAAATTTAGTTGGTTAATAATTAAGTTTTCAATGGTATACTCTGTATTAGCTTTAGAAACTGAAAAATATTTCATAGGTTTATCCGGGAAAAATATTTCAGTCATAACTGTTTTTCCATTGTTATAAAAAATTTCAATTGAGGTTTTATCAACGATTATTCTTACATCCATTTTATCAAAGTCCCCCTTAAAAGGAGCCTTTGAAATGTTTTTTGCGAAAAGATTAGAAAAAGCTAATTTTCCAGATTTTGATCTATCGATAAAAAAGTAATTCTCCTTTTTATTGATTCCAAATTGAATTGTATTCTTAGCATCATTTGATAACGAAAAAGTGTAAACATCCTTTTTAAGGTTCTTTAAAGAAAAATGAATATCTAGTTTTGATAAATCGACTACTGACTTATCTACCAAAACGGTTTCCTTATCTATTTTAAGAGATTCTTTTTTAATAGTTTTAGCAATATAATTTTGTAATTCTTTTACTGGTTTAGAAGAAACTATATAATGACCGCTATCTTTAACAAGTACTAATTCTCTAGGTATAGTCATACTGCTTCTCCATGTTTCTGTTGGTACTTTTTGTGCATAATCCCAATTTGACATCCACCCAATAAATAATTTTCTACCATCAACCTCAGAAATATTAGCCCAAGTAACACCTGCATAATTATCTCTTCCATAGTCAATCCAAAGCCCCTTTTGTTGCTTTACATCTTTTGAAAAAGTTTCATCGATCGAGAATTTTTTTCCGTCAAAATCACCTACAAAGTATTGCGTAGCTGAACCACCATTAGGTCCTCCAGGATTAATACTCGATAACATAACCCATTTGTAATCATTAGTCCCATCAACCAGCATAGGAAAAAAATCCGGGCATTCCCAAACACCTCCATGAACTCCAGTCTCTTTCCCAAAATCTGAAAGCAGTGACCAGTCCTTCAAATTTTTAGAACCATAAAACATCGTTTTATCTCCTGCTGCCAATACCATAATCCACTGTTGATGAATGGCATCCCAAGTCATTTTTGGGTCTCTAAAATCTTTAATATTTGGATTTTTAATAATTGGATTAGCTTCATATTTCGTCCACGTCAACCCTTCATTTAATGAATAGGCTATTCCTTGTGACTGAAAATTATTCTCACCAGCTTTTTCTTTTTTGATATCATGATAAGTAAACATCGCAACCATTGGAGGATTTTTTAAGCTTCCAAATCCTGAGGTATTTTTTACATCAACAACTATACTTCCCGAAAAAATATATCCTTTTTCATCTGGATAAAGTGCGATGGGTTTCTCAACCCATGTTATAAGATCAGTACTGATAGCGTGTCCCCAATGCATAGGTCCCCATACATTTGAATCAGGATAATATTGATAAAAAAGGTGGTAATATCCATTGTAATAAAACATCCCATTGGGATCATTCATCCAGCCTTTTTTGGGAGTAAAATGAAAATTTGGTCTATATAACTCTGATTCTGTATAACTCTTCTTTTCTTCAAATAAAGATTGCTTACATCCAACTAAAGCTACTGCACCTATGATGAAACACATAATCCAGAAAAATTCTTTTTTAATTATTGTCTTCATAATTATTATTTAATTAATTTTTTACTTAATTCTTCTAAAGAAATCCCTTTAGTTTCCGGCATCATAAAAGCAACAAACAAAAGTTGAAAAACCATCATCACTGCAAAAAACAGAAATACTACTCCAGGTCCTACTGTAGAAAATAGATACGGAATTAATGACGGAATAATAGCCGCTAGAACCCAATGTGTGGTACTGCCAAAGGATTGTCCTGATGCTCTAAGATGGTTCGGAAAAATTTCTGAAATAAAAACCCAAATTACAGCACCTTGACCTATTGCATGTGCAGCAATAAATAAGAATAAGAAAACTGGAACAGCCATTCCTTCCCAGTGAAAAAAGAAAGCCATTGCAACAAGTGAAAGTGATATAATATATCCTACAGAACCAATGTACATTAATATTTTACGCCCTAATTTGTCGATTAAGAAAACGCCCAATAGTGTAAAAATTAAATTCACTACTCCTATTCCGATACTGCTAAGTAACGCAGTACTTTCTCCTAGACCCGCTTCTTGAAATATTCTGCTGGAATAATATAAAAAAGCATTAATCCCAGATAATTGATTGAAAAACGCCATTAAAAACGCCAATACCAAAGGTGTTCTGTATTTCTTTAAAAATATAGTGTCATTTGCAAGTGACGCATTATTATTATCAATTTCTATTTCTTTCTTCATATTTTCATAATCCGCTTCTTGCCCCATTAATTGCAAAACTTTTCTAGCTTCGTCATTCTTTAATTTAGACAATAACCATCTTGGGCTTTCAGGAATCAAAATCATTAATAAAAGATAAATTACAGATGGAATTGCTTGTACTCCCATCATCCATCTCCAAGAATTTTCACCTACATCATTTAAAAGATAATTAGACAAAAAAGCCATAAGAATCCCTAAAACAATATTGAATTGATAAAAAGCAACCAACTTGCCTCTATCTTTTGCAGGAGCAATTTCTGATATATATGCAGGTGCTGCAATGGTCGATGCTCCAACACCCAAACCTCCAATAAATCTAAATGCGGCAAACACAAATGGATTATTTGCAAATGCAGATCCAATTGCAGAAAACAAAAATAAAATCCCTATCCACAATAAGGTATTTTTTCTTCCTATCTTATTAGTGGGAATCCCTCCAAATATTGCCCCAAGTACAGTTCCCCATAATGCCATTCCCATAACAACTGTCCCGTGAAATGCATCCGAAGAATTCCAAAGAACTTGAAGCTTTTTATCTGCTCCAGAAATAACAACAGTATCGAAACCAAATAGGAAGCCTGCTAATGACGCAATCAAAGCCCAAACAACAATTTTTTTCATTATCAAAAAATATTAAATTAGATTGCTAAGATATCCGCATAAATTTTGCTTTTATTTTGAGTATGTTACAATTTCATTTAATACTGTTTTATAATCGCGAATAAAATATAAGTTATTGTTTTACAGGTGGTTACCACTAAAAACAAATAAAGAACTACCTCGTTGTAGTTCAATTATGTTACACCTGTTACATTTATGTTACCCCAGTTTTAAGAAAAAAACTTGGATATAGATCAATAAAAAAAGCTACTGGACTGATTTTACTCAATTACTAAAATTTTAAATTTATTTATACAGGAAGTTTAAAAATAATCCATAAAAAAAATGAATTTGTTAATTCCATATTACGAAAGCATTCTAAAGGTTTAAAAAAATCACGCAGATGAAATACATTGTAACCTCAATATCCACGTATTTACTTACAGGAATTGCAACAAGGACAAAACAATTTATAATTAAAAACAATTCCCAATATATTTTCTGCTCCGTTTTATTATGCAAAAGGCACTCGAACTCAGATTTCGAATAGTTGCATCCAGTGTGGAAAGCAGCAGAATTATTGCATTGAAAAAAAGCCATAAAAAAACCATCAAAATTAGATTTTGATGGTTCTGATTGTAACATTAAACTAGTACGAAAAGTAAAAAATGAACAGAATTAATTTTAATTACTAAACCTGAACCTTTATAAAAACTAACGTTATAATAAAGATTAAAGTCATCCTTTTCTATACTCGTTTTATTTAAAAATTTTTAAGTCTGAAAAAGTTACTTCACCATTATCAGCAAAAATAGCCCACGGATTCTGATTCATTTTATAGATACGGTTTGTAAAAGCGATTTCGTCATTAATGTATATCACACACACTGAATTTTCAGAAATGATTGTAATATCAAACTCTTTATTAGCCGGGACATTTAGCGGAAGCTGCGTTACATTTAAGGAGGACGCATTTTTTATAACCTTATCTAATCTTAATTGATTTTTGGCTAAATCAAATACAATGGCAAATACTTCATTTCGTGTTCCACAGGCTCCAAATTCAAAACCAAATTGAGTGGATGATGTCGCTTTTATATGTGTTTTAATTTTAAATGCTCCAGTTTCTCTGTCAAATACTGAATATGCTTTTTCAGTGCCATTAGCCTTCAACGTATAGGCCTCACCTTGTTTAACAGAACCAAAATCTATTACTGGATTCAGTAGTTTATTAATAATAAACTTGTTATTTACACCCTCAGGGATAGATACACCAAAAGTTCCATCAGCATGCTGAACAAGACGGTGTACTACCAGTGATCCGGCCCAATCAAATTTATTAGAATCAATATCTTTATTTTTCGTAGGACACCAACCTGTTATATATCGATTGGTACCGTCTGTAACTGTTTTTCCAGCATAAAAGGCGATTCCATCTAACTTATTATTTACAGGAGTAATCCAAGTATTTGATGTTAATGGACGATATTTATAATGTACCATACGATCATCAATATTAGAATAAATCAAATACTGATAATCACCCATACTAAATATGTCAGGACATTCCGTTATAAAAGTGGTTGTATCCTCATAAAATGGTTTTTCTAAGATCCAATCTTTTAAATTAATAGAACTGTATTGCGCGATAACAGCCCGCCATGGCACAGTACTATTAGAAACTAAACCAACCTCAGAACGTGTCGCAATCAACATTTTATATTTCCCAGTAATTTTATCCTCTATAACAATTGGATCTCTAAATTCATTGCGATCATAGCCCCAAGACGCCTGCAATAAAAAGGAAGTGTCTTTTGTCCAATTTTTTAAATCTGTAGACGTTGCTAGCATAATTTTTTCTTTAGGATCAAGATTTCCGTTATGTCCTGTGTAAAACGCATAATAAGTACCATTCAATTTAAAAACGGATCCAGTTCCCAATGCACCATCCTGCTGATTCGCAGTTCCTGTGGCAATCATTTCGCTATTGTCATTAAATGTTGCAAAATCAGTTGTGGTTACTTTGTACCAAGGATGAAATGTGGGCAATGTATTTCTCGCATCATACAAATAGAAAATATGGAATTTTCCGTTTTCATAAAATGGCATAGGATCTCCTACCCAACCGGTAGTTGGTTTATAAAAAGTGGTATACTGATTTGCCGATTCAACAGTCGTCTGACAAGCTGGCGCAGTTGTTTCGGCACCCGGGTTTTCAGCTACTGGTTTATTATCGCTACTGCAATTATAAAATAATGCAACACAAAGTGGAAGACATAAAACCTTAAGATTTATTTTCATATTTTGTTAGTTTTACGAGAACTATCAAATATCCTAAAGACATTCAACACCCTCAGATTAAAAAATTTTATAAAAATGATTGATTAAGAAATGAAAAACCTCCGTATTATTTGATTAAATAATAATTAATCGTTCTCTGACTTTTTTACAGAGGTAATTTATAATCAATTAAAAAATTAAATTGAATTACTAATATATTCGTAAAAATTTAGCTTTTATCTCGAGGATGTTTCTTTTTCATTCAATGCTTCTAAAAATTATTTAAAAAAACACTAATCATCTATATATAAAGTAATTACATATAAAAACACAAGAGCAACTACTTCGTTGTAGTTGCTCTTATGTTACATAAAGTACAATTATGTTACGCTATTTTTATTAGAAAGAAAATGGTTCCATAAAAAACAATCTACTTTTTACTTTTATATTCTTTAGGTGTAACTCCAAATTTATTTTTAAAGGAAGTGGAGAAATAATTTGGTGAAGAGAAACCAACCGCATAGGCAATTTCTGAAATATTTAAGTCTGCCTTTTTCAGCAGCTCTTTTGATTTATCCAATCGCATATTATTAACATGGTCACTGATACTAATTCCTAATATAGCTTTCACTTTTCGATACAATTGTACCCGTGAAATAGTTAAACTTCGTGCAAGATCTTCAACAGTATAAGCCGAATTATCCAAGTTTTTTGCAATAAGATCATTCAATTTTCTTAGAAAATCTTGTTCAGAAACACCAAAATCACCATCCTCAATATTTAAAATATTATTGGTATAATAAAACCGTAGTTTTTCTCTATTAAAGAGCAATCCTTTAATAGATTGAGCCAATACTTTTAAATTGAATGGTTTTGTCAAAAAGATATCGGCACCACTTTCCAGAGCCTTTAAATACGAATCTTGATCATCCGAAGCGGTAAGCATTATAATAGGAATATGTGATGTTCTTAAATCTTTCTTGAGTATTTCAGAAATTTGGAAACCATTCTTTTCAGGCAAATTCAAATCACAGATAATAATATCTGGAATTAACTCCAATGTTCTTTCAATTGCATTGGTACCATCAGAAGCAAAAAAAGTATATTCTGCCGAAAATTTATGAGACACAAAATCTAAAAGCTCCTTATTGTCCTCTATATATAGAATCGAATATTTATCTTCGGTGTTTTTTGGTTCAACAGTCTGAATAAACTCTGAATCCAGATAATCCGGTTCATGAACAAAATCCAGAATTGGCTCTTTAATTATATTTTTTTCATCAAGATGTTCTTTTCCTAATGGTAATGTAATTATAAATTCTGTTCCATTTTTTGAATTAATCTCTATTTTTCCTTTGTGTAGCTCGACAAAACTTTTTGACAAATGCAGCCCTATTCCAGAACTGTTCCTGTAATTATTTGAACCTTGATAAAAAGCATTAAAAACCTCCTTCAATTCATTTTCTGGGATCCCTATACCAGAATCTTTAAAGTAAATTTTAACTGTATTATTACCTTTATCTTCTTTTATTACAATCGAAATTTTACCTTTTTCAGGGGTGAATTTAAAGGCATTTGACAACAAATTAAAATAGACTTTATCCATTAAATTTCGATCCATATAGACATCCAGTTCTGGATTGTTAGTTGTCAATGAAAAATCAATATTTCTTTTCTTCGCTTCCCGATCAAAATCACTAATAATACTTTTTGAAAAATCTAGAATATTAGTTTTTGATGCTCGCAGAGTAAATTTTTGATCCTCTGTTTTTCTATAGTCTAATAATTGATTAATTAACCGGAGTAACCTTCTGGAGTTGTTATACATAAGATTAATTTCCTTATTCACGGAAACCCCTTTATTTCTAAATTCATTTCCTAAAGATTCTATAGAACTCAATATCAACGTTAACGGCGTCTTGAATTCATGAGACAAACCTGTAAAAAAATTAAGTCTTGCTTCGTTACTTAGTTTTAATTCTTCAGAAAATTTTTCAATCTCATTTCTTTGGCTGACGATTTTTTTATTAGTTTCCTCTAATTCTTTCTTCTTACGACGAATTGTAATTCCAGAATAAATACTATATATGGCTAAACTTAGCACAATTATAAATAAAGAAATTAAAAGTCTCAGAAGATTACTCTGAGTTGAATATTTCTTTTCCTGATTTTTAATAATCTTTTGTTGTTGCTCAATATCAGATTGTTGAATTGTTATTTTATCAAATTGATTGCTCATTATATCTGCATTAAGAGAGTCAATCAATATCGTATTCAATTTATTATTTTTAGGAACTATTTCTTGATTGACTATTTTCAACGCTAATCGTATCGCTTCGCTACCGCCTGTTGGGTATAAAACGGTTGCTTCTAAAATTTTATCTTTAACATATTGAATCCCTCCGAATGGTCCATTAAGCCCATCAACCCCAATAAATTTTATTTTTTTATCTAACCCTTTATCCTTGGCAATTTTCCATGCATTATACGCAATTAAATCATTAAAGGCATATACGTAATCAATATTAAACACACTATCTAATAACTTGATATAATTTATTTTTGGATGTCCAAAGTCATCTGAATCAATGTCAAAAACTTTAATACCAGGATATTGTTTAATAATTTGCTTAAATCCCAAGCTTCTTTCTAAACCAGGTGATGTATTTAAATCCCCATAAATTTGAATCACATTTGCATGTCCTTTAGAAATTGAAACGAGATGTTTACCCGCTAATCGTCCCACTTCAATATTGTCTGCACCTAAATATGCTGTATAATTAGTCGTATTTACTTTTCTGTCAACTACGATTACCGGAATACCTTTACTCTTTGCTTTTTCTATTACTGGGACAATAGAATCTGATTCAAAAGGAGAAACTATGATGACATCTACTTTATCTTCAATGAACTTTTCAATATCATGAATCTGTTTTTTGGGCTGACGATTCGCATTATAAATTCTCAGGCTAACCTCTGGATGAAGTGAGGCTTCTACCTCCATTGCATGATTCATCGATGTTCTCCAAATATCGTCATTAAGACTTTGTGAAAATCCAATAGAAATTTTTCTTTTATTGTCTTCTGATGAATTACAGGAATTCAGTAAACATACAAAACTTGCCAGTAGTATAAAACAGCCTCTTCTTGACATACGATTTATGATCATAAAAAATTTAAAGTAATTTCAGTTATTCTTGTAATTGATTTTTCTAAAATCATTTCCATAAATAACATCCATGATTATAGACTTTCTTAACGGTACAAAAATGATTCCTGATAATGATAATTTCAAATGGTGTAGCAATTGTTCTTTTTTGTAGAACTAATATCATTTTCTTTTGAGTATAAAATGATTATTACAATTATGGACAAATATATAAAAATATGGCATTACTATTTCATTTTAGATAACGATTTTCTTTTTAGGAACTTACTGTCGGTTTTTATGAAAAAGAACTTATTATAAAATATAAAACCGAATTAAGCTGATAAAAAAGTAAAAGAGATACTTGAAATTTATTTCCCTTTAATTTAAATATTCTTCTTTAAAATTGATCATCTTAACAAGATGCGCATATAATTCAAGATGTGTGTTTTTAAAAATACGTGGCGTTTCAAAAAAATGCTCCAAGATTACCGATAAAAACTCAAATTGATTTTCATAGGCATACAGCCTAAAATAACCTTTTTGTTGCAGTTCTTTATTTAAATTTTGATCCGTGTAATATTTTATCACTTCATTGAATTCATCAAAAAAGACAATGGCACTTGGATCATTACTTTTTAAACAATGAAAATGCAGCACATGTGAAAACTCATGTAAACCAAGATTGACATTATCATTTGAAGTCTCATGCCCCAGCAAAAAATCTTCCCATGAAAAAACTATTGCTTTCATTTTAGGATTGAATTCTCCTCTATGATATTCTTGATTTACGGTAGAAAAATAACTGGAAGGATAAATAATTATTTTGTCAAACAAACTGACAAGATAATTTCTCATACCAAAAGTCAACATCACGTAAGTTGCTGCAATCAGTATTTGCATTTGTTCCGTAATGATAATTTTGTTGCCTAAAAACTGATAATTAGCAATAAACTCTTTTACCCGATGTTCAAAATACATTTTCCTTTTAGGGGAAAGCCTATTATAAAACGGAAAATTCTTGACTAAAATTTGGCGTTGGTTTGATTTTAACCTCTTTGATAAAGGATACCAATGAATATAAAGTGGTTTATTAAATAGTAAGAGGTAAGCAGGTTCCAGAACTCTAAAAATAATTATTATAAGGAATAATGTCCCAAAAAGTATAGAAATAAAGAGTTGTCCTGTCATATTTTTTGTATGCTTTTAAAACAAAAATACTCCGAAATAATCAAGTTTACTTGAAATTATTTTAGAGTATATTGTTTATTCGTGACCACGGCAGGGTTCGAACCTGCAACCCTCAGAGTCGAAATCTGATATTCTATCCAGTTGAACTACGCAGTCATTATGATTTTAGAGTGTTGATCAACGAGTTCCGATTTTATATTTAAACTCGTTAATCAACAACCTATTTATTTTTATGTCAATAATTTTTTAACTAGTGTAGAAATGGTTTTTCCTTCGGCAGTTCCACCTAATTGTGCAGCAGCCAATCCCATAACTTTACCCATCGAAGCAATACCTGCAGCTCCAGTTTCGGCGATGATTTTTGCAATCACGGCTTCTACTTCTGCTTCACTCAATTGTGCCGGTAAGAATTTTTCGATTACTGCAATTTGAGCTAATTCTGGTTCAGCCAAATCCAAACGGTTTTGTTCTGTGAAAATTCTAGCACTTTCCTTACGGGTTTTTACTAAGCGCTGAAGCAATTTAACCTCGTCGTCTTCCGTTATTTCTTCTTTAGATCCTGTTGCTGTTTGCGCTAATAGGATTTCAGATTTTATAGCTCTTAAAGCTTCTAGTGCAACGGTATCTTTGGCTCTCATGGCGGTTTTCATTTCGTCCATGATTTGTACTGATAAACTCATATTCTTTATTGTTAATTTTGTTAATCGATTATTTGTTTAATCGATTGTTGAAATGCTAATTATGAAAACGACTGCTTTTTAATGCCCCAGATGGTAGTGAAAAGCCTTTTTAAGAGAGAATGGATTTTTTCTTGGACTTAAAAAGCGGCTTTAGAAGCTCTTTTAAGGACTTAGAAAAAAGCATTTTCGAGAAAAAACTTGAAACGACAGCTGGATTAAGGCCCGACAAATTTAAAGAAATTTACTGGAATTAACAATAGATTGCTTTCTTCTCACTACACAAAAAAATAACCCGAAAATTAAATTGAATTTTCGGGCTGTTTCATTTTGGTTTGAGTTAGTTAATCTACATTGTCATGCAAATACGAGTTGTTAGAACGCAACTGTAGATCGTTGTTGCTGTCTGTTCCAACAGAAATTCTCGAATTTGTATTATTAGTTTTGTTGTTTGAAATGTCTATTCCTAATCTTTTGTAAGCAGGTTCTTTTTCATACTCATCAATTTTAGAAACATTGTTATGAAACTTATAGTTGAATTCTTTTAATTTTTTTCTTCTTTCATCAGCTCTCATTCGCAATGATTCTTCGATGGTCATTTCCATAGGAGAAATAGTATCAAAGTCAACAGGCGTATTTACTGGTGTATTCACTTGTTTCATGGTAATGTTCAACTCTGCCGGAATGACAACTTCTGGCGTTTTAGCAACTGGCTTAGCCATGAAATCATTCTCTGGCTCCATATATTCTTCAAGAGAATACTTGATAATTCCGTTGTCAGTCAATTCCGTTACCGGAACAAATTGAACTGCTTCATTTACTTTAATATCACGAGTTTCATTTGTCAGTTCAAACAAAACTTTGTTTTCTTCCACTTGTGCTACCGGCTCTGTTTTGAAAAGTGGCAAATCAAAAGAGAAAGTAGTTTGTTCTTGTCTTTCAATAACTTTTGGCTGTACCGTTTTTACTTCTTTAACTTCGGCTACTGGAGATGTGATTGTGAAATCAATATCAGTAATAGGAGAAACGATTTCGAAAGTAACATCTAAATTTTTAATAAATTCAGACATAACTATCAACTCTTCTTTGTTGATTGTTGGCGCTGGTGTTGGTATTATCACCACTGGTTCAGGCGCAACTACAGTATCTTCTAACAAATCAAAAACAATTCTTTCATTTGAATTAGAAACTGGAGATTCTGTATTTAAATCGAATCCAGTTACCATTTTATTACTTAGATTATGAACACTTCTCTGCTCATCTTCTAATGTGTGAATGATTTTTTTTGGCTCTGTATTTACGATTTCATTTTGTTGTTCAATATCAAAACCTGTAGCGATTATAGTCACTGCAATAGCATCTCCAAGCGATTCGTCTTCACCAACCCCCATGATAATATTAGCATTATGACCTGCCTCAACTTGAATATGATCATTGATTTCTCCAATTTCGTCAATTGTAATTTCATTAGTTCCAGAAACGATAAGCAACAATACGTTTTTGGCACCAGTGATTTTATTATCATTTAACAAAGGAGAATCTAAAGCAGCAATAATTGCTTCCTTAGCTCTATTCTCGCCTGAAGAAACAGAAGATCCCATGATAGCCGTTCCGCTATTAAACAATACTGTTTTGGCATCTCTTAAATCGATATTTTGAGTATAGTGATGCGTGATTACTTCAGCAATTCCTCTTGAGGCTGTTGCCAAAACTTCGTCTGCTTTTGAAAACCCAGCTTTGAAACCAAGATTTCCATACACTTCTCTTAATTTGTTATTATTGATAACAATTAAAGAGTCGACTTGTTTACGTAACTTTTCTATACCAATTAATGCTTGTTCCTGACGCACTTTCCCCTCAAATAAGAAAGGTAATGTCACAATTCCTACAGTAAGAATATCTCTTTCTTTAGCCAATTGCGCGATTACTGGTGCAGCTCCAGTTCCTGTTCCACCACCCATTCCGGCAGTGATGAACACCATTTTAGTATTGCGATCCAACATTTTTTCAATCTCGGAAATACTTTCAATAGCGGATTGTTGTCCTACATCAGGATTTGCTCCAGCGCCAAGTCCCTCCGTTAAATGTACCCCTAACTGTATTTTGTTAGGCACAGAACTACTTTGTAAGGCTTGAGAATCTGTATTACATACGATAAAATCTACGCCTTTGATCCCTTGTTTAAACATGTGATTTATGGCGTTACTTCCGCCTCCACCTACACCAATAACTTTTATTACATTTGATTGGTTCTTTGGTAAATCAAATGAAATACTTCCAAATTCTGAGTTGCTCATCATTTTATTTGGTTTTTGATATTTATTATTTATTGTGTTTTTTGGGCACTGCCCTTATTCTGCATTATCTAAGAAATCCTTAATCTTATCCACATAACGGTCAAAGAAATTTCTCTGAATTCTGTTCACTGTCGAATTCTGTTTTTCATTCGTATTTCGTGCCTCTTCCTCAACTTCCTCTTCAGAAACCTCAATGACTGGCGCTTGAACTATAGGCTGTCTGTAAACTGGTGCTTTTGGTTGTTCAATTGCATCCATTCTTACTGCACTTTGAGTATTATTTTCAATGCTGTTCATTACTAATCCTACAGCAGTAGCATACAAAGGACTTGAAATCTCCTCATCTGAATTTCCAGCCAAATGTTCGTTTGGATATCCTATTCTCGTATCCATTCCTGTGATATATTCCACTAACTGCTTGATGTGTTTCAATTGAGCACCACCACCAGTAAGCACTATTCCTGCAATTAATTTTTTACGAGGATCTTCGTGTCCGTATGCTTTCACTTCCGTAAAAACTTGGTCAATAATTTCAACAACACGAGCATGAATAATTTTAGAAAGATTCTTTAATGAAATTTCTTTTGGCTCTCTGCCTCTTAATCCCGGAATAGAAACAATCTCGTTGTCTTTATTTTCCCCCGGCCAAGCAGATCCAAATTTAACTTTCAACAATTCAGCTTGCTTTTCAATTATAGAACATCCTTCTTTAATATCGTCTGTGATTACATTTCCTCCAAAAGGAATTACCGCCGTATGACGAATAATCCCATCTTTGAAAATGGCTAAATCAGTTGTTCCACCACCTATATCGATAAGTGCAACTCCCGCTTCTTTTTCTTCCTGACTCAAAACCGCATCAGCTGAAGCCAACGGCTCTAATGTCAAACCTGACAATTCAATTCCTGAACTTTGAATGCATCTTCCTACATTACGAATCGATGAAGCTTGCCCTACTACAACATGAAAACTAGATTCTAATCTTCCGCCATACATTCCTATAGGCTCTTTAATTTCAGATTGTCCATCAATTTTAAATTCTTGTGGCAAAACATGAATTATTTCTTCGCCAGGTAACATGGCCAATTTATTTACTTGGTCAATCAAAAGCTGAATATCATACCCTCCAATTACTTCTTCGGGATTGTTTCTGCTGATGTAATCTGTATGCTGGATACTACGGATGTGTTGACCCGCAATTCCCACCACTACATCTTTTATTTTATAGCCTGAATTATTTTCGGCTTCTTGTATCGCTTGTTGTATCGATTGTATGGTTTGAGTGATGTTATTTACAACACCTCTGGCCACACCTAAACTTTTAGATTTTCCAACGCCTAAAATTTCTAGTTTCCCATATTCATTCTTCTTGCCTATCATGGCAACTATTTTAGTTGTCCCAATATCTAGACCTACTGCAATATTCTCTTTTTCCATTATCTATTATTTAGTGCAAACTACTTGTTCCGTAAATCGGAGATCAATCTTTTTATATTTATACAACGAACTATCTAAAACCGCTTTTTGAAAAAAAGCTTTGTAATTCTTAAATTTTCGCTCCACATTTATCATTCTACCAAAATCAATTTGATAATCGAAATTTCTATTGAGCATTTTTAAGCTACCATTCGGCATAATTTCAATTCCAATGATGTTTTTTTTCAAAAACGCATCGTCATAGATTGCGCGAAATAAGTCGGCTAAATCTTCGTTATTTTTTTTATTTATCCCCCCGGATACAAGTGGAACTCTCGCTGTAAAATTAGTTGACAATGGCATCCTATTCCCTTCGTAATCAATATAAAAAGAACCACCTCCGTCAAAAATTCTAGCTATAGGAGTTTTTTGTTTTACTACTGCTTTCAACACACCGTCAATACTCACAAATACATCTGATTTTTCAATCATTTCTTGTGCATCTAGAGTTCTTTCCAGTTTATTCAAATCTAATTTAACTTTTTGAATGCCTGATGCATCTCTTTTATTTTCTATTAACAATTTATTAACCGTTTCCTGTTTAACAAAAGGCGCATTATCTCCAACAAAAACCACTACGGATTTAGTCAATTTTCTATTTTTATTTCGATTTGACGTAAACGAAAACAGAAAAATTACTACTATAAACATTAGTATTAACCGAATATTTGTCCAATTAAAGAGTTTCATTTATCGCTTTTTTAATAGATGGCACTAATTCTCCAATATCTCCCGCTCCAATTGTTACGATAACGGTAGCATCGCTAGCTAAAATTGTTGGTGTTAAATCGCTTTTAGAAACAATTTTTTTATGATTATTGGTCATTTTATCCATCAACCATTGTGAATTTATGCCTTCCATTGGCAATTCACGGGCCGGATAAATATCTAATAAAATAACGTCATCAAAAGCAGATAAACTTTTGGCAAAATCATCCGCAAAATCTCTCGTTCTACTGAATAAATGTGGTTGAAAAATTGCCAAAACTTTTTGGTTTGGATACAATTCTCTAACCGCCTGATGTACTGCATTTATTTCCGTTGGATGATGCGCATAATCATCAATATAAACTAACTTATCCGTTTTAATTTGATACGAAAATCTTCTTTTAATTCCTTTGAATGATGCAATGGCTTTTGCAATGGCATCGGTTGGGGTGCCGAATGTATTTGCCATTGCAATAGCCATTAATGCATTCATCAAATTGTGTTTTCCTGGTAATCCAAAATACAAATCCTTAATAACTTCAGTAGGCGTTTTTACGTCAAAAACATAACTGCCATTTCCTATTCTAACATTAAAAGCTTTAAAAATCGCCTCTTCATTTACGGCACAAGTAATACCCTCTAAAGGCAATTCTTTCGTTATAAAAAGATTCCTTTTATCTTCAACTTTAGAAGCAAATTCAACAAAAGATTCTTCTATCGCTTCACTGGTTCCATAAATATCCAAATGGTCCGCATCCATTGATGTAATGCAGGCAATATTAGGATGCAAATGCAAGAATGAACGATCAAATTCATCCGCTTCAACAACAGTTACTGTTTTTCCGCTTCCTATTAAATTCGAATTATAATTTTCTACAATTCCACCAATAAAAGCAGTAACATCAGCACCACTTTCATACAAAATATGACCTAAAATACCTGAAGTAGTCGTTTTTCCATGTGTTCCCGCCACTGCAAAACAAAAAGTATCTTTTGTGATTATCCCTAAAACCTCTGCTCTTTTTTTAACTTGAAAATCTCTTTCCAAAAAATAATTCCATTCTGAATGCGCTTTTGGAACTGCTGGCGTAATAATCACCAAAGTATTTTCTACATAAAAATCTGTAGGAATTAAATCGATACTGTCTTCAAAATGAATTGAAATTCCGCTTTCCATTAATTCATTGGTAAGAGCTGAAGGTGTTTTATCGTAACCTGAGACTTGTTTTCCCAAATTCTTGAAATAACGAGCCAGATTACTCATCCCGATGCCTCCAATTCCTATAAAATAGACGTTATGTATTTGATTTAAGTTCATATTATTTTAAGTCTTTGCACTATTATCTTTTTTCTTTCTATTTAATCAACTTCACAATTTCATCAACAATTTGTTTTGTTGCTTCTGGCATAGCCAATTGTTTAATATTTTCACTCAACTGGTTTTGTTTTCCCTGATCTTTCAACAAGGCTTCAAAAACAAGACCAAATTGGGAATCAAGCTCCGATTCTTTGAGCATTAATGCTCCTTTTTTATCAACAATAGCTTGTGCATTTTTAGTTTGGTGATCTTCAGCTACATTTGGTGAAGGAATAAAAATTACTGGTTTCCCAACAATACACAATTCCGAAACTGATGACGCACCTGCTCGTGAAATAATAACATCCGCAGCAGCATAGACTAAATCCATTCTTTCGATAAAAGCGACTACCTGAACATTTTCTTTGTTATATTTTTTATAATCTTCTAAATACAATTTTCCGCATTGCCAAATCACCTGAACATTTTGAGAAAGAATATTTTCCAATTCTTTTTCGATCAATTGGTTGACTCTTCTTGCTCCCAGACTTCCTCCAAGAATTAATAATGTTTTCTTTTTAGAATCTAGATTAAAATATTGAATGGCTTCCGCTCTTTTACTTTCGATATCAATTAAATCCTGACGCACTGGATTCCCAGTCAAAATCATTTTCCCTTTTGGAAAAAATCGTTCCAGATTTTCGTAAGCAACACAAATTTTGCTTGCTTTTTTACTCAATAATTTATTGGTGATTCCAGGATAGGAATTTTGTTCCTGAATTACTGTTGGAATACCAGCAATTCCAGCTACCTGCAATAAAGGTCCGCTCGCAAAACCTCCAGTTCCAATAACAACATCCGGTTTGAACTCTTTTAGTATAGTTCTGGATTTTAATAAACTTGAAAGTAATTTAATTGGAAAAAGCGCATTATCAAATGTCAGTCTTCGTTGTAATCCTGCAATCCAAAGTCCTTTGATTTTGTATCCTGCTTGAGGTACTTTTTGCATTTCCATTTTATTATTGGCACCTACAAAAAGAATTTCGGCATCAGGAAAACGAAATTTTAATTCATTGGCAATTGCAATTGCCGGATAAATATGTCCGCCTGTTCCGCCACCGCTTAATATGAATTTATACTGTTTCATTTTTATTAAAGTTACTGAGTTCCTTAGTTTTTATAATTTACTTTTTCTCTGAAAATCGAATTACTTATTTAAAACTGCATGCATTGGATTCGTAGCTTTATCTTCAATAGAATAATTTTCTTCTATTAGATCTTCCTCTCCTAATTCTCTATCGATTAATTTTTGCAGTGCTTCTTCTCTTTTGGCAGCATCCTTTAATTCTTGGGCGATTTCTTCCTCTTTTTTAGTTACACTGATGATAATTCCAAGTGCGAAACAGGTCATCCAGATAGAACTTCCTCCACTACTTATTAATGGCAATGTTTGTCCTGTAACTGGTAATAATTCTACTGCAACCGCCATATTAATCATTGCCTGAAATATCATGGGAAAACCTAATCCTATAACCACTAATTTCCCAAACAATGTATTGGCTTTATGTGAAGCAATGACAAATCGAAATAACAATAATAAATATAACGCAAGAACTCCCAAGCCTCCTAAAAGGCCATATTCTTCTACAATAATGGCGTAAATAAAATCGGAAGAAGATTGTGGCAAAAAATTCTTCTGAACACTTTTACCCGGACCCAATCCGTAAATTTTACCAGATGCAATAGCAATTTTAGCTTTCTCTATCTGATAATCATCTTCATCCGGTTTATCCGTGCTGAAATTTTCGATTCTACTTTCCCAAGTATTTACTCTGCTAAAAAATCTGGAATCTGGAAAAGCTTTTGAAAGAAGCACAAAAAAAGCGAGAAATAAAATTCCAGAACCAATAATAATTCCAATATATTTTAATGGGTATTTACCAATAAAAGTCAGCATCAATATCATACAGAAAATCAAGGCAGTAGTAGAAAAATTAGCAGGTAAGATTAGTATTAATGTAAAAAATACCGGTAACCAAAGCTCCCATAAAGAAGCCTTAAATTCAATTGGTTCCTCTCTTGTTTTTGACAAATAGCGCGCCACGAATATAAACAACACTATGGATGCCAATGTTGATGTCTGGAAGGTTATTCCGATAAATGGAACTTGAATCCAGCGACTCGCATTGGCACCAGCAATAACAGTTCCCTTGATTAATGTATAACCCAATAATATCCAAACAACAGGCAATCCAACTTTAGAAATAGCCCGAAAATAATGATACGGCACTTTATGCACCCAATAAATAATGGCGAAACCTATGCAAATATGCGCCAAATGTTTTACCAGATAGCCCAATGTATTTCCGTTCCCTTGGCCAATATAAGCCAAATTACTACTCGCACTAAAAACAGGCATAAACGAAAACAAGGCTAATAAGGCCACAAATGACCAAATACCTTTATCTCCTTTTAAACTGTTAACTAGTTGTTTCATTTCTTTTTTGTTTAAAGTTTTTGTGCTTAAAGTTTAACGTTTCTCAACCTTAAACTTTAAACATTAAACATTTTTATAAATTCTTAACCGCTTGCTTAAATTGATTTCCCCTATCTTCATAGTTTTCAAATAAATCAAAACTAGCACAGGCTGGCGACAGTAATACCGTATCCCCTTTTTCTGATAATCGTTGCGCCATTCTCACAGCATCATTCATATTGTCAACTTCAATCATCATGTCAACCACATTACCAAAAACATCAATTATTTTCTTGTTGTCCACACCAAGGCAAATAATAGCTTTTACCTTTTCACGAACTAATGACATCAATTCATTGTAATCATTTCCTTTATCAACTCCACCCACAATCCAAACCGTAGGCGTATTCATGCTGTCTAATGCAAAAAAAGTAGCATTTACGTTAGTTGCTTTTGAATCATTGATATATTGTACATTTTGGATTTTCAATACTTTTTCAAGACGATGTTCTACTCCTTGAAAATTAGATAAACTTTCACGTATTGTAGACTTTCTTATTTGCATTAATTTCGCCACAGAAGTTGCTGCCATTGCGTTTTTCATGTTATGTTTTCCTTCTAAGGCAATATGCTCTGTGTCCATTGTAAACTCTTCTTGATTGATTGAAATTTCCATTTTGTTGTTTTTTATATAAGCTCCTTCGCTGAAAGTTTTTGTCAATGAAAAAGGAATTAATTTGGCTTTTGTTGTGTGTGTTTTAAACCATTCTGCAATGGCTTCATCATCTGCATCATAAATGAGGTAATCTTCCTCGCTTTGATTCATTGTAATTCTAAACTTTGAATCAATATAATTTTCATATTTGTAATCGTAACGATCTAAATGATCCGGACTAATATTCGTAATAATCGCAATATGTGGCTTAAAATTCACAATCCCATCCAATTGAAAACTGCTCAATTCAAGCACATAAGAATCGTATTTATTTTCAGCAACTTGCCAAGCGAAACTTTTCCCTATATTCCCTCCTAATCCTACATTCAACCCTGCTGATTTCAGCAAATGATAGGTCAACATCGTAGTGGTAGTCTTTCCATTGCTTCCGGTGATTCCTATTATAGTTGCATCTGTAAAAGGAGCCGCAAACTCAATTTCCGACAACACTGGAATTCCTTTGGCTAATAGCTTTTTTATTATTGGAGATTTATCTGGAATTCCTGGACTTTTCATCACCACATCAGCATTCAGAATCAAATCTTCCGTGTGCTTTTCTTCTTCCCAAGCAATTTCATTAATGATAAGAACCTCTTTGTAATTTCCTTTTATCTTTCCAAAATCAGACACAAAAACATCGTATCCTTTTTTCTTACCCAGAATAGCAGTTCCTACTCCGCTTTCTCCTCCACCTAAAATTACTAGCCTCATATTATCTTAATTTTAAAGTGACAATTGACAATATGGCCAGCATTATGGCAACAATCCAAAAACGGGTTACAATCTTACTTTCATGATACCCTTTCTTCTGATAATGATGATGCAAAGGCGACATCAGGAATATTCTTCGGCCTTCGCCAAAGCGTTTTTTGGTATATTTAAAATAACTTACTTGTAAAACAACTGATAGATTTTCGACAAGAAAAATTCCGCATAATAATGGAATCAACATTTCTTTTCGAACAGCAATTGCCAGAACTGCAATAATTCCGCCGATAGTCAAACTTCCTGTATCTCCCATAAAAACAGATGCCGGATAGGAATTATACCAAAGAAATCCAATCAATGATCCAACAAAAGCAGCGATAAAAACAGTCATTTCCCCTGAACTAGGGATATACATTATATTCAAGTAATTAGAGAAAATAATATTCCCCGAAACAAACGTAAATATTCCTAGTGCGAGGACTGAAATAGCGGAAGTTCCTGCAGCCAGTCCATCAATACCATCCGTTAAATTAGCACCATTGGAAACAGCAGTAATAATGAAAATAACAACCGGAATAAAAATCAACCAAGCCCATTTTTCATACCCTTCACCTGTCCAAGCTAATAATTCAGCATAATCAAATTCGTTATTTTTAAAGAAAGGAATCGTAGTTGCCGTAGATTTTTCTTCAATTGGAGCTGGCGTAATAACCGTTTCGGTCGGTACTTTAAAAATATCCGATTTTGCCGTATCAGTACGAACGGTAACTGCCGGACTAAAATAAAGAACAGTCCCAACTATCAAACCCAAACCTACTTGTCCTACAACTTTGAAAATTCCTTTTAGTCCTTCTTTGTCCTTTTTGAAAATTTTGATATAATCGTCTATAAAACCAATTATTCCCATCCAAAGTGTGGTCACAATCAATAAAACGATATAAATATTATGCAGTTTTGCAAAAAGTATAACCGGAACCAAAGTGGCAAATATGATGATTAAACCTCCCATTGTTGGCGTCCCAGCTTTTTCATTTTGACCTGCCAAACCAAGCTCACGAACCGTTTCTCCTACTTGTTGTCTTTGCAGAAAACTGATAATTCTTTTTCCATAAATCGTAGATAACAGCAACGAAAGCATTAATGCCAATGCAGATCTAAAAGTAATGTACTGAAAAACGCCTGTCCCAGGAACGTCTAATGTTTTATCTAAATATTCAAATAAGTAATACAGCATATTTTTCTATTTATGAAGTTGATCTAATATTTCTTTAACTATTTTCATGTCGTCAAAATCATGACGAACGCCATTTATTTCCTGATACGTCTCATGCCCTTTTCCAGCAATTAAAATAATATCATTTGGCTGAGCCAATTGGCAAGCAGTTTTTATAGCCTGCTTTCTATCTGTTATAGTCAATGTTTTTTTATAATTTTGAGGTGCAACTCCTTGCTCCATTTCAGTAATAATAACTTCCGGGTCTTCATTTCTTGGATTATCCGAAGTAAAAATTGCTTTGTCGCTCAAATCAGACGCAATTCCAGCCATAATTGGACGTTTAGTCTTGTCTCTATTACCACCACAACCTACAACTGTAATCAATTGTTCGTTTTTAGTACGAATGTCATTGATTGTTTTTAGCACATTTTCTAATGCATCCGGTGTATGCGCATAATCTACAATCGCTGTAATATTTGAAGCCGAAACAATAAATTGAAAACGTCCCGAAACACTTTCTAAATCGGATAATAATCGAAGCACTTCCAGACTTTCCATCCCTAATTCAACCGCAGTTCCATAAATAGCCAATAAATTATAAGCATTAAATGTTCCTATTAGTTTTACCCAAACTTCCTCTCCATTTATTTTCAACAACAAACCTGACAATTGATTTTCAAGAATTTGCGCTTTATAATCAGCATAAGTTTTTAAAGCATAAGTCAATTTTTTAGCTGCAGTATTCTGCAACATGACTTGCCCATTTTTATCATCAATATTGGACAATGCAAATGCAGTTTTAGGTAAATTATCGAAAAACGATTTTTTTACATCTCTGTATTCTGCAAATGTTGGATGGTAATCCAAATGGTCGTGAGACAAATTGGTAAAAATACCGCCAACAAAATGCAATGCTTCTGTTCGTTTTTGATGAATTCCATGAGAACTCACTTCCATAAAACAATATTCAACACCGTTCTTCACCATTTCTTTTAGATAGTGGTTTATTGTAATTGAATCCGGAGTGGTGTGAGTCGCTTTATATTCGACATCGTCAACTAAAATTTTTACTGTGGAAAGTAATCCAACTTTAAAACCTGCTTTTTTAAATAATTGGTATAACAAAGAAGCAATCGTTGTTTTTCCGTTTGTTCCTGTGATTCCAACTAATTTCAAGTTTTGAGAAGGATCTCCAAAATAATTTGCAGCCATAAATGCTAAGGCTGAATTGGTGTTTTTTACCTGAACATAGGTAATTCCTATTACAATATTCTCCGGAAACATATCGCATATAACGGCTACAGCTCCTTGCTGAATTGCTTTTTCTATATAATCATGACCATCTGAAATGGAACCACGAATAGCGACAAAAACATCATTGACCTCGATTTTTCTAGAATCGAAATCCATTTTGTTTATAGCAATATCCGTCGAACCTTTTACGGCTTCGATAGCTACTTTATACAATATGTCTTTTAAGATTTTCACGATAATTCTAATAAGATTGTTGTGTTTCTAACTATATTTTGTCCAGCCTGAAGCGATTGTTTTTTCACTTTTCCAACTCCAATAGCTTTTACTTTTACACCTAAATTTTCTAATAAGGCTACAGCATCCATTCCTGACATTCCTTTCACGTTAGGTATTAATTGTTCTTTCTTTTGTGACTTAACAAAATACGAATCGTAATTACGCTCTTGCTTTTGTATTTTTCTGTCTAAGTTTTTTATCTCATTTGTTGAAGGCGCATCGGTAAAAATCTTTTGCGCAATACGTTTGAAAACTGGACCTGCCACATCAGCACCATAATAATTATTTAACGCTGTACTTGGTTTATGTACTACAACTATACAGGAGTATTTAGGATGATCTGCCGGAAAATAACCAACAAATGAAGAAGCATAATATTTACCTGAACCACCATCTTTTGCATAATTCACTTGGGCTGTCCCTGTTTTTCCCGCCATGGAAAAATCTTTAGAATAAAGCTTAGAGCCGGTACCCTTTTTAACCACATTCAATAAGATAGCCTTCAATTTCAAAATAGTTTCTTGCGAACATATTTTAGGATTCAAAACTTCTTTATCGTATTTTTTAATTGTTCTGTTCCATTCTTTAATTTCAGAAACAAACTGGGGTTTAACCATTTCTCCATTATTAGCAACAGCATTATAAAAAGCTAATGTTTGCATTGGCGTAATAGAAACTCCATATCCAAAAGCCATCCAAGGAAGTGAAATATTTGACCAGTGTTTATCACTTGGCTGTGGAACATAGGGACGACCTTCTCCTTTAATCGAAAGTCCCAGAGGTCTGTTTAGTCCAAAATTATTGAGGTGATTTACAAATTTTGAAGGCTCATTTTTATAACTATTATAAACGGCCTGAACCATTACAGTATTCGACGAAAGTTCAAAACCTCTTGCTAAAGAAATTTTCCCATAACCGCCTTCGTGTGAATCCCGAACTTTTCTTCCAGAATAAACAACGACCCCACCATTGCTGTCATAAACCGCACTAGTATCTACTTTTTTGTCTTCAAGAAGTGCCATTAAATCCGCTAATTTATAGGTAGAACCTGGCTCGTGAGATTCGGCTACAGCATAATTAGTTGTTTCGAAATACGTTCCGTCTGTAGCTCTTCCTAAATTCGAAATTGCTTTTACATGACCCGTACTTGTTTCCATAACCACAACGCAACCATGGTCTGCCTGATACAATTCTAATTGTTTTAGCAAAGCATGATGCGCAATATCCTGAATATAAACATCAATTGTGGATATCACATCATATCCATCCTGAGGATCAACTTCATTGATGTCACGTATTGGTTTCCATTGCCCTTTTGCGATTTTTTGCTTTAAAATTTTTCCGTCTTTACCGTTCAGGTATTTTCTAAAAGCCCATTCTATTCCCTTTCCATCGAGTGATGCACCATGCGAAGTTCTTTCGTAGCCAACAGTTCGTTCTGCAATTTTCCCTATTGGATGTTCTCTTACGGTTTCTTGTTCGATTATAATTCCACCTTTGTAAGCTCCTAATTTAAACAATGGAAAACCTTTAATTTTAAAATACTGCGTGTAACTCAAATTACGGGCAATCAAATAATATCTATTCTTGTTTGCTCTGGCTTTTCTTAATTCGTTTTGGAAAAAATTTGATGATTTTCCTAAAACTAAAGCCAATGAATCTGATAATGACTTAACATTTTTTTCGAATGCTTCTGCTTTTGGAGCAACAGCATCAAATCTAATTTCATAATTAGGAATAGAAGTCGCTAAAAGACTCCCGTCAGCAGAATAAATATTGCCTTTATTAGCAGGAATCACAAAATTCCTAACGGTTCTTTCTTTGGCTAATTTTCTATAATAATCACCCTCGACCCATTGAATATTTGTCAATTTTACAGCAATCGCAATGGCCATCAAAAAGATAGCGAATGCAACCAGATAAATTCTGTACGATATGTATTTATCTTCTACTGCCATATTTTTTTGAAAAAGCTTTTTTCTTCTTCTTTTTTAACTTTGATTTTAACTGGAGGAACTGTTGACGGAAAAATTTGTTTTTCTATCATTTTTTCAGAAACAGTAGATTCCATTTTCAATTTCATTAATTCTGAACGTCTGTCCACAAACTCAGAACGTAATTCTTTAACTTGATTTGTCAAATCGGCAATCATAAATACTTTTTGCTCAAATCGTTGTGTATTAGCAATCATAACAATCGCCAAAATAATTACAAAAACAATGAATCGCCAGTTTTTAACAGCATCATCATCTATAAGAAATCTAGCTTTTAATAAGCTGTAAACTCCGTTTTTCATAACTAATTATCTCTTTTCAGCTATTCTTAATTTAGCACTTCTTGCTCTATTATTCTCTCTTATTTCAGCATTATCCGGAACAATTAATTTACCAATAGTTTTAAATGGAACTGAAAAATTACCAAAAAAATCACGTTCTGGTTCTCCTTCGAACATCCCATTTTTTACAAATCTTTTCACCAATCTATCTTCTAAAGAATGGTACGAAATCACGCTTAATCTGCCGCCTGGATTTAATATCTCTAACGATTGCTCCAAGAATTCTTTCAAAACATCCATTTCCTGATTTACTTCAATCCGGATGGCCTGGTAGATTTGAGCCAATATTTTATTTCTAACTCTTTCAGGTAAATATCTCGCCAAAACGGCTTTCAATTCATCTGTTGTTTTGATTGGCTGCTCCTCTCTGGCTTCTATAATTGTTCTTGCCAAAGCAGGTGCATTTTTCAATTCCCCATAATCCAAAAACACTCTTTTTAAATTCGCTTCATCATATTCATTGACAACACGATACGCATTCAAATCATTTTTCTGACTCATTCTCATATCTAAGCCAGCATCAAAACGAGTAGAAAAACCTCTTTCCGGAACATCAAATTGATGTGAAGACACACCTAAATCTGCTAATATACCGTCAACACTTTTTACTCCGTAAAAACGCAAAAACCTTTTTATAAAACGGAAATTCTCATTAATAAGTGTAAATCTTTCATCTGGCAAAGCATTCGCTAATGCATCTTCGTCTTGATCAAAAGCAAATAATTTTCCGTTTGGCCCCAGTCTTTTCAAAATTTCTTTTGAATGCCCTCCACCACCAAAAGTCACATCTATATAAATGCCGTCTGGCTTAATACTTAAACCATCTACTGTTGCCTGAAGCAAAACCGGATTATGATATTCCATTGTCGTCGTCATTTATATTTCCCATTACTTCTTCTACCAAATCCGCAAAATCAACATCTTCACCATTTATTGATTTTTCGTATAAATCTTTATCCCAAATCTCAACAATATTCACAGCCGATGAAAACACAACATCCTTAGCAATACTTGCAAAAATCACTAAATCTTTAGGCACTAGTAATCGACCCAAAGCATCTATCTCAACCACTTTTACTCCTGCGGTAAACCTGCGGATAAAATCATTGTTTTTCTTTACAAATCGATTCAGTTTATTAATTTTTTGCATCATCAAATCCCACTCTTTCATAGGATACAACTCCAAACAAGGCTGAAACACGGAACGCTTCAAAACAAAACCGTTTTGAAGAGAAGAAGCCAACTGCTTTTTTAAAGGCGCCGGTAACAGCAACCTTCCTTTAGCATCAACTTTACATTCATATGTTCCAATAATTGTATCCAAGTAAAAAGTTATTAATGATGTTGAGCAAAAATATAAAAAATATTACCACAATTTACCACTAAATACCACTTTGTTGATAAGTTTAACCACTTTTAGACAAAAACCCTTAATTTTTGGACAATCAGAGGGTTAGGTTACATTTCTTTTATTTGTAAGAAAGGTAATATTATAAAAAAAGACAAGATTAAAAGAGTATGAAGCATCCTTTAAAATCAATAGGAATAAAAAGAGTATAATCATAAAATTGCGGGTAAATACACAAAAAAAGACCCCTGTTTTCATATTTGCAGTTAGAATTTAATAATTAAAAATTGTTGTAAAAATTCATTTTTATTTATTAAATCCTATATTTGTCAAAATTGAAAATCCGCATTCAAAAAAAATGGAAAAACACTATAAAAAAGAAGGTAGATACAGCTATTATGAGGCTGGTGAAGGAACTCCAATTGTCATCTTACATGGACTTATGGGAGGACTTAGCAACTTTGATGCTGTTGCCAGTTACTTTTCGACAAAGGGATATAAAATAATCATCCCAGATTTACCTATATATACTCAGAATATTTTAAAAACGAATGTAAAAAGTTTTGCAAAATACGTTAAGGATTTCATCACATTCAAAGGACTAGAAAGAGTAATACTTCTAGGAAATTCATTAGGTGGTCACATCGCTTTGTATCACACTAAAATGTATCCTGAAAAAGTATCCGGACTTGTAATAACAGGAAGCTCAGGACTCTATGAAAGCGCAATGGGTGATAGTTATCCAAAAAGAGGCGACTATGAATACATTAAGAAAAAAGCGGAAGATGTATTTTATGATCCAAAGGTAGCTACCAAAGAACTTATTGATGAAGTTTATGAATCCGTAAATGACAGAATAAAATTGATAAAAACATTGACAATTGCAAAAAGTGCTATTCGTCATAATATGGCAAAAGATTTACCAAAAATGCATGTTCAAACGTGTATTATTTGGGGGAAAAATGACAAAGTTACTCCGCCAGATGTTGCCGAAGAGTTTAATAAATTATTACCTAATTCAACTTTATATTGGATAGACAAATGTGGTCATGCTGCCATGATGGAACATCCTAATGAGTTTAATCGTTTGCTAGAGGATTGGCTAACCCATACCCATTTAGCAGTACACTAATCTTAAAGAAGAATTTTATACCTAAAAGAAATGAAAATTAATACCGCCGAATTTATAATTAGTAATTCCGATGTGGCCAAATGTCCCAAAGACTTTATGCCGGAATACGCTTTTATAGGCCGATCAAATGTTGGAAAATCCTCTTTGATAAACATGCTAACTAATCATAAAAAGCTAGCTAAAACATCAGGAAGACCAGGAAAAACGCAGTTGATTAATCATTTTTTGATCAACAGCAACTGGTTCTTAGTCGATTTACCCGGTTATGGTTATGCGAAAGTTTCTAAAAAAACGAAATCTATTTTTCAGGAATTTATAACTGATTATTTTGAAACTAGAGAACAACTAGTTTGTGCATTTGTTTTGATTGATATTCGTCATGAAGCCCAAACCATAGATATCGAATTTATGTCTTATATGGGCGAAAGCGAAATCCCTTTTTGTATTGTTTTTACCAAAGCTGACAAAATCAGTAAAGTAAAAATCGACTCTCATATTGCGGCTTACAAAAAGAAAATGTTTGCTAATAACTGGGCGGAGATGCCTCACTATTTTGTCACTTCAGCAACTGAATCTACTGGAAAAGAGGAGTTATTAAGTTATATTGACGAAGTGAATCAAGAAGTTTTCAAAAACAACAGTCAGTTTTAGAAAATACTCTCCGTCATATTTTAAAAATAAAAAATCCCAAAACTTCAAAAAGCAGTTTTGGGTTTTTTCATTTTAAACAATGCCTAATTTATTTCGTTAACTCCAATTTTTCAGCAAAATAATCACAGAAATCTTTCATGGTGTCCGCCATTTTCTCATCATCAGTGGCACGTTTGAACGTTTCAGACATAGCAACCAAAGTTTGATGAAAGAAAATTTTCATTTCATCAACTGGCATATCTTTAGTCCATAAATCGATACGCATCGTTTCTTTTACTTTACTATCCCAAATGGACAACATAATAGCTTTCGCTTCTTCTTGATCTACTCCACCATCCTGTGCAGACCACATTAATTTTTCCGGAACACGGTTATCGTCTAATTCTATTAGAAACTTAATTTCTGAGGTATTTTGATTTGACATTACTTTTTAGGTTTGTATTTTGATTTCATAAATATTTCTTTCGCATCGGTTTTCAACAAATCAGCTATAGCTACTTCATTATTTTTCATATAGGACCGTACCATTTGCCAACCTATCCAGACACCGACTTGTCCTGGTGATTCATTATCAATTTCCAGATAAAATTTAGAAAACGGAGCTGGATTAATAAATCGTGGTATCAACTTTTGATCATCACTATAGAGCATTTCTTTTTCGATAAAATAACGCCACATATAACTTTCATTTTCTTCACACCATTTTATTTGTTCAGGAATATATCCCATTTTTTCCGCATCAGTATAATTTGGCAAAAGTAAGTCTTTTAAATATAATTGTTTGCCAAAATAAATCATTTGACTAAGCATATTTTTATCTGTAACAGGAACAATTTTACGTAATGAGAAACTCGAAACTACATCTGGCATGATTTGTCTTTGCTCAAAATTTTGCTTAATATAATTTGGAAATTGATAAAATTTATGATTTTTCCCCAAATATAATTCGAGTGAAATAATGACTAGACTATCTGCATAAATAACCTTGTTCTTATAATCCATTTCAGAGATTATAGTTATAACTTTTGGTGTTTTCGTTTGAGGAAAATAATATTTAATGTGTTTAAAAAGCGATTCCAATTCCACTTTTTCAGGTTCAAAATCAGCATATTTTTTTTGAACTTCTGTATATAATTCCCTCCAGATGGGATCCTGCATTTTATTTAACCAAACACTATTGTCATTTCCTACAGGGAAAAAGAAAGGAAATTCTTTTTTTACCTCGTCCAAATCTTTGGGGGAAGTTTCAAAAAATATTTTATCAAAGCGGGCTACTTTCACTTCTAAAGGAATTGCTGAAACGGTATTTTCGATCTTATTTTTTTTCTCGCAGGATAAGAAAAAGAGACAAAAGACTACAAAAAATAGATTTTTTTTCATATTTATTAATTAAATTTGTGTCCTAAGAATTTAAGGAAACGAATGCGCAACTAATTTAGTTTGCAAATATACATTCCTGCTTTTTAAAACGTAAACTATTATGACTAAAAAAAGTACAATCCAAGTTGAAAAAGTGAATACTCATATAGTAAATTGGTTAAAAACTTATGCAGAAAATGCAAAAGTTAACGGATTTGTCATCGGGATTTCAGGAGGAGTAGATTCAGCAGTCACTTCTACATTATGCGCACAAACCGGATTACAAGTTTTATGTGTTGAAATGCCAATCCATCAGCCGCATAGCCATGTAACTCGTGGACGTGAACATATCGACCAATTAAAAAATAGATTCCCAAATGTAACAAGTGTTGAAGCTGATTTAACGTATGTTTTTGAAAGTTTCAAAAAAATAGTTCCGGAGAATGTTGATAGCCATAAGCTCCACTTATCCCAAGCCAATACGCGAGCCCGTTTACGAATGACCACATTGTATTATTTCGCTGGAATTTATGGATTATTAGTTGCAGGAACAGGAAATAAAGTAGAAGATTTTGGTGTTGGATTTTACACTAAATACGGTGATGGCGGAGTAGATTTGAGTCCTATTGCTGATTTATTGAAATCTGAAGTTTATAGTTTGGGAGCGTATTTAGAAGTCCCCGATTCTATTTTAAAAGCATCTCCATCTGATGGATTATTTGGTGATGAAAGAACAGATGAAGATCAGTTGGGAGCCAGTTATGATGAGCTAGAATGGGCAATGAATGAGGATGAAGCAGGAAAATCAGCAACTAATTTTACTGGCAGAGAAAAGGTAGTTTTTGAAATTTACAAACGATTAAATACTGCCAACAAACACAAAATGAATGCAATACCGGTTTGTTTGATATAAAAACTCTAAAAAAAATCATATTTTATATTGGTTTTCAATTAATTACAGAATTTTTTTATTAAATTTACTATCCAAAAGATAAACAACACTTAAATAAAATTAAATACCATGATTAAAGTATGTTTAGCCGACAATTATCCCGTAGTGCATTTTGGAGTAAAATCTTACTTTAAAGACCATGCTGAGATATCAATAGTTGCCAATGTTGGTAATTTTTTGATGGTACGAGATATACTGCTTACCAAAGAGATTGATGTATTAATATTGGATTTGGAATTAGAGGGGCTTTCAAGCATTTTCGAAGTAAAATCAGTTTTGAAGAACTTCCCAAAAACAAAAATTATTATATTCAGTGGTCTTTCTGAACAAATTTATGCACCTAATGCTATAAAAGCTGGAGTTTCAGGGTTTATTCACAAAAAAGAAAAACTTGAAACTTTAGGAATTTCAATTATCAAAGTACATCAAGGAAAGATAATTATTAACGAAACCGTTAAGAAAAACCTAGCATTAATTGCAAAACAAAGTAAGAGCGAACGATTGTATCGAAAGCTTTCTAACCGTGAGGTAGAAGTATTACGCTATTTAAGTGATGGAAAAAAGAATCATGAAATAGCCGAAATTCTAAAACTCAACGAAAAAACAATTAGTACTTACAAATTAAGATTACTAACCAAACTAAATGTTACCAATTTAGTAGATTTAGTAAACAAAGCAAAAACATTAGAAATTGTTTAGTACTATCTAAACAGATTACTCTTTCTAATTTTTTTGAAAAAGAATGGATTACATATTATAATCCATAATCACAGACATGAGCTCTGTATTATCGGAATTTACTTCTGATAATACAGAGTTTTTTAATTCATAAACACATGGAGTAAAATCATTTTAATGATATCGCACCACAACTCTTCCTAGTTTTTTTGAAAATTTCCCTCTTAACTCAATATAATTCATCACTAAAGACAGTGACTCCATATTATCAGAATCGGGATCATTGGAGACAGAATTTTTTAATTCTTCTATAATTTCACTAAGCAGAAACCATCTTAAAGTAAGTAATGTATCCGAAACATCCTGATTTAACATTTCCTCTTTGGTTTTAGGAAAAATATTTTGACCTACCCAATTATGCAATACATTTTTCTCCTCCTCCATAATGATATTAGTCACTTCATCGGGAATAGCGGACTGAAAATGATTTATATATTTTTCAAGTCCAGAATCCTCATTTTGTAAATAATAATCGATTAAATCTTTATAAATTTCTCTAAATATAGGACTTGCAAATTCTACTTCGTCATCTTGCAAACTCAAATATATTTTCTGAAAAACTTTTAATTCCTTAATTTCAACGACATCTATAATTTCTCCTTCACTATTGGACTTTAATAAAACTTCTTCAAAATTTTCAGTTTTATTCCCATACAGCAAAAGGATTTCAATTATTTTACGTTCAAATCGATACAGGGAATCTACTTTATCCGTCTCGACTGTATCTTCATTTTTAATATAGTCAAAAGCATTCTGCAATTGCTCCTGTTTTTGTTTTTTCCCAACTTCAACAACATCTTTTTGAACTAATTGCGCTAAAGTACTTAGTAAAACTTGTTCCGAAATATCCATGATTCGGGAACATTCCTGAATATAAATTTCTCGTTGTATTCTGTCTGGAATTTTCGAAATACTCACTACCATATCCCGGATTAAATCCGCTTTTTTTATGGGATCATTCTTGGCGTCATTCATCAAAAGCGATGCTTTGAACTGAATGAAATCTTTAGCATTATTTTCGAGATATAAAACTAAATCATCATAGGATGTTTTTTTGGCAAAACTATCCGGATCCTCTCCATCAGGAAAAGTACACACTTTCACATTCATCCCTTCCTCAAGAATTAAATCGATTCCTCGAATAGAAGCACGAAGTCCCGCTGCATCTCCATCAAAAAGAACGGTAATATTCTTTGTCAATCTATTTATTAAACGGATTTGGTCTGGTGTCAAAGCTGTTCCAGAAGAAGCAACCACATTTTCAATCCCAGCCTGATTGAACTGAATTACATCCGTATATCCTTCTACCAAATAACAATTATTCAGCTTAGCGATTGATTGTTTGGCTTGAAAAATACCATACAGAACTTTACTTTTATGGTAAATATCACTCTCTGGAGAATTCAGGTATTTTGCCGCTTTTTTATCATTAGTAAGAATACGACCTCCAAAACCGAGTACTCTTCCTGACATACTTTGTATCGGGAACATTACACGACTTTTAAAACGGTCAAACGGTCTGTCTTCTCTAGCAATTGTCAATCCTGTACTTTCGAGGAATTCTAATTTATATCCTTTTCCTAATGCTTCTTTTGTAAAAGCATCCCAGGTTTCAGGAGAATAACCCAATCCAAATTTCTTAATAGTCTCATTGGTAAAACCTCTTTCTTTAAAATAAGAATAGCCAATAGCCTTTCCTTCTTCAGAGTTTAAAAGTGTATTATGAAAATAGGTTTTCGCAAATTCCGAAACTAAATACATACTTTCCCGAACATCAGTATTGGCTTTCTCATCATCTGTTTGTTCCGTTTCTTCGATTTCGATATTGTATTTTTTAGCTAAATAACGAATGGCTTCCGGATAGGTAAATTTTTCGTGTTCCATCAAAAAAGCCACAGAGTTGCCCCCTTTTCCGGAGCTGAAATCTTTCCAAATACCTTTGGCAGGGGAAACCATGAACGATGGAGAACGCTCTTCAGAAAAAGGGCTTAATCCCTTGAAGTTACTTCCTGCGCGTTTCAACTGTACATAATCACCAATAACCTCCTCAACACGAGCAGTTTCGAAAACAGTATCTATAGTGGCTTTTGAAATCAATTTATTTATTTTTTAAGTCCAAAGTTACAACGTTTAGTTTTACTAATTATCGGAAGTTTCAATAAAATTAACTGTAATAATACAACTGAATCATTCCGTTCGATAATTTAAAAAAACAGATTTACTAATTTGTAAATAACGAAACATTCTCTTCTTGCAGAAGAATTTATCTAAAAGAATTCTTTAATTTTTACAAACTTTTATTTATGGTAAAATAAGCGTTATTTTGTATTTGATAGCCCCAATCAAAATGCCAATTTATTGCCGTATAATCAATTACTTAAAAAAAACCTATGCCATTATTACAGAATAAAAAAAAATTAAGAAAATTATTTGATAACATAGATTTTCTACAAGATTTCAATAACATTCTATTATTTGTTTCGGAAATATGCCAAGTTCCATATTCTTTTATTTCATTTAATGATGTGGTTGGACAAACTGTTAAAGCAAAAATAGGTGTGACTTTCACAACCGTACCACATAATATAGTAGCGTTTAATGAGACGATTATTCGTGAAAATAAAATCACTATAGTTTCAGGCTTTAATAAAAATATTTGTAATCCATCCGACAATTTAAATTCATTAGAAACCCATTTAGATTTTTTTGCAGGACTTCCTATTTGCATCAATGAGAATTTAGTGATCGGAACTTTTTGCATAATGGATTCGAAACCTAAAAAACTCTCTCCAATACAATTAAAGACCCTAGACCATGCTGTATTACAAATTCAGTCTTTGTTGAAATTGCATATTCAAAATGAAGAGTTACACCATAAAATTAAAGAAAAAAAAACTCAATTTCAATCTTTTATAGATAATTCAAAAGAAATTTTATATGAACTTAACCTTTACGGAATATTCACTTATGCATCTAAAAACTTAATTAGTTTTCTTGGTCATCAAGCTGATGAAATTATTGGGAAAAGCATTTCTTTATTTATACATCCTGAAGATATGGAAATGTGCATAAATCATTTGAATAATGTATTAGAAACCGGAAAAAGTGATAACGAAATTGCTTACCGAATTTCACATAAAAACGGACATTATCTATGGCATTCTTCCAATTTGAAATTATTGATAAAAGAGGGCGAAAAAATTTATGTGGGCAATTGTAGAGACATAACTGAATATGTTGAAGCACAACAAAAAATTGAAGTACAAAAAGAATTTTACGAAAAAATATTAGACAGTCTCCCAACAGATGTTGCGGTTTTTGACAGTAATCATAGATATACTTATTTAAATCCAGCTGCTATTAAAAATGACCAACTACGAAAATTCATTATAGGAAAAAACGATTTTCAATATGCTAAACATACTGGTAGAGATGATGCATTTGCGAAAAGCAGACGTATCAATTTTTTTCAAGCTTTAGAATCCAGGAGTACAATTGAATGGGAAGATACTATTGAACGGCTGGATGGTCAAAGAACGTATCACACCAGAAAATTCACTCCTGTTTTTGGTAACGATGGAGCCTTAGAAATGATGGTAGGTTTTGGTGTTGACATCACTGAAAGTAAGAGGATTCAAGAAGAAATAGTCAAAAGCAGACAACTAACAAAAAGTATTATTCAAAATGTGGGTGTTGGAATTTTAGTTCAGGGACCACAATCCGAAATACTAGAAAACAACAAAGCCGCTTGTGAAATGTTAGGTCTCACCGAGGACCAATTACTTGGTAAAACCTGTTTTGACCCTCAGTGGAAAGTGATTCATCTAGATGGATTAACTTTCCTATCCGATGAACATCCTGTACCACAGGTGATAAAAAATTTGAAACCAATAAATAATGTTGTCATGGGCATTTATCGCCCCCTGCATAACAACCTAATTTGGCTATTGGTTAACGCTAGTCCCGTCTTTGGAGATTCAAATGAATTTCTATATGCAATATGCTCTTTCATTGAGATCACTGCACAAAAAAAAGCCGAAGATGCTTTAAAAATCAGTAATGAACGTTTTGTGTATTCCATCAAGGCAACGTCTGATGCAATTTGGGATTGGAATATGATTACTGATGAAATATTTGTTGGAGGAAGTTATTCTATTCTTTTTGGGCATCACTTTGAGAATAACATTATCAAAAGACAAGAGTACGAAAATTTTATATATCCAGAAGACAAAGTAGCCTACATTGAAAGCATGAACAAGTTCATAAATGGAGATCTTAACAGATGGTCAGAGGAATACCGTTATCTAAAATCAGATGGTACTTATGCCTTTGTAAATGACAAAGCAGTAATGATACGAAATAATGACGGTAAGGCAATCCGCATGATTGGAGCCATGAGAGATATTAGTAAAAATAAAATACTTATAGACCAATTAAAACAAAGCGAAGAACAATTTAAAGGCGCTTTTGAGAATTCTGCAGTAGGAATGGCTTTGATAAATAATGAAGGATATTTTATCGAAGTAAATGACAGACTTTGCGAAATGTTTGGCTATTCCAGTCAAGAAATGAAGTCCCTCAAATTCCTAGAAATCACCCATTATGAAGACTTGACTCTTGATTTGGATTGTAAAGAAAAATTAGACACCGGAAAGATTTCTAACTTCAGTTCAGAAAAGAGGTTCATCCATAAAAATAAATCTATCGTATGGGCACACAGGTCCGTTTCGACAGCAAAAAACAATACGACTGGAATTAATTATATAGTACAGATAATAGACATTACTGAAAGGAAAAAAATAGAAGACGAAAATAAATTATTAACCAAAGAAAATAACCAAAACAGAACCATTCAGCTTGATGAAGCCCGAAACATGTACCGTCTTCTAGCAGACAATACGGTTGACTTGGTTTGTTTGCATAATCTGGACACTACTTTCCAATATGTTTCACCCTCAATACAAAAACTTTTAGATTACGCTCCTGAAGAACTGTTAGGAAAATCACCCCTAAATTTAGCCCATCCAGAAGACTTAAAACGCCTTCAAGATAATTTTAATCGTTTAATTTCTAAAAAAGACGATGAGAGTATAATTACTAGGTTCAAAGCAAGAAACGGAAATTATATTTGGCTTGAAACAAAAGTAAATTCAATTGAAAAAGAGGGAAATATAACTGGTTTTCAGTCAAGTTCTCGAGATATAACAATTCGAAAAAAGGAAGAAGAGGCTATTAAAAAAGCACTATTAAAAGAACGAGAATTAAACGAACTACGCATAAACTTGGTCTCTACTATTTCTCACGAATTCAGAACCCCAATGACTACCATAAGAACGAGTGCTGAATTAATTTCTATGTACTTAGAAAACCAGAATTTAGAAAATGGAGATCGTTTACAAAAACGAATTACTATTATTACAGAAGAAATCGACCGAATCGTTGAATTAATGAATGCAGTATTAACAATTTCAAAAGAAGATTCTCGAAAAACAAACTTTAATCCTACCAAATTCGATTTAAAACAAATTTGTCTTGAAATAATTGACACCTACTATCTCGATGAAATGAACAATCCAAAGGTTACAACAAGCTTTTCTGGTGATCTTTTCTCTGTTATTGCTGATAAAAAATTAATGGAGTATTCTATTTTTAATATATTAAATAATGCATTTAAATATTCTAAAGGCATGGAAAACATTAATCTAAATCTTTTTACAATTGATGGCATTATTGTACTTGAAATTATTGATTTTGGAATTGGTATACCACATCACGACCAACACAAACTGTTTAACACCTTTTTCAGAGCGAGTAATACCGAAGGTTTTCAAGGTACTGGATTAGGACTTTATATAGCAAAAACGTTTGTCGAGAAAAACTCAGGCACCATCCAATTAGAAAGTAAGCTAAGAAAAGGAACTAAAATAACAATGCGTTTTCCACTACATAATTAAGTTATACTGGAATTCAATAAAACAAACTATATCCTATTATCGATTTTAACAATTAAATTCTGTTTCTAGTTTGATTGGATTTTCCTTACTATCAATCATAAACTTAGAAATAAAAATTATGGCAAAAGAAAGATTTTTTTTAGAAATTAAGATTTCTTTAAAACCATACTTTCCTATATTTATAATAATTTTATAAGAATCTTTTTTTATACGACAAACTACAATTAGAGAAATTGTAATAAAGAATAATTTCAAAAAATAAAAAATAGAATTCATAGGAGATGAAATCAATTTATAGGATAAAATTAAAAAAACTAACAACATAATATTAGTATTAAAATCTCTATTTTTTACCAGTCTGACACTTGAAATTTGATTCAAATAAAAACTTAATTTTTCATTTTTAAAAACAACTTTTGATTCTGAAATTATAAAAAGAGGATTTTCCTCTAAAATTTTTTCGCCTTCAGTTGTAGATGTAAAATTTCTATTCATGTTTCGCTAATCGAATTAAATTTAAAAATTCTTACCAAAACAGCTTACATCTACTAAATTATAATTTATTGCCCCCAATAAACATCTAAGCAAGCTGCTAGGTAAGAAGAACCCAAATCATTCTGTAAAAATATATCATCAATTTATATTTAATTCTTTTTTAGCTTATAGCTTTAAAAAAAATACTAATACTTTATATTTTATGAGAAATTTATTCCGTTAGAAATATTCTTTAACAAGAAACCAATTTAAAAATTTCTGAAACAAAGGATTTAGAGGCAATCCTTCTTTTAAAAACAAATATTTAATAGACAAATAGAAATAATCGAAATTAATCCGATCCCAACAATAAACAATGCAACTATGTGTAAATCATTTTCTAATAATGCCTTCTTACTATCTAACAATAATTCATTTAATTCATCCCAAACAGATTCAGAGGGTCTAATTCTCATTATTTTATTTTCCTTTTTAAACATTTTTATTAATTCTAAAGAAAAATAGGTTATCTATTTAGATTTAATATATTTTTATTAATAATTTAAAAAAATAAACTTATAATTTAAAACAATAAAAAAAACACTCTTTTAAAAGTGCTTGTCTCTATTCATTTTATAGATTAAAAAAATTAATTTTAATAAGGGATGATTATTGAAGTAAATATTCACAGTAGGTAAAAAAAAGATTAATTTTCATTTTGGATTAATTTTATATAATCCCTAGGAGTAACATTAAGATACAATTTGAAGCTTGTAGAAAAATAAGAAAACGAACTAAATCCGGTTTGATCAACAAGGTATTGAATGTTTTTTTCTCCTAAATGAATAAGTTCAACCGCATAATCTAATTTAAACTCTCTAATATATTGACTGGCATTTTTATTTGTAAGTTTCCTGACTCTTTTATCTAATGTTGATTTACTTATAAAAAGCTGACTAGACAATTCGTTCATGTCAATCTTTATTTTTAGGTGCTTTACAAGAATTTCATTTAATGAGGTCAAGAAATCTTTTTCGGATAATTTAATGGTAACTTTTGAAAACGGATCAGGAGTGTGTTTTTTTTCTATACTTTTTTTAAGTTCAATTACATTTTTAATTTTATATATCAATTCCTTTACGTTAAATGGCTTCATTATAAAATCATTGACTCCATTTTCTAACTGTTTAAATTTTATGTCATCATCCATATTTGCAGTAATTACAATAAATGGAACCGTTTTGAATTTAATGTTTTTTCTAATTTTTAAAAATAATTCTCCTCCACCCATAATTGGCATCATTAAATCACTTATAATTACATCCGGTATATTTTTTTCTAAATACTTTAGACCTTCAGCTCCATCTTTTAGCCAATTCACCTCGAAATCACTCAGAATCAATAACTCCAAAATAGCGCTTCCTAAAGCCAAATCATCTTCAATTAAAACTATTTTTAATTTGTACTTTTCCATTTTACTAAATTAACAATTTCTATTTTAATCAAACCTCTTTTATTTTAAACTATCCGTAATTAAACAAGTATACTATTTTAATTTAAATACTTTTATAAAGTATTCTAAGTACAATTGTCAAATTAAATAAAAACCATTTAACATGTTTATAAAAGACAAACTCTTTTATAACGTAGCGCTATAAACAACGAAAAATTATTTACTGGTAATTTATTATTCATATTGAAGTTACCCAAAATAATACATTGCACTATTTGGTATAAGCTATAAAATGGATGGATGCTATATTCTCAAGATCGAAAAAGATTCTATAGATTATTACAAGGAAATAAGCCATTTTAACAGCTCCTGTACAGATCCAAAAACGCTAATTGAGTTCAGGTCTATTTTTAGCAATTACAAAAAATTTATAGATTTTTTTGAGCAGAAAAATCTAACCATAAACTTGATAAACCTCTATAATAAAAACATTTTTTCTATATGAACAAAAATAAAATTCTCTTAGTCGATGATGAATTAAATTTAAGAGAAACTATAAAGGAACTCCTTACTTATCAAAATTATGAGGTCAAAACTGCTTCTAACGGTCAAGAAGCATTAAATTTGTTAGAATACTGGATACCAGACTTAATTATATGTGATATAATGATGCCGGTGATGGATGGCAACACTCTGCATGAAATAATTAAAGAAACCGAATCTTTAAATTCAATACCTTTTATTTTTTTGACTGCCAAAAAAGAAACTGATCTGATGATGAAATGCCTTCTGGATGGCGTTGACGGCTTTATATCCAAACCATTTAAAATAAAAGAAATAATAACAATAATACAAACCAAAATAGAACGTTTTGAAAAAATAAAGAATGTTCAAAATAATTTATACATAGGCAAAAAAAAATATTTTGTACATGAAATTAATACGCCTCTCAATGGAATTCTAGCATCAATTGACCTTCTAATAGAGGACCAAGAAACTCTAGACAAAAAAGAAATTTTAGAATTTTATAAATCAATTAAAACATCTGGAGAACGATTGAATAGAACCATGCAAAACCTAATTCTTTATGAAAATATAAAAAACAATAGGATTGATTTTAACGATATTTCAAGCTCAGAAATATTAAAAACATTCATTGATACAAAAACAAATATTTTTCAAATTTATAAAAATAAAGAAAAAAGAATCCGTTTTGAAGTCGAAGAAGCACGAATAAAAATAAGTAACAAAAACTTGTCATTTATACTTTTTGAATTAATCGATAATGCATTGAAGTTTTCTCCAGATAACAAAGTCATAATCATATCCGGCAAACGGGTTAATGATGAATATTATGAATTAATCATAAGAGATTTTGGAATTGGATTTAGCGAACAAGAATTAAAAAAAATAGGAGTTACTCAACAATTCAATAGAGAAGCAAGAGAACAACAAGGATTAGGCCTCGGTCTTTTTTTAAGTAAAAATATTATTGAAAAATCAAATGGAGTTTTTACAATTATTTCAAATAAAATTGAAGGTACAAGCATAAAAATATTTTTTCCTAATGTATAGGCCTTACATTTTTAACTAAACTAGTATCTAAAAATTAACAGGCGTTAATAGCTAAGCGGATTACTTTCATTTCTTGATTGCAGCTTCAAATATTAGATTCCTGATAGTAATAAAATACTTCTACTAGCTATACGAGATGGATTGCAAAAGGTTGCATGAAGATTAAAAAAAATAAAAGTGAGATTCATCCTTTATTGGAATGACAAAACAAGTCTATTTTTTTCTTTCAATAACATAATTGACCATCAAAATCAACGCGTCTTTAAACTCAGAATCTGGATAATTATCTAAAAGTAAAAGTGCCTCTTGCTGAAATTCTACCATTTTTTGCTCCGCATAAAGTAATCCATTATTATTTTTCACAAAAGCAATAACTTCTTTGACGCGTTTTTTATCTTTATTATGGTTTTTAATGGAGTTGATCAACCAACTTTTTTCTTTGGAAGTACAAGTATTCAAAACATGAATAAGAGGTAAAGTCATTTTCTGTTCTTTGATATCAATTCCTGTTGGTTTTCCAATGGCTTCATCCGTATAATCGAACAAATCATCTTTTATTTGAAAAGCCATTCCGATGAGTTCTCCAAATTTACGCATGTTCTCCACCTGAACTTCATCTTCAATAACTGATTGTGCACCAAGCGCACAACAGGCAGCAATAAGTGTTGCTGTTTTTTTTCGAATAATTTCGTAGTAAATATCTTCTGTAATATCAAGTCTTCGAGCTTTTTCGATTTGAAGTAATTCGCCTTCACTCATTTCGCGTACGGCTACAGAAATAATTCGGAGTAAATCAAAATCACCATTATCAATAGAAAGCAACAATCCTTTGGACAACAAATAATCACCAACTAAAACGGCAATTTTATTTTTCCAAAGTGCATTGATGGAGAAAAAACCTCTTCGGCGATTGCTGTCATCCACAACATCATCATGAACTAATGTAGCGGTATGAATAAGCTCAATAACACAGGCTCCGCGATAGGTTCGCTCATTTACGATCCCTCCCGAAACCATTTTGGCAGTGAGAAAAACAAACATGGGACGCATTTGCTTTCCCTTTCTGTTTACAATATAATAGGTAATTCTATTTAACAAAGCCACTTTTGAAGTCATCGATTCGTAGAACTTTTTTTCAAAAAGTTCCATTTCATTGAAAATGGGCTGTTTTATTTTTGAGGTGACATTCATTTAGATTTCAAATATACTATTTTTAAATAAAAACCTCTGTCTATTTCCTATAGTTATATGTATTTTTACTCAATTTCTATTTAAAATCAATTTGAATGCTCGTTCCGTTTTATAAGAAAAATTAATCATGATGCCAATTAAAATTTATACATTAACTACATATTATACATTTACAAAACTATAAATAGCGCTCTCATAGAACTAAACTTATGAAACGATAATTATCTAAATGATTTTTTTGTATTTTTATAACTTAATTATGCCCCAATTAAACCTTTATGCTTTTACAAATCAAAGCTTTAACCAAAAACCTATTTATTATGAAAAAGAAAATTTTATTATTTGGAATGATTTTGAGTATTCTTGCATTCACAAGCTGTTCGCAAGACTCTAATTCTGCAACAACAGAAGCAACTGTTACCAGCAACGATGTCACCGCAACCCAGAAAATGGATAATGCCATTGACGATGTTTCACTTATTACTGATAATCAATATGAAATAAGTGAAGGTTCAACAACTGGAAAAAGTGTTGGGAATTATTATTATTCAATTCTCCCAAACTGTGCTACAATAAGTGATTTAGGCTCAACCGTTTCTGTTAGAGTTATAACTATTACTTTTGGAACTGCAGGTTCTCCATGTGTCTTTAGAGGCCATTCTCTAAAAGGGCAAATTATTTTAACCCGAACTATTGGAACCACTTTTCCTAAAATCATGACAATTACCTATAATAATTTTTACTTTAATGATAACAAATTAGAAGGCACGTCAACTTGGAAAAGAGAAATGCTCGGTACTGGAGACAATTTACATCCAAAAACCACATTTACCATGACCAATATGACACTAACCACTACAACTGGAGTTTACACGCGTAATGGAGATCGCGTAAGAGAAATGACTGCTGGATTTCTAACCCGTTTAAGTCCAACGGATGATGTATATTCGACTTACGGGACATTTACAACAACTCACCCAAATGGTACTATCTTTAATTCTTTAATTGAGTCAGCGACTCCATTAGTTCATAAAACAGCCTGTAGTTTAATACCAGTTCCTATGCCATTTCCTGTATCTGGAATAGTAAAACTTTCTAAAAATTCACACTACGCAACAATTGATTATGGAACAGGTGATTGTGATAATTTAGCCATGCTATCTATTGATGGTGGTGCAGCAACTCAAATTACTTTAGGTAATTAAAAGACTTATCCATAGATATAAAACCAAAAAAGGAGTTCTAAAATTGAACTCCTTTTTTTATGCTTCTTTATTTGCCAGTTGACCACAGGCAGCATCTATATCTTTTCCACGGCTTCGGCGTACTTTCACAACAATACCGCTAGCTTCAAGTGCTTTGATATAAGCATTAATAGATTCTTCGGAGGCTTGTTGGAATTCGCCGTCATCGATTGGGTTGTATTCAATCAAATTAACTTTACAAGGAACATATTTACAGAATTTCACTAAGGCATCAATTGAAGCTTTGTTATCATTAATATCTTTCCAAACCACATATTCGTAAGAGATTTTACTTTTGGTTTTTCTATACCAGTATTCCAATGATTCACGTAAATCTGCCAACGGGAAATTTTCACTAAAAGGCATGATTCTAGAACGAATTTCATCAATTGCAGAATGTAAGGAAACAGCCAACTTGAATTTCACATCATCATCAGCTAGTTTCTTAATCATTTTAGGAACTCCCGAAGTCGAAACCATAATACGTTTGGGAGACATTCCCAAACCTTCCGGAGAAGTAATCATTTCGATTGCTTTCAACACATTGTTGTAATTCATGAGCGGCTCTCCCATTCCCATAAAAACAATATTGGACAACGGATGATTGTAATACAAACGGCTTTCTTTATCAATGGCAATAACCTGATCATAAATTTCTGCAGGTTCCAGATTTCGCATTCTTTTTAATCGCGCTGTAGCGCAAAAATTACAATCCAAACTACAACCCACTTGACTGGAAACACAAGCTGTCGTTCTAGTATTAGTTGGAATCAAGACAGACTCCACCACCAAACCATCATGCAAACGAACTGCATTTTTGACGGTTCCGTCTTCACTGCGTTGCATGGTATCTACCTTGATGTGATTGATAACAAAGTTAGCTTCAAGCATAGTACGTGTTCCCTTAGAAACATTGGTCATATCCTCAAAACTGTGTGCACCTTTGCTCCACAACCATTCATAAACTTGGTTTCCACGAAAGGCTTTATCGTTGTTAGCCACAAAAAAATCGCGTAATTGTTCTTTTGATAAGGCTCGTATGTCTTTTTTCTCGATTTGCATGGTGCAAATTTAATGACAATTTGTTGATTTGTTGATTTGATAATTTGATAACTTTGCTTCCAATTGAAAAAAAAATCCAAAAATGCATTTCATTTCCCAAGAATTAGAAGATTATATCGAGCAACATTCTGAAAAAGAGCCCGCTTTATTAGCTGCTTTGAATAAAGAAACCTATCAAAAAATCTTATTACCAAGAATGTTGAGTGGCCATTTTCAAGGGCGTGTTTTGAGTATGTTATCGAAATTGATTCGGCCAGTGAATATTCTCGAAATTGGGACTTATACAGGGTATTCTGCCTTGTGTTTATGTGAAGGAATGCAGGAAAACGGAACGCTACATACGATTGACATTAAGGAAGAATTAGTTGATTTTCAGCGAAAACATTTTGATAAATCACCTTGGAGAAAGCAAATTTTCCAGTATTTGGGAGAAGCAACTGATATCATTCCAACGCTTGATATGAAATTTGATTTGGTTTTCATTGATGCCGATAAAGAAAATTACCTCAACTATTTTGAATTGATTGTTCCAAAAATGAATAAAGGCGGCATTATCTTATCGGATAATGTGTTGTGGAGTGGTAAAGTTCTAGAACCGTTAAATTCTAAAGATTTGAGTACAAAAATATTATTGGAATACAATACTCTATTAGCAAACGATCCCCGAGTAGAAACGGTTTTATTACCAATCCGCGATGGATTAACAGTGAGCAGAGTTCTTTAGATGTCAATTACAGCATTCTGGATTCAAATTATTTCTATTTAAAAACGCCTTTTGGGAAACTAATGCCCTAGCCCTGATAGAAGCGGTATCCTTTACTTGCGTTCTTTAAGCAAGTAAAGATACGAGCGAAAAGCAGGAAATAGCTCCAAAAGTTACTAATTATCTGATCGAGGAAAATATTTTAATTGTGCTGCTTTGTATATTTTAAACATGGAGAAACCAAAAATAAATCCAACCAAATACCCTGTTAAAATGTCCGATGGGTAATGCAATCCTAGATAAATGCGGCTGTAGGCAAATATTAACGGCCATAAAAACAGAAAACCGAAGTATTTGATTTTGTGTTTAAAATTGAAAAATAAAAAAGTAGCTACTGCCATAGAATTTGCCGCATGTCCAGAGAAAAAGCTAAAGGAATTACGAAATTGCACCACGCGAATAAATGAACTTATTTCTGGATTATTACATGGTCGCAATCTTTGAAATCCATTTTTAAACAAATTGGCTGTCTGGTCAGTAATTGTCACTAAAACAGCTATAAACAAAAGCATGTACAACGTTTGTTTTGCACCCAATTTTTTATAAAGCACGTATGCTAACAGTAAAAATAACGGAATCCAATTGCTTTGTTTGGTAATAAACAACCATAATCCATCATAGGTTTCAGAACCCAGACCATTAAGAAAAACAAATAACTCAGTATCGAGAGACAGGATTTTTTCCAACATTACATTTGACGTTTTATCGGTCCTGTAATATCGTCAATTCCTTCTTTTGTTGTTTCTATTTGAGTAGTTGTTTCACTCAAAAGGTTTTCTTTGGCCTTATTGATTTCTGAGGTTATATTACTGGTTATATCAGTCAACGAGCTTGTATCTCCTAATAGATTATCTTTCGCTTTGTTGATTTCAGATGTAATACTGCCTCTTATATCGCTTAATGATTTTGCATCAAAACCATTAGCATCTGCCCCTTTTTGAATTTCACTTTTTATATCGTTGGTTGCATTTTTTATTTGCGCCATCGCTTTTCCCATAGTACGCGCTATTTCAGGCACTTTATCTGAGCCAAAAAGCATAAGTACAATAAACATTATAAAAATTAATTCGCCTCCACCTATACCAAACATAATTTTAGATTTTTCTTGGATACAAATATATCAAATTTTGAATCGCAGTATTTTAATTTTTTCATAAAAAAAGACTCCATTTGGGAGTCTTTTTATTCTATTTTAATTGATATTAATCAAATTTTGATTTCACTTCTGTTTTTGGCCAGCTGTTATTGGCTACATCTATATCAGCGGTTTCAAGTTTTGGATCAATCTGAATTTTTTTAATTGCTTTTTCAGTGGCATATACCTTTTTGGCTGTATCATTATTTTTTCTCCAAATTTGAGCTGGATATTTGAAATTTTCAACCATGCCATCCTCATAAGTAATTTCAACAAGAATAGGCATCAGCATTCCTCCCGGTTTATTAAATTCAACTTCGTAGAAATATTTAGGTGTTTTTAAAGTGGCGCGTTCTTCTGCTGTAAGTTTTTGATCTACATATTCTGAAAGCAATTTTACTTCATCCATTTTCAAAGCTTTTTTCTCTGATCCTTTTAATTCTCCGTTTTTATCTGATATTAAATATACAAATGGACCTTTATCTAAACCAAAACGCCCTTTTCTCACTTTAACATCTTTCAAATCTGCCGTTGGAGTTTCAGAAACATAATATTGTTTTACTTCATTGATACCAATATCAACAAAATCTGTCGAATAAAACCAACCTCTGAAGAACCAATCTAAATCTACTGCCGAAGCATCTTCCATTGTTCTAAAAAAGTCTTCTGGCGTAGGATGTTTGAATTTCCATCTATTTGCATATACTTTGAAAGCATGATCAAATAATTCTCTTCCCATAATAGTTTCTCTCAAAATGTTAAGTCCTGCTGCCGGTTTTCCATAAGCATTATTACCAAATTGAATTATACTCTCTGAGTTAGACATTATAGGTTCCAATAATTTTTGATCACCACTCATGTAAGGAACAATTTTACTCGGGATTCCGCGATTAGAAGGAAAATTAGTTCCTAATTCCTGTTCAGCCATATATTGCATAAACGAGTTTAATCCTTCATCCATCCAAGTCCATTGACGTTCGTCAGAATTTACAATCATAGGAAAGAAATTATGACCCACTTCGTGAATTACTACTCCCATCATTCCATTTTTAGTACGCTCGCTAGTCACTCCATTTTCGTCTGGACGACCATAATTCCAACAAATCATAGGATATTCCATTCCTTGATCTTCTGCCGAAACGGACACCGCTTTTGGATAAGGATAATCAAAAGTATGCGAAGAATAACTTTTTAAAGTATGTGCAACCGTTCTTGTAGAAGTTTCACCCCAAAGCGGATTCGCTTCTTTAGGATAAACCGATTCTGCCATAACCACTTTAGTACTCAATTGTACTGCCATAGCATCATAAATAAACTTTCTTGAAGTGGCTATTCCAAAATCTCTCACATTTTTAGCGCTAAATTTCCATGTTTTTTTCTTATCAGAAAAGCCTTTTTCAGCAATTTCAGCCTCCGCCTGAGTTACAATGACAACTGGTTTGTCAAATGATTTTTGAGCCAGTTCATATCTTTTAACTTGTGCTGGCGTAAACACTTCGCTTCTATTCATCAACTCCCCTGTTGCATCCATAACATGATCCGCAGGGACAGTAACATTTACATCAAAATTTCCAAAAGGCAAAGCAAATTCTCCTCCTCCCCAAAATTGCATATTCTGCCAACCTTCTACATCATTGTAAACTGCCATTCTAGGATAAAATTGAGCAATTACATATAATTTATTCCCTTCTTTTTCGAATGGTTCATAACCGGAGCGACCGCCATCTTGAATGTAGTTATTGATATTGTACCACCATTTAATAGAAAATATAAATTTTTCACCTGGCTTAAGGGGAGTAACCAGATTAATACGCATCATGGTTTGATTTATAGTATAAGACAAAGGATTTCCTTTCGCATCTTTTACGTATTCAATCTTGAATCCGCGATCCAATCCTTGCTTCAAATATTGATTAGCAAACTTTTCAGCAGGTAAAACCTGATCAATTTTTTCATTTTCAGCCAACGGGGACTGTGAGTTTTTTGCAGCTTGATTTTGATCTAACTGTACCCATAAATATTCCAAACTATCTGGGGAGTTGTTATAATAAGTTACTGTTTCCGATCCGCTCAACTTCGCATTTTTATCGTCTAGCTCTACGTCTATTTTATAATCAGCCTGCTGTTGATAATAAGCCGGCCCTGGAGCTCCAGATGCTGTACGAAACATATTGGGCGTTGCCAACAAATCGTACATTTGGCTAAACTTGTTTGTGTCGTACCTTCCTGATTGTTTTGGGGTTACCGTAGTTGTTTTTTCTTGAGCAAATAGAATTACTGGAAAAATAAATAATAAAGTGATTTTTTTCATCTCTGGAATGCAAATTATTTTAGAGCGTGAAATTAATAATTTTTTAACAAATTTCCCGCATTCTATTAATATTTTAACATTTCGCTTCTTTTAGAATCGGTAAAAAGGATACTTTCTTTATCTCCTAACACGGTTACATGAGTGATATTTTGCTGTTCAGCATTCCAATCTATCAAAACCGAATTAAAAATTTCAATCGAATTAATCTTGTTGATTTCCTTTACATTACAATAACAAACAAGAATATCGCCATCCAGCTCTTTGCTCAAAAAATTAACAGTCTTTGTTTGCCCATTAACTTTTACAGAAAATTTCTCCAAAAAATACTTCTTTAGCAAAAGCATTTCTTCAGGTGATTCTTTTTCAGATCCTAAATACAGTTTTTTATTGTATTTTTTTTCTAGCGCTTTATTCAAATCATCAACAAAAATCCGAGATGTAATTTGGAGCATTTTCTTTTCAGGAGCATAATTCACCTGATATACTGCCATATAAAATTTATGAACATTAAAAGCGGTTAAACTCAGGAATAAAATTCCAATGAAAGTATATAAGATTGTTTTTTTCACACGAAGATTCTATTTGTTTTTTATTGGAGTATGGTATCGCCTTTCTTAATCTTATTTATATTTTGGAATCATGGCGATTTCATTTTTCAAAAGTAGTGATTCTTTTAAATTCTTTGTTTTTAGTAACCAGAAAATCCATAAATTGAAACTCATCGTCTGACTTCATAAATGCCTTTGATTTAGAATCATTTTCACAAAAAATAAGAAAAAGACCTATTTCATCATCATTTAACTTCAATGTGTTGGTGAAAAAGGAATAACCAACTTTATTCATTGTTAGCTCCGTAAAACTTTTGTCGGTTGTGAAATCAGTTCTTTCAGGATTGTTCTTTCTTAAAATTTTCAATACATCTTTGTAAATTCGAACAAAATTCATGCCGTATTCAATACTTCCGTCAGATGGCATCGTTCTGTTTTTTGGAGAAGACTTCTCATCGTCAAAATATTGCATATCAACATATTTTTGCGAATTCCCTGAAATTGGGTTTAGGTTTTTCTTTCCGGAAACCAATAGTTCAGGTAACAGATTGACAAATGCATCCAATTTCACTCTTAATAATGGAGTAGACATTTCTTTTTCAGTAATAACTATTTTCTTGGATTTAAAGGCTAAGCCAGAAAAAACCAATGTGTCTTTGGCTTTTGCCAAAATACTAAAAAACCCTTTTTGATTGATGACCGTTCCTGTCTTAGAATTCACATTAAAAACAATCCCATTTTCTAACTTGATTGAATCATTTACCACTTGACCATACAAAGTTTTTCTTGTCAACTGACTAAAACAAAATTGACAACACAAACACAAAACCAGTATTACGATTTTATTTTTCATTTGTAATGATTTTATTATAGTTTTCAGACAATCCAACAATCAAAAACGCTATCAATGTTTTATTTCTAGATTTCAATGCCGCAGTAAAACTGGTATCATCAACACAATAATATTGAAAATCTTTGACATAATCAGCCGAAATTTTCAAGGTTTCTGTATAATATTTATCTTCAAAAAGCGGTGCAAGTCTGTTCAGTGATTGTTCTTTATTCTCTACCGCAATTTCTTTTTTAAGCATTGCTTTACGCCCCGAAATCGTATTTAGCAATCCATCGATTCCACCACCGGAAGTTGCAGTATATAATTTCCGCTCAGCTGATGTATATTTTTTTTGACCATAAGGAATAATACCTACGTTCTCGGCCGTTATTTGTGAATTTTCATTGACAATAACTTCTTTAAGTTCAATGCTTTTTGGAGCCATTTGAATCTTAAGAATAACCTGCTGTAAATCTTCCTTATTTATTCTTCTACGTAAAGTTACAAGATTTAAAGCAGAAAAAACCAAAACATCCCCCTCTTTTACAAATAGCGAAAACAAACCATTCTTATCCGTTGCAGTCGCTTTTTCAGTAGATGAATTAACAATATTTATTCCTTCAACAGTGGTTGTATCAGAAGTGATTTTCCCCTGGATTTCTTTTTCAAGACTAGTTTGACCAAAAGTGGCAGTGACTATAAAAAATAAAATCAGCAGTAGTATATTATTTATTTTCACTGGCAATTATTTCGTTATATTTTGTGGCTAATTCACCTAATAAAAATTCAATGGTTGTTACGTTCTTCGAATCCAAAATTTTGGTGAATTTAGTATTTTCAACTGCAAAATATTCAAATCCTTTTACATATTCAGAAGGAATTTTTAATTTATTTACAAAATGGTCAATATCAAAGAGTCGCTCTAATTGTTTTAAATAGGACTCTTTTTTCTCTACTTCCAATTGTTTTTTAAGCATACCGGTTCTTCCTGAAATAAAATTGAGTAACGGATCTGCCGAAATTGAACCACCAGCCATTCCAGACAAACTTGCAGCTGCATTAAAATCCGTTGCGGTATATAGTTTACGTTCTGCCTCTGTATAGGATCTCTGCCCTTTTGGGATTATACCAAGCGAAACTGCATTGATATTATCGTACCCTCTTCTCACTATAACTTCTTTTAATTGATTCATGATGGGATCCATTTTCACTAAAAGAAAATCATTTTCAAAATGTTTTTGGGTCAATACGATTCGAATTCCTTTAAACTGAACTGCCGAAAACAGAAGTGTGTCTCCCACAACTGCTGCTATTGAAAAATAGCCTGCTTTTTCAGTAATTACAGCTTTTTCAGTTTTTAAATTTATAACATAAATACCTTCCAGATTAGACATGTCTGCAATTACTTTACCGTTTAGTTTAACCGGAGCAGTTTCTTGCGCAAAGGCTTTAGAAGCAACTAAAATAAAAAAAGACAAACCACTCTACTCATCAGATGACAATCAAATTTCGATTATTGACATATTGTAAAAGTATCTTACTCTCTTCAAAATTAATTACTAATGACTTGATAAAAATATGTTAATTAAAAAAAGTAAAACACAACATTAAAATAGACAATTTTATACCTTTAACACAAACTATTTTCACAAGAAACACAATGAGAAACATACTTATCGCCAGTACATCTACCCTTCATAGTGGGGACTATCTAGACTATTTATTACCTAAATTAAGCTTACATTTTCTAAATTGCAAAACGATACTTTTTATCCCTTATGCTCGTTCAGGTGGTATTTCACATGAGGAATATACCTCAAAAGTTGCTTTGGCTTTTGCCAAAATAAATAAAACCGTAAAAGGAATCCATGAATTTGAAAATGCTACTGAAGCAATCCAAAATGCAGAAGGGATTTTTACAGGTGGTGGGAATACTTTTTTATTGGTTTCACAATTGTATAAAAACAAAATCATGACCGTTCTTGCCGACTCCGTTAAAGCAGGAACTCCTTATTTAGGAACGAGTGCCGGAAGTAATATTTGCGGACTGACGATGCAAACCACGAATGACATGCCTATTATTTATCCTCCTAGTTTTCAAACATTGGGATTAATTCCTTTTAATTTGAATCCACATTATTTAGATGCTGATAAACAATCAACACACATGGGCGAAACGCGCGAAACCCGAATCAAAGAATTTCATGCATTTAATACCGTTCCTGTTTTAGGATTGCGAGAAGGAAGCTGGTTAGACGTTAAAGGCGAAAAAATAACTTTAAGAGGCAATTTATCCGCGAGACTTTTTAGACAAAACCAAGTTCCTGAAGAATTAGAAAGCGGAAGTGATTTGAGTTTTATAAAATAATTCAGAAACGGATTGATCCTAAATAAAAAAGCCGAAACAATTAAGTTTCGGCTTTGAAGAGCGAAAGACGAGGCTCGAACTCGCGACAACCAGCTTGGAAGGCTGGAGCTCTACCAACTGAGCTACTTTCGCATGACAAAATTTAAATAAAAAACCTCAAACCAAAAATTTGAGGTTTAGAGCGAAAGACGAGGCTCGAACTCGCGACAACCAGCTTGGAAGGCTGGAGCTCTACCAACTGAGCTACTTTCGCATTAACAACGGTGCAAATATAAATAATAATTCTGCTTCAATGCAAGTTTTTTTTCTGAAAAATCACAATCTTCTCCTCACAATATTTTTTAATAAAGCATCTGTAAATCATAAAGAATTTATTATGAAAATATTATACCTTTATTAAGCCTAAAAAATCTTTGAAAAAAAATACAAAATATCAAACAAATCTCTGCTTTGGAGACATTTCCAGTAAGATATCCTGTCCGTCGAGCCGATAAATCAATCGATAGTTGTCATTTCGATGGCGACAATCTAGAAACTACGATTCATTTTGGCTTACTTGACCAGAACAATCTGATTGGTGTTATTTCAACATTCGAAGCGAAAAATAATTCATTTGTTGCAGAAAAACAGTTTCAAATTCGGGGAATGGCGGTTTTGAAAGAATATCAAAAAAAGGGTTTTGGCGAAAAACTCATTCTCAATTCCGAGAAACATTGTTCAGACCAAAACGCAAATTTAATTTGGTTCAATGCCAGAAAAGAAGCAATTCGTTTCTATGAAAAAATGGGATATCAAGTAAAAGGGTTACCTTTTGAAATAAAAGGAATTGGAGAACACGTTATCATGTTTAAAACAATGAATAGTGAATAAATTATTTCTAATACTATTATTATACATCGTGATTAGTTGTAAAAAAGAAGCACTAAAAAGCGAAGTGGTCTTAGAAAAAGAGGCTTCAAAACCCCGTGTTCAACCTGAAGGAAAATCAATTAAAATTGACTCTGCTTTACTAATTTCCTTTGATAGCAAAATACTCACTGATTTCTATAAATCCACTGAATATAGAACCGTTTGGCAATCTGACAAGAAGAGAAAAATAATTTTAGAGGAACTCCTTACATCTGATGAAGAGGGATTAAATCCAGAAAATTACAAAGTAAAGGCATTAAGTAATTTCGAAAAAAAATTAGCAACTCTAGACTCTGTGGATTTAGCGACATATGATGTTTTACTGACCTCTAGTTTACAAAAATACATTTCACATTTAACTAACGGAACATTAGACCCAAGAAAATTATATAAAAACTGGGACTTAAAAGAAAACCACATTGATATAAATGAAACGGTTGCCCAATTGTTGAACAGCGACTCGTTAATCTATAAAATAGAACAATTAAAACCCAATCATCTTGTTTACAAAAAATTAAAAAAAGCACTTAAACTAATTAGTACTTTCCCCAAAGAAAACTTTAAAAATTTAAAAATTGCAGGGAACATTACTCCAAATGACACTAATCCTTCCCTAATTGACATTAAAAAAAGATTGATTTATTGGAAAGATTTACAACTTAAAGATAGTTTGACACCAGTTTATGACGAAGAAACTGTAATGGCGGTAAAAAGGTTTCAAACTCGCCATGGTTTAGCTACTGACGAAATTATTAGAGAAGTAACAATTGCTTCGCTCAATTTTTCAAAACAACAACGGATCCATCAAATCATTGCCAATCTCGAACGCTGGAAATGGTATCCAAAAGAGATGGGAAAAGAATACGTAATCATAAATATCCCAGACTATAAATTGACATTAGTTAAAGACAAAGATACATTGAGAACACACAGAGTAATCGTGGGAAGAGCAAAAAGAAAAACACCAATCCTAAGTTCCAAATTAACTCAGGTAGTTTTTAATCCAACTTGGACTGTTCCGCCCACTATTTTGAGAGAAGATGTTATTCCGGCTGTTTTGAAAAGCCGAAGCTATTTAACAAATTCAAACATTACAGTATATGATAGTAATGGAAGAATAGTAGATCCTTATGAGTGGCAATTATCCCAAGCCGAAACGTATCGATATGTTCAAAGTCCGGGAACTTTTAACTCGCTCGGTATGGTGAAAATTATTTTTCCAAATCGCTTCTCTGTTTATTTACATGATACAAATCACAGGGATTATTTTGACAAAATAGATCGCTCGTTGAGTTCCGGTTGCGTTAGAGTTGACAATCCACTGGAATTAACAGAATATTTACTGAACGATCCAGTCAATTGGGATCTGGAAAAAATCACAACCATATTACAAAACGAAAGAACAAAATTTGTCAAAATAAAGGAAGATGTTTCCTTTCATTTATTGTATTGGACAGCTTGGAGTGAAAACAATAAATTGATTTTCAGAGATGATATTTATAATCTTGATGCCAATTTGTATAACAAATTAAGAAACTAACTCTGAAGCCAATTTAAAAGCTCTTGAAGGGTGATAAATAAACAAACATGATTTGTTTTTTATTGTACTGATAATTTCTTTAGACAACGCTACCGGTACCGCTGGACAACCTTGACTTCTGCCCAATCTATGGTTGTTTTTTATAAATGAATTAGAAACATATTCGGCTGCATGCATAACTACACCTCTTGCTCTTGCATTGTCATTTACACCTTTTTCTAAGCCATCTAATTTTAGTGACATTCCATGTTTACCGCTATAGATTTCACCTGTTGCATAAAATCCTAAACTGCTTTTATACGATTCCGCTGAGTTTGAAAAAGCAGAAGCAAATTCATCGCCTGTATTTCTTCCATGTGCCACAAGAGTATTGAACAAGATTTCACCTGTTGTCAAGTTAATTACCCAAAGTCTTTTAGTATTGGATGACAAACTAAAATCGACTAAGGTTAAAATGTCTTTCTGGATTAAACCTTTTTCTTTCAACAAATAGTATCCTTTTAAAGCTTCTGAAAAACTTTCTAATTTAGGCAAAAGAAATTCATTGGAATGTAAATTATTATAAGCCATTTCAATATTGGCTTCAACGCTAGATTTTACCGTTTTGGCATAAACAGCAGACTTAACAGTCTTTGACTCAGAAAAACTTGCTTTGCTCGGCGAGAACGAAAGCAGCATAAACAAAATAGCAGGAAATATCTTATAAATCATTGGTTGTCTTTAAGTTATAGATTAATTCGGGATTGCAAACCTACGTCAAAAAATAGTAATTGAAAATAATTTAACAAAACTTTAGTCCAACTAAAACGGATAAGGGAGGGAAATATTGAGTAAAAATTCACAAAAAAATCACTTACTATGTTAATTTTGTTATTTTTGTTTTGATACACTCACAATTTATGTCCAAATTTCAATCTACAGCACTATTTTTTTTACTATTCTATAGTTTCAATACCTATAGCCAAAAAAAGGTTCTTTTGGCAAAATCTACTACAGAAAACATCACTATTGATGGCAAAATTAACGAGGAAATTTGGGAGAAAGAATCCGTTGCTACCGATTTTATAATGTTTGAACCTGATAATGGAAGACCAATAAGTTCTAAAAAGAAAACAGAAGTTAAAGTGCTATATGATAACAATGCCATTTATATTGCTGCTTTATTATATGATGATGAACCTAATAAAATAAAAAAAGAAATTACAAACCGTGATGTTTTTGGGGTTTCGGATAACTTTTCTGTTAGTATCAACGGATTTAATGACGGACAACAAGATTTTCGTTTTTTTGTGAGTTCAGCAGGAGTTCAAATGGATTGTTTAGCAATAGAAGAAAGTGAAGATTTTACATGGGACGCTATTTGGGATAGTAAAGCAATAATAACCGACTTTGGCTGGGTAGTCGAAATGAAAATCCCTTATGCAGCGTTACGATTTTCAAATGCAGAAAAACAAACTTGGGGACTGAATTTTATGCGTGAAATAAAACGAGACAATCAAAAATACACTTGGAATCACGTGGACACAAAAATTGGTGCTGTAATTCCGCAAGCAGGTATTCTAGAAGGAATTAAAAATATAAAAACACCGACCAGACTTTTCTTTATTCCCTATTCATCTGCCTATTACCAAGAAAATGATATTGCTTCAGGAACTACATTTAAAGCTGGTTTAGATATAAAATATGGCATCAACGATTCCTTTACATTGGATGCCATTTTAGTACCTGATTTTGGACAGACAAAATTTGACAATGCTATTTTGAACCTTGAACCCTTTGAACAAAAGCTAGATGAAAACCGACCTTTTTTTACAGAAGGTACCGATTTGTTCAATAAAGGAGGATTATTTTATTCCAGAAGAATTGGTGGAGCTCCAAGCACAGAACCCACAATTGATGCTAATGAAGAAATCATAAATTATCCTAGTTCGGTTAATTTACTAAATGCCGTAAAAGTTTCCGGTCGAACAGAAAAAGGTTTAGGAGTTGGTTTTTTGAATGCAGTCACTAAAAAAACATACGCTACTATTCGGGATAATGGTACTAATGAAACTCGAAAAGAAGTTATAGAACCACTTACAAATTATAACATTTTAGTTTTTGATCAGCGTTTCAATCAAAATTCGTCCGTTACGTTTGTAAATACAAATACTACTCGGAATGGAGGTTTTAGAGATGCTAATGTCTCGGCATTATTATTCGATTTGAATACAAAATCAAATACTTATAGTTTATATGGCGATTTCAAATACAGTTCAATCAACACAATTGAAGATTATGATGGTTTCAAAACTTCCTTAAACTTTGCAAAAACAAGTGGAAGGTATCGGTACTTGCTTTCCGGGAAATACATATCTCAGGATTATGACATAAATGATTTAGGAATCATTTTTTACACCAATTATCATAACGCCTATGCCAATGCCAGCTATAGAATTTTAAATCCAACCCGTTTTTTTAATACATTTAAGATAGAACAGGAAGTAAATTTAGAGATACAAAATACTACTGGGAAACTACAAGAAGGCTGGTATAAAACTATCGTTAAAGCAACTACACTAAAAAACAATTATTTTGAATTTTCTTTAGTGGTCAATCCATTAGAAACGTTCGATTTTTATGAGCCTCGCACATACGGCAGGTATCTACAAATCCCCAGAAGAATCGCTTCTTATTTTGGAACTGAATTCAACCGCAATAACGCTTTTACTTTTGATTTTACTCCAAGCTTCACCCTATATGACCAAGATGGGAGAATTACTTATGGGCTCGCTTTAGGCCCAAAATACAGGTTTAATGATAAATTCTCACTGTTCTATGTATTAGATTATACCCGTAAAAAAAATGACAGAGGATGGGTCGATCAAGGAAATACCGGAATTATTTTTGCAGAGCGTAATAGAGAAATAGTACAAAATGACCTTACGGGAAAATATGCTATTAACAATAAAATGACTTTGAACTTAACGGCACGTTATTACTGGTCCTATTCAGAAAATCATGAATTTCTTACTTTACAGGATAATGGGTATTTAGTTCAAAATAATGATTATTCTATGAATAAAAACAGGAATTTTAACTCTTGGAATTTTGATTTATCGTATTCCTGGTGGTTTGCTCCAGGTAGTGAAATCTCAATTTTATACCGGAACTATGCAATAGAAAGCAATAGAAATATTCAGAAAGATTTATCCACTAATTTCAAAAATGTTTTTGACAGTAACCTGACTAATATTTTCTCCATTAGTCTTCGCTATTTTATTGATTATAATGGGGTGAAAAATAAATTTTAAAGTTTTTTGCAACTTGCTGTTCTGTCAAAATAAAATTCAAAAACAATCGTTTTTTCAAATCTACGAAGCAGACGTAATAATGTAATTATGCTTTTTCTTCTAAAAGCTGTAACAATTTGTTAAAAACACAGTCTATTATTTAAATTATATTTTTGCATCTTTTATCATCAATCAAAAAAATCATGAGAAAAATACTTTTCCTAACTTTCCTCTTGTTTTCAGTTCTTGGCTACAGCCAAAAAAAAGTATTACAGACTAAATTCATTTCGGATAATATAATTATAGATGGGAAACTAGATGAAAACATATGGAAATCGCTACCAGTTGCGAAGGATTTCATCATGTTTGCACCAGATAATGGAAAGGGTATTCCGGAAAATAGAAAAACAGAAGTGAAAGTTTTATATGATAACGATGCCATCTATGTCGCTGCAGTTATGTATGATGACGAACCTAATAAAATAATGAAAGAAATAGCACAAAGAGACAACTTTGGTGCTTCGGATCTTTTTGGAGTTTTTGTAAATGGTTTTAATGACGGGCAACAAGATTTTCAATTTTATGTCTCCGCATCAGATGGGCAAGCTGATTGCATAACGACGGACACGAATGGAGAGGATTATTCATGGGATGCTGTTTGGAAAAGCAAAGCAACTATTACCGATTTTGGTTGGGTTGTAGAAATGCGAATTCCGTATGCGGCTTTGAGATTTTCAGGTGAAAAAAAACAGACTTGGGGACTCAATTTTTTTAGAGAAATAAAGCGTGATAAACATAAATACAGCTGGAATTTTATTGATTCAAAAATTGGAACTTTTACACAACAAACTGGAGTTTTGGAAGGAATTGAAAATATAAAAACACCTACCAGACTGTTTCTTTTACCCTATTCTTCTTTTTATGTAAATGCAAATTCACAGCAAAAAACATACGGAACAATCAAAGGTGGTCTGGATATAAAGTATGGCATAAACGATGCTTTTACACTTGATGCTATTCTTATTCCTGATTTTGGCCAAACAAAATATGATGATCAGATTTTAAATTTAGGTCCATTCGAACAACAATTTAATGAAAACAGACCTTTTTTCACCGAAGGAACGGATTTATTCAGCAAAGGAAATTTGCTTTATTCCAGAAGAATTGGTGGAAAACCGTCAAATTATCCAACTGCTGCAAGTAATGAAGAAATTATTGATAATCCATCAAGCGTTAATCTTATCAATGCCTTAAAAGTATCCGGCAGAACAAAAGATGGTTTGGGGATAGGAATCTTAAATGCCGTTACTGAAAAAACGTATGCGTCAATACAAAACAATGATACTCAAGAAATAAGAAAAGAACTGGTGGAACCCTTAGCAAATTATAATGTTTTGGTTCTCGATCAGCGCTTTCGCAAAAACTCCTCAATTTCATTTGTGAATACTAATGTTACCCGAAACGGGAGTTTTCGTGATGGAAATGTTTCTGCATTAGTTTGGGATTTAAATACTAAGAAAAACACCTATAATCTTTCCGGAAATTTTAAATACAGTTACATAAACGACACTGAAGACAAAAAAGGAACCGCGACATCGTTAAACTTTGCGGAGACTTCTGGAAAATACAGATATAGTTTAGGAACAGAAATTCTCTCAAAAAATTTCGACAACAATGATTTAGGAATCAATTTTGAGACCAACTATTATGCAATTTATGGAAATGTAAATTATAGGATATTAAACCCAACCAAATATTTCAATACGTTCAATACAAATATTAATATGTACACCCAGTTTCAAAAAGAGACCGGAAAAATTCAAGGCAATAATATCAATTTTAATATTAATTCAAACAATAAACAAAACCATTATTTTGGATTAGGAATAAATGCCAATCCGATTGAATCCCATGATTATTATGAGCCTAGGACAGAAAACAGGTATTTAATTTTCCCAAAACGATTTGGAGGATGGTTTATGTTTTCTTCGAATTATAATAATAGATTTGCAATTGACATTAATCCATCATTTGCTGTTTTGAGTGAACCTGGAAGAAATTCTTATGGTATCGACATAGGTCCAAGATACCGTTTCAATGATAAATTCTCATTGAATTATAACTTTAGCTTTTTTAGACAAAACAACAACAAGGGATATATAGACAGTATAAATGATGATTTAAATTCAGTAACGCCAAACACTATCATTTTTGCCAATAGAAATGTGATTACGTATTCCAACACTCTTTCCGGAAAATACTCCGTCAACAGTAAAATGACTTTTAATCTTTCCTTGCGTCATTACTGGTCTTTTGCCGAAAACAAAAACTTTTTATCATTAGAACAAAACGGCAGATTAACAGATTATTCCAATTATACTGAAAATAAAAATTCAAGTTTTTTCTCCTGGAATGGTGATATTTCTTATTCCTGGTGGTTTGCCCCAGGTAGTGAAATTTCTATTTTATATAGAAATAATGCTGCTAATTTCCAAAGAGAAATCGATAAAGATTTTGGAAAAAAAGTTACAACTTTGTTGACTAACGATCAGCTAAAACATATTTTCTCAATAAGTATTCGTTATTTTATTGATTATAACGAAGTGAAAAATAAATTCTAAGTTGCATTAATTTTAGAAAACCTCGTTTTCTACAACAAAATTATCATTATTTGTTATTGTTATCTTACGAATGAATAATAGTGATTTCGATTGCTTCGAACATTTTTAGAAATGCTTTATCTTTGCTCAAAATATATTCCAATGAACAAAAAAGTAATTCTTATGATTCTGGACGGTTGGGGAAAATCTCCTGACCCTAAGGTATCTGCAATTGATAATGCCAATGTACCCTTTATAAATAGCCTTTATAAAAATTACCCAAGTGCTCAACTGAGAACCGATGGTCTAAATGTAGGTTTGCCTGAAGGACAAATGGGAAACAGTGAAGTAGGACACATGAACCTTGGCGCTGGACGAATAGTATATCAGGATTTAGCCAAGATAAATCTTGCCGTAGCACATAATACTTTGGCAAAAGAACAAGTATTAGTTGATGCTTTTACTTATGCTAAAGAAAACAATAAAAAAGTACATTTCTTAGGATTGGTTTCTGATGGTGGTGTTCACTCCCATACTTCACATTTACGTGGTTTGATTGATGCAACACAACAATACGGATTACAAAAAGTTTTTGTTCACGCCTTCACTGATGGTCGTGATGTTGATCCAAAATCGGGTAAAAACTACATTCAGGATTTAGAAGATTATATCGCAAATACTACCGTGAAAATAGCTTCTGTAATTGGACGTTATTATGCAATGGATCGTGATAAACGCTGGGAAAGAGTAAAATTGGCTTACGACTTATTAGTAAACGGAACCGGTACTCACACTAAAAATCCAGTTGCATCGATAATAGAAAGTTATGAAGCTAATGTAACCGATGAATTTATTCATCCGATGATTGTGGTTGATGATAACGACAAACCTCTTGCTACTATTGAAGATGATGATGTTGTTATTTTCTTCAATTTCAGAACGGATAGAGGAAGAGAATTGACCGAAGCGCTTTCGCAACAAGATTTCCATGAGCAAAACATGCACAAATTGAATTTGTATTATGTAACGCTTACCAATTATGACGAAACGTATAAAAACGTAAAAGTTGTTTATAATAAAGATAATATTACCGAAACCCTTGGTGAAGTTTTGGAAAAAGCACACAAAAAACAAATCCGTATTGCCGAAACGGAGAAATATCCTCACGTAACTTTCTTCTTTTCTGGTGGGAGAGAATTGCCTTTTGCTGGCGAAAGTCGCATCTTGAAAAATTCTCCAAAAGTAGCTACTTATGATTTGCAACCGGAAATGAGCGCATTTGAACTTACTGATGCTTTAGTTCCCGAACTTGAAAAAGAAGAAGTAGATTTTGTATGTCTTAATTTTGCCAATGGCGATATGGTAGGTCACACCGGAATTATGAGTGCTGCCATAAAAGCTTGCGAAGCCGTTGATAAATGTGTCGAAAAAGTAATTACAGCCGCATTAGCCCATAATTATACTACAATCGTAATTGCAGATCATGGAAACTGCGAAACCATGATTAATCCTGACGGAAGTCCAAATACTGCGCACACAACAAATCCAGTTCCAATTATTTTGGTAGACAAAGACTTAAAAACAATTCATGATGGAGTTTTGGGCGATATCGCTCCAACTATCTTGGAATTAATGGGGATCGAGAAACCTGAAGTAATGACTTGTCATTCCCTACTATAAATAATTAAAATAATTTTTCTCAAAAAGCTACTCCAGTCGAGTAGCTTTTTTTTATAAATAAAAGTTAAAATCTCATTATTGATAGTAATACTATTATATTTGCATGAAATAATATCAATTATGAATAGCATCTTATCCAATTTAAAAATACAAATTAACGAAAAGATATACGTAAAGGATCCTGAAACCTCCTCTTTAGGTAAAAAAATAATAGAACAAAGCATCCTTTTGATCGACGAAATTGGATTCGACAATTTTACTTTTAAAAAATTAGGAGAGAAAATTGGATCGAACGAAAGCTCGGTATACCGTTACTTTGAAAACAAACATAAACTTTTAGTTTATTTATCCTCTTGGTACTGGAGCTGGATGGAATACAAACTGGTTTTTGCTACTACAAATATTTTGGATCCAAAGGAAAAACTAAAAAAAGCGATAACTATTGTAACCGAAAAAGTAATTGACGATAACACTACAGCACATATCAATGAAGCCGTTCTAAACAAAATTATTATTGCTGAGTTCACAAAAACACTATATATTAAGGAAATTGATCAAGAAAACAGCGAAGGTTTTTTCTTGATTTATAAAAGGGTAATCAATCGAATTGTAGGTATTGTAACCGAGGTAAACCCAGAATATCCTTATGCAAAATCACTTATTTCTACGATAGTTGAAGGCAGTTTACATCAACATTTTCTAACCGAACATTTAAAAACTATTACAGATTGTAATGATTCCGTTAGCACTACAAATTTTTACTTGAATCTTGCAGAAAACGTTTTGAAATAAAAACATTAAAAAGAAAATCCCAAAACCATTATGACTCCTCTAAAACGTTTTTACCATTTACTTGAATTAGACAAAAAAGATGTCTCCCAAATAATTTTTTACGCCATATTTGCCGGACTGATCAGTTTATCGCTGCCTCTTGGAATTCAAGCAATCACGAACTTTATTCAATCTGGAAGAGTGAGCGCTTCGTGGATTGTATTAATAGTTTTAGTTGTTTTTGGTGTAGCCTTAGTGGGGATTCTTTCTTTAATGCAGCTTCGAATTACAGAAAATTTACAACAAAAAATATTTGTTCGCTCCTCGTTTGAATTTGCTGCCCGGTTACCAAAAATAAAAACTGAAGAACTACATAACAGTTATCCCCCGGAGTTAGCCAATCGTTTTTTTGATACCATGTCCATTCAAAAAGGGACTTCAAAATTATTGATTGATTTTTCGGCAGGTTTATTGCAAATTGTTTTTGGGGTGATTTTATTGTCCTTGTACCATCCTTATTTTATTGTATTTGGTATTTTACTTTTTTTTCTTTTGTATTTCATCTTCCGATTTTCTTATAGATCAGGGTTAGAAACCAGTTTAAAAGAATCAAAATTCAAATACAAAGTAGCAAGCTGGCTACAAGAAATGGCGCGCAACAGCTATAGTTTTAAAAATGAACTCAATTACGATTATGCGCTTCAAAAAAACAATTCTTTAGTTGCCGATTATTTGAATTATAGAGAAAAACATTTTAATATTATCAAGAAACAATTCAGTCAGTTGATCGTATTTAAAATTATAATTACAACTAGTTTATTGTCGATAGGTGGTTTTTTAGTATTATCACAACAAATGAATATTGGGCAATTTGTAGCTGCAGAAATCATCATTTTACTGGTAATTAATTCCTTGGAAAAAATAATAATTGGACTGGAAACTTTCTATGACGTGTTAACTTCCATTGAAAAAATAGGACAGGTAACGGACCTGGCATTAGAAGAAGAAACTAGCTTTAAAAGTGATGTTTGCTATGCCAATATCTCTCTGGAAATTGAAAATCTTAGCTTCAAATTCCCAGATTATGATAAAGAAATACTGAACAATATTGCACTGAAAATAGTACAGGGGGAAAAAATAGTAATCGACGGGGAAAATGGTTCTGGAAAAACAACACTAATGAGGATCTTATCCGGATTACTCCACCCCACTTCTGGTTCCTTTTATATCAATGACGATACCTTCCGAAAAATAAACCTGAAACAATATCGATCTCAAATAGGAAGCATAATCTACGGAGAAAAACCTTTTGAAGGAACACTTTTAGAAAACATTACTTTTAATGATGACTCTGTAAGTTCCGAAGATTTGAAATGGGCAATTGACGGAGTGCAACTTACCTCTTTTATAAAATTACTGCCAAAGGGGTTAGACCAACGTATTTATCCGGAAGGCAGACAATTGTCGTCTTCCAATGCACAAAAAATACTGTTGGCAAGAAGTATTATCCATAAACCAAAAATACTCTTTTATGAGGATCCAACTGATATTATGGATGAGAAAGTAGCCAATGAAATTATTGATTTTATCACTTCCGATAAGAACACATGGACGATTATTGTGTCCTCCAAAAACCCGTATTGGGAAACCAAAACCAATCGAAAGATCACGATGAAAAATGGCCTCATTCAACTTGATTTTAAAAAGAATTAGTTATGCTAAACATATCCGATAATAAAACGAAACTACCGTCTCTGGATCGGTATTCAACAGTCAAAAATCTATCCAACAGACCTCATTATAAAATTTTAAACAGAATTATAGCCATTGTCTCCATAATTGGCCTTGTTGCTCTTTTCTTGCCTTGGACACAAAACATTTCAGGAACAGGAGCCGTAACCACTTTAAAACCAAGCCAAAGACCCCAATCTATTCAGAGTGTGATTTCTGGTCGAATAGAAAAATGGTACGTTCAAGAGGGTGATTTTGTCAACAAAGGGGACACGATACTTTTCATATCGGAAATCAAAGAAGATTACATGGACCCTAATTTAGTGGGAAACACAAAAAAACAGATGGATGCCAAGAAACAATCTTTGCAATCGTACGGTTCAAAAGTAACCACGCTTTCTGGTCAAATTAGAGCTATTGAAACCGAAAAAACGTTGAAACTGGAACAAGCACAAAATAAAATCAAACAGTCTCTTTTGAAAATAAAAAGTGACAGTATGGATTTGGTTGCAGTAAAAACCCAACTAAAAATTGCGAACACGCAATACAACCGTACGGCGCAGTTGAATAAAGAAGGGCTGAAACCACTAACTGATATTGAGGAAAAAAGATTGAAATTACAAGAAGTAGAAGCTAAAATCATAACTCAAGAAAACAAATACTTAACCAGCAAAAACGAGTTTATAAATGCAAAAGTAGAAATAAACCGAATTACCGCTGAATATGCTGAAAAAGTTTCTAAAGCCAACAGTGATAAATACACGGCACTCAGCAGTCAATACGACACCGATGCAGTGGTCAACAAACTTGAAAACCAATATGTAAATTACAGCATCCGCAATGGCTTGTATTACATCAAAGCATCCCAAAGTGGGTACATCAACAGAGCCTTACAATCTGGTTTAGGCGAAACTATAAAAGAAGGAACCCCAATTGCTACCATTATGCCATCAGAATATGATATTGCAGTGGAAACTTTTGTAAACCCCATGGACTTGCCGTTGTTGAACAAAGGGGAAAAAGTTCGGGTTTGGTTTGATGGATGGCCAACTATTGTGTTTTCAGGATGGCCAGATATGTCTTATGGAACTTTTGGGGGAGAAATTGTAGCCATTGAAAACTTTATTAGCGAAAATGGAAAATACAGAGTTTTAATCACGCCTGACAAAAATGAAGACAAATGGCCTAAACAATTAAGCATAGGAGCGGGCGCTCAAACTATTGCCTTACTGAATACTGTTCCCGTGTGGTTCGAATTATGGAGAACATTAAATGGTTTTCCGGCTAACTATTACAAACCCGCACCAAAAACAACCAAAGAAAAAAAATAATGAAACCACTACTTTTCGCATTTTTATTCTTTGCGCTTTCTGCTACAGCGCAACAAAACGCGCCAAATGAGCTTTCGTATACGGAATTCTTAGGCTATGTAAAAAAATACCATCCGTTAGTTAAAAACGCTAATTTGGAAATAAACAAAGCACAGGCTAATTTGATGATGGCTCGTGGTGGATTTGACCCCAAAATTGAAGTTGATTTTAGCAAAAAACAATTTAAAGACAAAGAGTATTATTCACTTTTAAATAGCAGTTTCAAAATCCCAACCTGGTATGGAATTGAGATTAAAGCAGGCTTTGACAACAATGAAGGAATTTATCTGAACCCTCAAAACACCATCCCTAATCAGGGATTGACTTCGCTGGGCATCACCATTCCGCTTGGACAAGGGTTGTTTATAAACCAACGCATGGCTGATGTTCGAAAAGCAAAAATGCAAATGCAACTAAGCCAGTCCGAAAGAAAACTTCAAGCTATTGCTGTATTGTATGATGCCTCTTTAGCCTATTTTAATTGGAAGAAAAATTTTAATGAGGTTCAGTTGTATCAGGAATATAGTAGTAATGCACAAATTCGTTTCAAAGGAATTCAATCCTTGATCAAGCAAGGAGATAAACCGGCAATTGACAGTATTGAAGCCGGAATTATTGTAAAAAACAGACTGCTTAACTTAGAGGATTCAAACTTGAAATTGGCTAAAGCCAAGCTGGAACTTTCTAATTTCCTTTGGCTGGAAAATAACATTCCGCTGGAAATATCCGATGCGCTTATTCCCGAAACCCAATTGGAATTTACAATTCAGGAAAGTTTAAAAACGAATGATTTATTGAATCTCGATTTTTCCATCACCAATCATCCAAAAATAAATGCGCTACAAAGCAAAATCGACATATTGAATGTGGAAAGAAAACTAAAAGCCAACCTGCTTTTACCAAAAATTGATGTGGGATACTCCTATTTGTCTGAACCCAGTTATATTGATAATTATCAATTTCAGGATTATAAAATAGGACTGGATTTTTATTTCCCTTTGTTTCTAAGAAAAGAACGCGGCAGTTTGAAACTGGCAAAATATAAAGTGCAAGAAACTGAATTTATATTAGACTTAGAAAAAGTGCAATTAACCAATAAAATTAATGCTCAAAAAATGGAGATTGTATCGTTGCTAAAACAAAAGGCGTTAATCAAAGGTTTGGTACAAGACAATCTGACGATGCTCAATTCTGAGGAACGCTTGTTTTCTTTTGGCGAAAGCTCTTTATTTCTAATCAATACCAGAGAGAATAATTTAGTGGTGGCACAACTTTCTAAAATAGCTTTGGAGAACCGTTTTTACATTTCAAATTCGGAACTTTTTAAAATAATGGCTAATCCGGATTAAATAATTTATAAAATTGTACTTTTGCAAACTGAAAATTCGAAATTATGATTATTGTAAAATCACGTGAAGAAATAGAATTAATGCGCGAAAGCGCCTTAATCGTATCCAAAACATTAGGAATGATTGCTTCTGAAATAAAAGAAGGAGTCACCACTTTATATTTAGACAAATTAGCCGAAGAATTCATCCGTGATCATGGCGCTGAACCAAGTTTTCTTGGGTTATACGGATTCCCAAATTCACTTTGCATGAGCCCTAATGCCCAAGTAGTTCACGGAATCCCCAATAACAAACCCTTAGAAAGCGGTGATGTTATTTCGGTAGATTGTGGTGCCTATAAAAATGGATACCATGGTGATCATGCGTATTCTTTCGAAATAGGTGACGTCGCTCCAGAAACCAGAAAATTATTGCAAATAACCAAAGAATCTTTATACGAAGGAATCCGAGAATTAAAATTAGGAAACCGCGTGGAGGATGTAGGAAATGCGATTCAAAGATACACGGAAGCACACGGTTATGGTGTCGTTCGTGAATTAGTAGGACACGGACTAGGACAAAAAATGCACGAAGACCCAGAAATGCCTAATTATGGCAAAAAAGGAAGAGGGAAACTTTTTGTAGAAGGAATGGTTGTGGCTATTGAACCTATGATTAATATGGGAACCCGAAACATCAAACAATTAAAAGACGGCTGGACAATCCTTACTGCCGATGGGAAACCAAGTGCCCATTTTGAGCATGACGTTGCAATTATCGATGGAAAACCGGAGATTTTATCGACTTTTGGATACATCTACAAAGCATTAGGAATTGTGAGTAATGAAGAAGAGGAGTTTAGAAGAGAGCCTTTAGTTCTATAAATTATTTTAGTCTAACCAGAATTAAAACCAAATTATATGACCTTAAATCACTTATATCTTTAACCTTTTTTGAAACATATAAGTGATTTAAGATCATATAAGAAAATCTAAAGTTATAAAAGCGAATCTCTCTGAACAAAATGAAAAAACTCTTTAAACTTATACTCAATACCATTCCGCGTCCTATACTCATTCGTTTAAGTTACGTGGCCCGTCCCGTTCTTGCATTAGCATTAAAAGGAACGCAATTTACCGATCCTATTGATGGAAAAAGTTTCAAAATGTTCCTGCCTTACGGATATGGAACACAACGAAATAATGTGCTTTCGCCAAGTACACTTTCCTTGGAAAGACACCGTTTATTGTGGTTATATTTGAATGAGAAAACTGATTTTTTCACCTCGGCAACAAAAAAGAAAGTGCTACATTTCGCACCGGAACAAGCCTTTTATAAATTATTTCGAAATCAAAAAAATCTGGAATATACCACAACCGATTTATTTTCGCCTTTGGCAGATGTGAAAGCAGATATTTGCGATTTGCCTTTCGAGGACAATCAATATGATGTTATTCTTTGCAATCACGTATTGGAACACATTCCGGATGATACGAAAGCCATGCAGGAATTATATCGCGTTTTGAAACCAGGCGGAATGGCCATTTTACAAATTCCACAAGAGTTGTCCAGAGCCAGTACTTTTGCAGACGATACCATTACCGACCAGAAAGAACGTGCTAAAATCTTCGGACAATACGACCACGTTCGTATTTACGGTCGTGATTATTTTGATAAATTAAGAAGCATTGGTTTTAAAGTAATTGAAGAAGATTATACTAATAAAATAGCACCCAAACTAGTTGAAAAATATTGTTTAGCGAAAGGCGAAATCATCCCTGTTTGTTTCAAATAGATTTAGGACAAATCAAATAAAGCTACCTTATAATTGGCATAATAATAGTATTGCTTAATTCGCTATATTTACATTTCAGCAATCCAATATATTATGTCTAAAGCTTTTTTTCAAAAAATAGTTCTGCTTTTTATAATCACTTCGGCTACTGCACAAGTAGAAAAAGAGATTGCTCCGCCATATAATATTAAGACAATTTCTTTTGTCCAAAGTGAACAAAATGTTATTCCAATTTTTAAATTAGGAGAAGGATTCCAGTTGCAATTTGACGATTTGTTTGGTAATGAAGCTGATTATTATTACGAAATTACCCATTGTGATTATAATTGGAAACCAACAGACATCCCTAAAAGCGAGTATTTAAGAGGTTTTGACAACCAAAGAATTTCAGATTATACCAATTCTTTCAATGCCTTACAACTCTATTCCCATTATAGGCTGGCTATTCCCAATCAGTTTACACAATTATTAATCAGCGGTAATTACATTCTGAAAATTTTAAACAACAACAAAGAAGCCGTTTTCTCCAGAAAATTCATTCTTTATGAAGATGTTGTCACAATTCCTATCCAAGTAAAAAGAGCCAGAACCGTTAGTAATTTGGAATTTAAACACAACCTGGAATTTACTATTAAATCCAGCACCATTACTTTTCAAAATCCATTGAAAAATGTGAAAGTAGTTTTACTTCAAAATGGACAGTTCAATGACGCGATTACAAATATTGTCCCCCAATACACGATTGGAAATGATTTGATTTATAAATACGATACGCAAACCCAATTTTGGGCAGGAAACGAGTTTTTGTATTTTGAAAACAAAGATATTAGAGCTGCTAATAATAATGTAGCCCGCGTAGATTCAAATAATGAAATCTATAGTTCTTATTTATATACCAATAATTCACGAACAAATTACCCCTATTCTGTAACACAAGACGTGAACGGAAATTTTGTCATCAAGAACATAAACGCGACCAACAATGAAATTGAAGCCGATTATGCCTGGGTGTATTTTAGTCTTTCGGCTCCTACTTTTAGAATGAATAAAGACATTTACATAAACGGCATGTTCAATAATTATAATCTGACACCCGAATATAAAATGGATTATAATGAAAAAAAGGGTATTTATGAAAAAGCAGTTCTAATAAAACAAGGATTTACAAATTTCCAATACACAATTGTAGACAACAAAGGAATTATCGATCATGAAAATGCTATTGATGGAAATTTTTATCAAACAGAAAATGATTATTTCATAATGGTATATTACCGAGAAAACACCGATCGATATGACAGAGCCATCGGAAAAGGGACGGCAAATTCATTAAATATCATCAACTAAAAAAAACTTTTCTAAAAATGACTTTACAAAATCAAATTTTTGTAAATTTGTCATTATTAAGCACCTATTCACTTATTTATCATGGTTTCTCAAATAACAAGAGGCATAAAGATATCAGTATTGACTAGTTTTGAAGGCACCTACTTCAAAAACTATAAGATTCACTTTGCCTTTAGTTATGAAATCACAATCGAAAACCACAGTAAAGATTCTGTACAATTAATTTCTCGCCATTGGGAAATTTTCGACTCTCTTAATGATATAGAAGTAGTAGATGGCGAAGGCATTATTGGAAAAAAACCAGTTTTAAAACCAGGGGAATTTCACACCTACAGCTCAGGATGCCTATTATCGTCACCTTATGGCGCAATGAAAGGGCATTTTAACATGATTAATTTTACTTCTACAAAAAATTTCAAAGTCATTGTACCTACCTTTAGATTGTGTGCTCCATTTGCCTTGAATTAAAATTTAACTCCATTTTTTTAGGAGCTCATCCAGCTATTCATTTCAAGTTTTCGTCGCCTCCTTTATTTTTTTCTAAGTAAAATAAGGAGCTTCTGAAGTCGCTCTTATTTCACAAGAAAAAATATAACGAGCCTACAAAAAGCTTTCCATTTCTATCTGGGCTAAAACACTACATTCTATACTATTCCTTTTAGTTTAGAGCAAAAAATGTTTTTTTTCAAACAATCCTTCGTACTTTTGTGCAATATTTAAAAATACACCACAAGGATTTCTAATTTTATAACTTTACAAATATGTTAAAAGGATTTTTTCATGTACCAAAAGCGGTAAACGAACCAGTAAAAGGGTATGCACCAAATTCACCTGAAAAAGCAGCTGTTCAAGCCGCTTACGCAAAAATGTGGAATTCTAAAATCGATGTGCCATTATACATTGGAAGCGAAGAAATTAGAACTGGTAATACAAAAAACATGACGGCGCCCCATGATCATAAACATATCGTAGGAACGTATCATCTTGCTGAAAAAGCGCATGTTGAAAAAGCGATTGCAAATGCATTAGAATCAAGAACTGCATGGGCTAATATGGCTTGGGAACAAAGAGCGGCAATTTTCCTGAAAGCTGCTGAATTGATTGCCGGACCTTACAGAGCAAGAATAAATGCCGCAACAATGATTGCGCAGTCCAAAAATATCCATCAAGCCGAAATTGATGCTTCTTGTGAATTTATCGATTTTTTACGTTTCAATGTAGAATTTATGACTCAAATTTACGGTGATCAGCCAAAATCCAATTCGGATATGTGGAACCGATTAGAATACAGACCACTCGAAGGTTTTGTATACGCTATCACTCCTTTTAACTTCACGGCCATTGCTGGAAATCTTCCTGCAAGCGCTGCCATGATGGGAAATGTAGTGATCTGGAAACCAAGTGACAGCCAAGTTTTCTCAGCACAAATCATAATTGAAGTATTTAAAGAAGCAGGAGTTCCTGATGGCGTTATCAACATAGTTTTTGGGGATGCTTTGATGATTACCGATACTATTTTGGCAAGTCGCGATTTTGCCGGGATCCATTTTACAGGTTCCACTCATGTGTTCAAAGATATTTGGTCAAAAATTGGAACAAACATCCACCATTATAAAACCTACCCAAAAATTGTAGGAGAAACTGGAGGAAAAGATTTTATCATCGCACATCCAAGTGCTCGCCCTAAACAAGTTGCAACAGGAATTATACGTGGCGCTTTCGAATTTCAAGGTCAAAAATGTTCTGCAGCTTCAAGAGCGTATGTGCCACAAAGTTTATGGCCAGCCATAAAAGAACAACTAATCACCGATACAAAATCCATGAAAATGGGTTCGCCAGAAGATTTCAGTAACTTTATTACTGCGGTTATTCATGAAGGTTCATTCGACAAATTGGCTAGTTTTATTGACCAAGCTAAAAAAGATACTGAAGCCGAAATTATAGTTGGTGGTAATTATGATAAATCTGTTGGTTATTTTATTGAACCAACAATAATTGTAACTACCAATCCACATTACACCACAATGGAAACCGAATTATTCGGACCTGTAATGACGATTTTCGTTTACGAAGATTCAAAATGGGAAGAAACTTTAGAGTTAGTTGATACCACTTCAGAATATGCTTTAACGGGTGCTGTTTTCAGTCAAGACCGTTATGCTATTGAGCAAGCGGCTACAAAATTACAAAATGCTGCCGGTAACTTCTATATCAATGACAAACCAACGGGGGCTGTTGTAGGAATGCAACCTTTTGGTGGTGCAAGAGCATCAGGAACTAACGACAAAGCAGGTTCAGCATTGAACTTATTGCGTTGGGCTTCCCCAAGAACCATCAAAGAAACTTTTGTTACTCCTGAGGATTACAGATATCCGTTTTTAGGAGAATAGTTTGAAATTTTTGAATAAAGATTCTTAATTTTAAAAATAAACAAACCCCACAAGAATTCAAATAATTTTGAAGTATTGTGGGGTTTGTTATTAAAAAACTAAATCTAACAAGCGTAGTTTTTACTAATTATGCAACAATTAAAAAGGCAAGTTATTAAAAATCATAATTTGAAATTGAGTTCTGCTTGTTGCAGGCAAAATTTGGGACATAACACCCGCCTCTACTTTAACATATTTACTGAAACAATATCCAATACCACCATAAACGCGATCCCTATCATAATGATTTTGCTTTGTATTAATGAAGACTTCGTTTGACAACGAGGCATAAACTGCATTTTTCTCCATCACTTTTTTATTTATTGGAATATTCAACGAGAGAGAATAACGCAAACGCATTTTAAAATCATCTCGAATAAATCGTTGTTCAAAACGGTATCTATGTAAAATATTCACGCGTCCAAACTGTTGTTTTGTAATAAATTGCTGAAAAATTCTATGTTCATCTGTTCGTGACTTCTCATCTGTTCCTGCTATGTAAGGTTCTGAATGAATATAAGCATATCCCAGCAATACATTATTATTATTTTGAGATAAATTATAGCCTAAACCTGTCCTAATAAGCAGTTGTTCGAGATCTCCTGCGAAATTAAAATTTCGATATTGCACTTCATTATGAAAATTCCATCTGTCATTTATTTTCTGGTTGCCCAAATAAGCAAACCAATTCCCTACATCTGATTTTTGTGCAATACCATTAACTGCTGCCAATAGTAACAACAAAAAGAAAACTAATTTTAATTTATTTATCATTAAATTATTATTTTTAAATCATGTATTTTTCTAGTTTACAGACACCAATTCGACACTACAAAACAAACCTTACACCACAAACTTCAACGGAACATGAACCACTTTCTTTGTTTCAAAGAATTCATCTTCGAAAAAGCCCGCTAAATTGTATTCTGTGGCCTTTGGAAAATCTTTTAACTCTTCAGTTAAATCTCCTCCTTTTAGATAGAGAATACCGTTTTTCAATTCGTGTTTGTTATTTTTTTTGATTTTGGTTTTCACCCAAGAAACAAAATCAGGCATATTTGTTACCGCACGACTCACGATAAAATCAAAATCACCTTTTACATTTTCGGCACGCAATTGTTCGGCTTTTACATTTTTCAGTTCTAATGCTTCGGCAACAGCCTGAACCACTTTGATTTTTTTGGCAATAATATCAATCAAAAAGAACCGCGTTTCAGGAAAAAGAATCGCCAATGGAATCCCAGGGAATCCACCACCAGTTCCAACATCCAAAACATAAGTTCCCGGTTCAAATTTTATAATTTTGGCGATACCCAACGAATGCAAAATATGTTTGGTGTATAAAGCATCAATATCTTTTCTCGAAATGACATTTATTTTTTCATTCCAATCGTGGTATAGAAAATCCAATTTTGCGAATTGCTCTTTTTGAATATCGGTTAAATAAGGAAAATACTTAAGAATCTCGTCCATGTTCTAATTTTTTAACAAAAGTACTATTTTTAGATTGTAAATATTTAACTCAATTTTGCATATTGAAAATTTATAATAATTATCTTTGGGGATTATTATAAAATTCTATGAACAAGACCGCTCCTACATTTGCAAAGCAAGACAATCTGAAGTTTTTCAGAACGCTTAACTCGCGGGTAAACAATTACTTCAAGGAAAACAATATTCAAAAAACAGGAAATTGGAAACTTTATTTGAAAACCATAATTCTGTTCACCGTTTTTCTTGCGCCGTATTTTTTGATACTAACCTTGGATATGCCATTTTGGGCACATGTATTATTGACTATTGTCATGGGAATTGGTATGGCTGGAGTGGGAATGAATGTGATGCACGATGGAAACCATGGTTCTTATTCTAATAAAAATTGGGTAAATAAATTCATGGGAGGAACTATTTATGTTCTTGCAGGAAATGTATACAACTGGCAAGTGCAACACAATGTTTTACACCATACCTATACTAACATTCCCGGTCATGATGAAGATTTAGATGCTGGACGTGTCATTCGTTTTACAAAAGAAGCAACATGGTATAACTTTCACCGTTTTCAACAATATTATTCTGTTTTTTTATATGGATTATTAACTTTCAATTGGGCTATAACGACTGATTTTAAACAAATGAGAAGTTACCTAAAAAGAAAATTATCCTATGGTGAAGCGAAAAGCCCAAAAATACTTTGGACCACTTTAATCATTACAAAAGTAATTTATGTTTCCATTTGGATTGTTTTACCAATCGTTATTGGAATCACGTGGTGGAAAGTACTTATTGGATTTTTTGTAATGCATTATACAGCAGGATTAATACTAAGTGTTGTTTTTCAATTGGCACACGTAGTGGAAGAAACCACTAATCCTTCGCCAAATGAATTAGGAGAAATGGATAATACTTGGGCGATTCATCAATTATTTACCACAACCAATTTTGCACCAAAAAACAAAATTGTAAACTGGTATACCGGAGGATTAAACCACCAAATCGAGCACCATATTTTTCCAAATATTAGTCATGTACATTACGGCAAAATCGCAAAAATTGTAAAAGAAACCGCACAAGAATGCGACTTGCCATATTACGAATATAAAACGATGCGGAGTGCTGTTATTGCTCACTTTAAGCATTTGAAAGAACTGGGAATGAAACCAGAACTTATATAATAAAAGACGCACCGCAGTGCGTCTCAACAAAAAATTAAACTAAAAAATAATAATTAACCTCCCTTACTTCCGGCATAGGAATTCAGGGCATTCAACACCTTTTTTAATGAACAATCCACTTTCAGACAGAATTAACAACTTAGCCACTTCACAAACATTAGCAATGGCTGCTTTGGCCAGAGAATTAAAAGCACAAGGAAAAGATATCATCAGCTTAAGTTTAGGCGAGCCTGATTTCAATACTCCAGACTTTATCAAAGAAGCGGCAAAAAAAGCGATTGATGAAAATTACAGCACGTATTCTCCAGTAGAAGGATATGCTGAATTAAAAGAAGCAATCTGCAGAAAATTCAAAAGAGATAATAATTTAGAATACAAACCTTCTCAAATTGTAGTTTCAACGGGAGCAAAACAATCCTTATACAATATTGCGCAAGTAATGCTAAACGATGGTGACGAGGTAATTTTACCTGCTCCTTACTGGGTTTCTTACTTCGAAATCGTAAAATTATCGGGCGGAGTTCCTATAGAAGTTCCCACTTCTGTAGATACTGATTTTAAAATCACACCAGAACAATTAGAAGCGGCTATCACACCAAAAACAAAAATGATGTGGTTCAGTTCTCCTTGTAATCCAAGTGGATCGGTATACAACAGAGAAGAATTAACGGCTTTGACAAAAGTATTGGAGAAATATCCAAACATTTATGTTGTTGCTGACGAGATCTACGAGCACATTAATTTCTCAGGAACTTTTTGTAGCATCGCTTCCATCCCGGGAATGTTAGAAAGAACTATTACCGTAAATGGAGTAGCAAAAGCTTTCGCTATGACAGGATGGAGAATTGGATATATTGGAGCTCCTGAATTCATTGCTAAAGCATGTACAAAAATTCAAGGACAAGTAACTAGCGGTGCTAACAGTATTGCACAACGCGCTACCATTACTGCAGTAGATGCTGACCCAAGTGTTTTAAAACACATGGTTGACGCTTTCCATAGCCGTAGAGATTTAGTGGTTGGATTATTAAAAGACATCCCAGGAGTAAAAATCAACGTTCCAGAAGGTGCTTTTTATGTATTCCCAGACGTTTCATCTTTCTTCGGAAAAACATTGAAAGGAACTTTCATCAAAGACGCTAACGATTTCTCTATGTATCTTTTGGGCGAAGCGAATGTAGCAACTGTAACTGGTGACGCCTTCGGTAACCCGGACTGTATCCGTTTTTCTTATGCGACAAGCGAAGATTTATTGAGAGAAGCTTTACGCAGAATCAAGGAAGCGGTAACATTAACCGAAGTTCCTGCATAATATAAAATATGTTTAAAATTTAAAATAGTTTAAGGTTTAAAGTTTCTTCGCTTTATACTTTAAACTATTTTTTTATGGGCATGCCCCGCTGAAAAAGTGGGTCGGGCTATCTGTTGCAATCTTTTTATTACCTTCGCTACCGCTACGGGAATACAAAGGATTTCCACTACTATCCCTCATGCAAAAACAATGAAAAAGTACGGATAGCTCGCAAGCTTTCCCTAACACGATAAATATGAAAATACTACTTCTTGGCTCAGGCGAATTAGGAAAAGAATTTACAATTTCCGCCCAACGCATCGGACAAATTGTGATTGCAGTTGACAGTTACGAAAATGCACCCGCAATGCAAGTGGCCCATGGTTTTGAAGTCATCAATATGCTGGACGGCGAAGCCTTGGATCGAATCGTTGCTAAACACCAACCTGATTTCATTGTTCCAGAAATAGAAGCCATTAGAACCGAGCGTTTTTATGAGTACGAGAAACAAGGCATCACGGTAGTTCCATCTGCGAAAGCGGCTAATTTCACCATGAACCGAAAAGCGATCCGGGATTTAGCTGCCAAAGAATTAGGTTTAAAAACTGCTGATTATCGTTACGCCACAACTGCTGAGGAATTGCAAAAAGGCGTTGAAGCCGTTGGAATGCCCTGCGTGGTAAAACCATTAATGTCTTCGTCTGGAAAAGGACAGTCCACGATAAAAACGGAAGCCGATATCGAAAAAGCGTGGAATTATGCCGTTGAAGGTTCCCGTGGCGATGTGGTGGAAGTAATTGTAGAGGCTTTTGTCAAATTCAATTCGGAGATTACTTTATTGACAGTAGTTCAAAATAACAATCCCACACTATTTTGTGCGCCAATAGGTCACAGACAAGAACGTGGCGATTATCAGGAAAGCTGGCAACCCGCTTTAATTTCCGATAAGGATTTATACGAAGCGCAAGACATGGCCGAAAAAGCAACCGAAGTGTTGGGCGGAGCGGGACTTTTTGGAGTAGAATTTTTCTTGGCAGATGACGGCGTTTATTTCTCGGAATTATCGCCAAGACCCCATGATACCGGAATGGTAACTTTGGCCGGAACACAAAATTTCAATGAATTCGAATTGCATTTAAGAGCCATTTTGAGCTTGCCTATTTTCGAAATTACATTAGAAAAAGCGGGAGCGAGTGCCGTAATTTTAGCTTCTGAAAATTCAACAAACCCGACGTATTCCGGCATCGAAAAAATTGCCTCTTTGCCTAAAACTGATTTTAGAATTTTTGGCAAACCAACTTCAAGACCGTATAGAAGAATGGGAGTAGCTTTGGTCAATGACACCCTAGAAACTCCAATTGAAGAAGTGGTAGAAAAAGCGAAAAATGCAGCGCGTTTGGTTACCCTGCATTCGTAATCATTTCATAACATGATGAACTGTAGTTTTGCCATGGATTTTACGAATTAATAGATTATAATTTTAAAGAAATTCGTGGAATTCGTGGCTAACATTTTTTACTCCGTTTAAAATATTCATCAGTCACATCCCAAACTCACTTTTTACTAATTCGAAAGTTCGTCGGAGTTTTTCCTGTATTTTTTTTAAACAATCGTGTGAAATACGAATAATCATTAAAGCCTAATTCCGTAGCGATTTCATTGACAGTAAACTTTTTATCCATCAACATGCGCTTAGCTTCGAGAATGATTCTATCTGTAATTACTTCGGTTGTGGTTTTTTGCAAGATTTCATTGCAAATCCGGTTCAAGTGTTTTAACGTAATATGAAGTTGCGAAGCATAGAAAGAAGGCATTTTTTCCGTTTTAAAATTCTTTTCTAAAAGCACCTCAAAACCCTTGATTTTCACATTATACGAATGCGCTTCATGGAGATGTTTTTCACTATATTTTCTGGTAATTTCAATATGTATAATATCCAGCAGATTCATGATTTTATCCTGCTTCCGTAATTGATTTTCGTTAACCTCAGTAATCATACTTTCAAAATAAGGCAAAATCGCTTTTGATTCAGATGCATCAAAAACCATTTCAGGCTTATTGTCCACCGAAGAATAAAAGGGATAGTCCCCGATGGTTTTTTGTCCAAAATAGAGATTGTACATTTCCTGCGAATAGAAAATCACAAACCCTTCCACATCATCCGATAAATTCCAATGGTGCATTTGTCCGGGCTGCAAAAAAAACATACTTCCCGGCTGAATCGTAAATACATCAAAATCAATTTCATGTGTTCCCGATCCTTTGGTAAAAAAGACCAAAACATAGGAATTATGGCGATGCGGTTCCTCCACAAAACTATGGTCGATCAAGTGATTTTTGAAGGTATTAATGTATAAATCGCTATTCACGGAATTGCAGTTAAACCGCTGAATGTTATAAATAGGATACTTTTTCATATGCCCTGAATGTCTTTTTTGTGCTATAATAAGCGAATATAGAAAACATCCATGACGTGGATTAGAAATATCTTTGATAAAAACAACAAAATGTCAAACGCTATCGTCCACATCCTAAATAATGATTGCCCTCATTGCCTTGAAGGCAAAGTATTTAAAGAAAAAAACATTTTTTTTAATATTGGATTCCCTAAAATGAACCCTTATTGCTCCCATTGCCAATTTAAATTTGAGAAGGAACCAGGCTATTTCTTTGGTGCTATGTATGTAAACTACGGACTGACAGTAGCGCAAGGAATTGCAACTTATATTATTGCCCAATTTTTCTTTACCGAAACTTTCGATTTAAGAATCATCCCTATTATTGCTGTGATAATTGTCATCATGGCTTCTTTTAACATTCGCTTTTCCAGATTATTGTGGATTTATATGTTTAAAAATTATTCGAATTAAAAAAAAGAACAAAACCTTAAAAACAGCTATTGCAGAGTCAATCTTTAAAGAAGATAATTCTCTGACATAATAAAAAAAGAAAGACCGCTTACCTGTCTATTCGACAGGAAGCAGTCTATACTCCTAACAAAACTAACTAACTTAAAATCCTAATTTCTATTTATAAGCTTCATTTTGAGTAATCACACCCGGATTTTGGGTAATTACTAAAATAGGAATAGGCAATAATAATTTCGCTTCTGTAATAGTGATATTTTTACTACTGCTTTTAATTACTGGAATTGCTCTTCCGGTTCTTATTAAATCAAACCAACGATGGAACTCACATGCAAATTCGACCTGACTTTCATGTTCCAGCGCTAAATTCACCGTATTGTACTGAGCTGGATAACCTATCGCTCCATAGGCTGGTAATCCAACACGGGCACGAACTTCGTTCATGTATTTTGGATCTGAAGTTGCTTCTGTCAGCATTAGAAGAACATCAGCATAGCGAAGAATGATAAAGTTATTATCCGAAGCTTCTCTTAAACCAGCAACTGGAGCTTTTGTATCTTTCCATTTAATCGGAAATTTTACGTTGACAAATGAGTTGTTAGCAGTTTGATACCCATTTTGAATAGAGATGTCTCTCCTTGGATCACCCGTTTCATAGGCATTCCATAAATCATTAGCAATCTGATTAAATCCTCCACCCCAAGCTGTAACCACACGATTGTCAACTGGTGAGAACATGGCCCAATATAAACTGTATGGATTGGATACACCACCTTTATATTGAATCTCAAAAATAGACGACGCACCATTTTTCTTAGTTAAATTCCATAAATCGGCATAAGGTACCAGACTAAACTTGCCATAAACTTTCAACAAAGTTTCAGTAGCTTTTGTTTTATTCCCCATAGTTAGATAAACCTTACCCAGTAAAGTATTGGCCGCTTCTTGGCTGGCAGCACCTACAAAACGTTGACTTGTTTTTACTGGTAATTTCGCTACCGCAAAATCAAGATCCTCAATAATTTGGGCATAAACTTGCGCCTTTGGCGTGCGCCCTTGTGCATAAGCATTAGCAATACTGATTGGAGTTATGACCAATGGTACATCACCCCAGGCACGAACCATGTCAAAATAGTACAAAGCACGTAAAAACTTAGCTTCCCCAATTAAAGCATCTCGATTCGCAAAATCAAGTTTTTCGGCACTGACAATACTATTATTTACAATATAAATTGCCTTATAATAGTTATTCCAGAAATTGAGTACTAACTCATTATCGATAGTCATGGCGTGCAATTCAAAGCTTTCATAGTCTTGTATTCTTCCGGCAGCATTATCACTATATGCATTATCGGACATTAACTCGCCGTAGAGCGACGGCAGACTTTCAGGACCGTATAAAGTATAAAGCGAATTATAAGCAGACCACATCGCTGTTTCAATATCCTTCTGGGATTTATAAAAATTCTCTTCATTCGCATTTGAAATAGGCGCTTTATCTAAAAAGTCGGAACTGCAACCTAATAGGAATACGTTACAAAAAAGTATGATATATGTTATTTTTTTCATTTTCTTACGTTTTAATGATTTATCTAGATTTTTAAAAACTAATATTTAGTCCAGCGGTGGCTGTAAAAGGATTTGGATAAGCACCATAATCAAAGCCTACCAACACACCCGATTGATAGGTACTACCTTCTGGATCAAAACCTAAATAATCAGAGAATACATGTACATTTTCCATATTCAGATATAACTTTATGTTACTTACCTTCATTTTTTCAACTAATTTTTTAGGTAAATTATACCCCATACGAATATTTTGGATGCGAACGAATGATCCATCTTCAACCCAATAACTTGACCCAAAATCACGAACAGTAGTCGGCAACATACGCGGCTTAGGAATCATTCCGTTACCAGGATCAGCATCAGATTTCCAGTAATTGTTTACTACAGCATACATGTTACGGTTCCCTCCACCTACACCTGATTTTAGGAATCGGGCATTATGGTTCAGGATTTCTCCCCCTTGCGAACCGCGCAACAAAACGGAAAGTTCAAATCCTGCGTAAGAGAAATTATTCGTCAATCCCCATTGAAAATCAGCTTGATTGTTGCCAAGATAAGTACGATCGTTAGAATCAATTTTGCCATCATTATTGACATCCTTTACTCTTGGATCACCCGCTTCACTGCCTGGCCATACTGGATAAGCTTTGCTATCCAACTCCGCTTTTGACATGATTACACCCTCGACAACATAACCATAATACATCCCTATTGGTTGTCCTACAGCGGTGCGTGATGTCATACTACTAACATTAATATCTATGGGAGCATCGTTTACACCCAGTTTTAATACTTTATTTCGGTTGGCAAAAATATTAAAGTCAGTAGTCCATTTGAATTCACTGTCAATATTATGTGTACTAAGATTTAATTCAATCCCTCTGTTTTCTAGCTCTCCAATATTCGTCAAAGTAGAAGAGAAACCTGAAAGAATTGGAATAGGTACATTAAGTAACAAATCTTTCGTTTTTGAATAATAGATATCACCCGTAAATTTCACACGTCCATTAAAAACACTTAAATCAACCCCAAAGTTGGTCTGACCCGTTTTTTCCCATTTCAAATTTTTATCTGCAAAGTTTGATGTATAAATCCCTTGGTTCAAAGTACCTGAACTTACATAGGGACTATACCCCAATACCCCAATCGATCCGTAGTTTGGAATCTGATTGTTACCTGTTGCTCCATAGCTTAACCTAACTTTCAGGTTAGTTAACCAAGAAACATCCTTTAGGTATGACTCTTCAGACATACGCCAAGCAAGCGATCCTGATGGGAAATACCCCCATCTGTTATTGGATCCAAAACGAGAAGAGCCATCAGCTCTAACTGCTGCAGATGCCAGATATTTACCTTTGTAAGAATAATTGGCACGAGACAAATAGGAAACTAATGACCACTCTTCTGAAAAAGTGTTCCCTGCATTCACAACGCCTGCATTCAAGGTATGTACTAAATCATTCGAAAAATTACCCGCTGTCATACTACTCATATCGGTACGTTGTTCTTGAGCAGAATAACCAGCCAATACATTTAAATTGTGATTCTGATTAAATGTCTTATTGTAATTCAGTGTAGTTTCCGAAATCCAGTTATTCGATTGTAGTGTTTTGAAATCAGCCTGCGCTGGCACCCATCCAGAGTATCCCCAGTTCTGACCTGCATTCCAGTAGAAATTGTGAACTGTATTCTCAATATTAGAACTTGCAGAAGTTTTTAAAGTTAAATCCTTAATAATATCCCATTCCAGATAAGAAGTGACCGTAGCTATATTCGTTATTTTTTTAGTAGTTGCTTCCCTAGTTAAAGAATAAGGATGCCAAAGCTGGAAACCATATTTAGCAAATGTATTCCAAATTGAACTAGGATCTTTAAAACCCAGACTTCCTGTTTCAACATACAGCGGAAAAAAGGGATCACTTTGCAAAGCCAAGCTCACCACATCGCTTTTTCCACCTGTGCCGTATGGCGCTTCATTTGCACGGCTCAGGCCAATGTTCATTCCCATACGAACTTTATCATTAAACTTATGCTTGATATTTGACCTTAGATTAATTCGTTCGTAGGTGTTACTATCCACAACACCTTCTGAATTCAGATAACCCATTGACACCATGAATTGTGTTTTCTCGCTACCACCAGAAGCCGATAATTGAAAATTACGGTTTTTTGCAGTTCTAAATGCAACATCCTGCCAATCCGTTCCATTTCCGATACGGGCAATCCAAGCGGGATCCGAAAATTCTATAGGAACAGTTACATTAATTCCTCTTGTGGCCGATGGATTTGCGGCAACAATTGTCGCCCATGAATTATTTCTAGCCGCCGAGTTGAAGGCAATAAATTCTGAGGCATTCATCATATCCGTCTTACGGTTGACATGTGAAAAACCAGATTCAAAAGTCGCGTCAATTTTGGTTTTACCTGCCTTCCCTTGCTTGGTGGTGATGATAACAACACCATTTGCCCCCCTAGAACCATAAATTGCTGCTGAAGATGCGTCTTTCAATATGTCAATCGACTCAATATCATTAGGGTTAATAAAATTCAGTGGATTTCGATTAAAACTCAAATTACTCCCTGTAGTAATTCCTGTATCTGTTGAATTTGTTGAACTATCTTCCAACGGGATTCCATCAATAACATAAAGCGGGCTAGTACCTGCATTTATGGAAGAAGCACCACGTACTTTTATTGTAGGAGCAATACCAGGAGCACCTTGAGACTGTGTAATTTGCACACCAGTTGCCTGTCCTGCAAGTGACTGAAGCACATTACTATTTGACCTGCCTTGCAATTTTTCTGCGCCAACAGAAACCACCGATCCAGTCAAGTCTTTTTTCTTGATGGAACCGTACCCAACCACCACTACTTCATCTAACGTAGCGGAGTCTTCTTCTAATTTAATCAAAAGATTAACTTGACCATTTAACAAAATTTCTTTTGTTTTAAAACCAATATAAGAAACCACCAATATTGCTTTTTCGTTGTTTATCTTTATTGAAAAGTTCCCATCAAAATCGCTTTGGATTCCATTTGTGGTTCCTTTTTCGATAATATTAACTCCTGGTATAGGCTGCCCGGAACTATCAGTGATTTTTCCGCTTATTATTTTCTGCTGTACTTTGTTAGGAACAATTACAGTCTTTTCTTTAATTAAGATGGTATTATCTTTCGTTAGCTCAAAATTTAGATTATTACTGGAAAGACATTGTCCTAATAATTTAGACACTGTAATTGTACCTTTTTTTAATTCAACATTCGGAATGTCTTTAAAAACTTTTCTAGGATAAACAAAATTTAAATCAGTCTGTTGTTTTATAATTTTAAATACCTGATAAATTGTTGCTGATTGATCCTTTTCAATAATTACATTCACTTGTGCATATGTGTTGTGTCCATTGAGACAAAAAACATTTGTACACCATAAAAAGATAAATGCTCTCATAACAGTTTTAATTAGCCGCTCTCTAGCGGGAATAAAGACATTCTGTACTTTAATAATTTTCATATTTTTTTGGTTGGTTGGTTATACAATAGGTTAATAGATTAAAATGGTGTGATGAAGTAAGCGTCACAGAGGAATGCATGCTTCCTTCCCTGTTTTTATTCCAGAATTACTTCTTTATCTTTTATTTCATAGTTTTTTATAATTTTAAAATATTTAATACTTCTCAAAATTTCATCTAAGGTTTGGGTTTTCCTTAGAACACCATCAAAAATTTCGTTTTCAATTGCTTTATTTTTGAATATAAAATTAAAATCATACCAACGAGACAATACTTTCATCATATCCTTAAGTGTTATTTTTTCGAAACTAAAAACCCCTTCTTTCCATGATATGTCATTATAAACATCTACATTTTTTACAAATGAACTGCTTGTTGTGATGTTTAAATTTAATTGTTGATTTGGCATTAATCTTTGTTTTCTGTTTTCAATATTTACATCCACCTTCCCCTCAACTAAGGTTGTATAGGTATTCCCTTCATCCTTATACGCTTTGATATTAAATTCTGTTCCAATTACATCTACTTCCTGTTTATTACTAACCACTTTGAAATGACCCCCTTTATGTTTGGTACTAGGGGACACATCAAAATAGGCTTCTCCATAAACTAATTCTACTTGTCTGGTTTGTCCTTCAATAAAAGCTACTGGAAATTTTAATTTAGTTTCAGAATTTAACCATACTTGGGTACCATCAGATAATTTAATAAAGAATTTACCTCCTCTAGGGATTGTCAAATAATTATAAACTACTTCACTTGTTTTTCTTTCTTTAGCTTCATAAATAATTTCCTCCCCATTACTTTTGGCATTTTGTGTTTTCAATGAAGTCCCATTTACCAAAGCTATTTGCGATCCGTTTCCTAGGGTAAGTGTCGCTTTATCAGTACCTGGTTCCAGGGCATTTGCATCTTGCTGGACTATTACTGGAATAGCTTGAACTGGCTTGTTGAAAATAACATCCTTAAAAAAATAAGCGGTAGTTAAAATCCCTATGAAAACAGCGGCAGCTGTATAGTTCCTAAAATGAGATTTCCTTTTTAACGATGTCTTTTGTTGTTTTTGAGGAATCGCTAGTATTTTGTTCCGAATGCGAATAGCATCTTGGGCCGTCATCATTGGCTTTTCGTCCAAAATCACCAATACCTCTGCTACGCTTGGTAATCCACTTGATTCCGTCAAGCCTTGAATATACTGTACAACTTCATCAACTTCCTCTGGAGAGCATTGATTCAGAATGAACTTTTTTAGTAATTTTTTGATATGGGTCTCGTGTTGCATAATATACTTTCTTATATATAATACAGATGAGAAAAGGAAAAGTACTATTGACTATTATTATTTTTTTCGAAAAAAAAATAATAATACAGAAAAAATAAAAAGAAATAAAAAGAAAAGAAGCAAAAAAAAACGATAATAATAACGAATCATTATTCCAGCCAACGGGAGGAAAGAAGGCTAATAAGAAGTGTAACATCTCCATGCGTTTCCAAAAAATTTCTAATATCTGCTAAGGTTTTGCTCATTTGACCTTTTACGGTACTTACAGAAATATTCAATTCCTTGCTTATTTCCTCGTAAGTCATTTCTTTATTACGTGACATTTCAAAAATAATTCTACGCTTGGGAGACAATTGTTCAATAGCTTTATTCTTTATAATATCATAATCGGCTTCAGCAATGATGTCCTCAATTGGACTATATGACTTTTGACTTACGTAGAACACTTCTTTCTTAAGCTTATGGTTGTTTGCTACGGTACTAATAAGATTAAACGTTAAGTTGCGTGTAATGGTAAACACATAGGACTTGAATGACAAATCAGTATTAAGTCTGTCTCTATGCAGCCAGATATTTAAGAATACATCTTGAACAATTTCTTCTGCAAGGACTTGATTTTTAAGCATACTTAAACTATACGCATAAACATCATTACAATAGGTATTAAAAAGTTCAGTGAAGGCTTTTTCATTACCCGCCATAAGTGCTGTAACCAATAGTTTATTATTAATTGCTTTTGTTTCAGACATTGTGAATAGCTTCTATATACATACAAATTATTGATTTACTATAAAATAACTTTTTTTGTATCAAAATTCTCATTTAGAACCTTACTCAATACTAATATAGCAACTTGAATTACAATATTAATTAAATTAAACATATAAACAAACATACAATAGTAGAACTGACATAAAATCCTTTTTCATAATCTGAACTCGATTTATAATTTGGATTAAACCAGTGTACAAAAGCAAAATTTAGCCTATTTACGTTTATTGACTAACAGACACTAACCATCTTTCCCTTATGATTTGTTTCGATAAGAAAATGAATTATACCAGAAACCCCTTAATCTGATTTTAAAAAATTAAAATTAAATATTTCAATAAACTTTTGTTAATATTAGCCCTAAAGCCTTATTTTAAAAAAAACCAAAAGTTAAATCATTAGATTTGTATAAATAGTAAAGCTGGATGAAGTTATTAATAGTTGAAGATGAACCTAATCTTTCGTCCATTATCCGCAAAGGGTTTTCCGAAAAAAATCACGATGTAAGTGTTGCACTTGATGGCACAACAGCATTAGAGCTACTTTCTAATCATACTTTTGATGTGGTACTATTAGACGTGATGTTACCGGACATTAATGGAATCGAAATTTGCAGACGTTTGAGAGCCGCAAAAAATTTTGTTCCCATTTTATTATTAACCGCTTTAGGAAGTAGTGAGAATATCATAAACGGATTGAATTCCGGAGCCGATGATTATTTAGTAAAACCTTTCAAATTTTTGGAACTTGATGCTAGAGTTAATGCGCTATCCAGAAGAGCGGGTCAGATCCAGAAACCGCATGAAATTATTGTTATTGCGGATCTTGAAATTAATTCCAGAACAAAATTGGTAACCCGAAATGGCGATACTATACTATTGACAGCCAAAGAATTTAAACTTTTGTACTATCTGGCCATAAATTCTGAAACCATTTTATCCAGAGAGCAACTTCTAGACAATGTTTGGGACATCAATTTTGAGATGAATACAAATGTTATCGACGTCTACATTAACTATTTGAGAAAAAAAATTGACAAACCCTACGACACTAAACTAATTCACACCATGAAAGGTTTGGGTTATGTACTGAAACAATAAAAAATGCAGATTAAGAAAAAAATTACCCTTACCTATATCGCTCTTTCAACCCTCAGCACCCTTTTATTGAGCTTGGTGGTTTTCTTTTTGTTCAAACAAAATAACCAGTATTATTTTTTGAAAAGACTACAAGATCGAGCGAAGATCAGCGCTTCGATTCATTATCAAAATGATTCCGTAAAAACGCGTTATTTCAAAGAATTTAAAGCAAAGGGACTGGAAGAACTGATTGACGAAGAAGATTTTGTTCTTAAAGTCAACGGGGCAAATACATTTGAATACAACACCAATCTTAATTTACCTGCTGATTTTTATACAAAAGTGATGACCAATGGTTCTGAATGGATTGAAGATGACAACCGTTATTTTTATGGCCAGACTTTTACCGAATCCAATCAAAAATACATTATAATCATTACTGCAAAAGACCGTAGGGGAAATACCAGCAGCATTTATATTATTCGCATTCTATTTTTTGGTGGATTGGCTTTCATACTGTTAGCGTATATTTTTGGTAGATTTCTAGCGCGAAGAGTTATAGATCCCGTAGCCAGAATTACTTACGAAGTAAAAAGAATAAGTGCATCAAACCTCCACAACAGACTTCCCGAAAGCAAAAGCACCGATGAAATTGGCGATTTAATAAAGACCTTTAACAATATGCTGGACCGACTGGAAACCTCCTTTGAAATTCAAGCTAATTTTATCAATAATGCTTCCCATGAACTAAAAACACCAGTAACTACCATAATTGCCGAAGCAGAGATCATGCTCTTAAAAGAGAGAAGTGTTACGGAATACATCTCCTCTTTAGAAAACATTCACAGTCAGGCCTCCCGACTGGGAGATCTCACCGAAAGTCTTTTAAAACTGACACAAACCGGTTACGACGGAAAAAAACAATTACTAGATGTCGTGAGAATTGACGAACTTCTAATGGATGTAAAATCGGATATTGATAAAATTTATCCTAATAACAGGGTAAAAATTAAAATCAATAAAATTCCTAGCGATCCCAGTTTACTGGAAATCCCGTGTAACAGATCCTTATTGGAACTTTCGCTGAATAACATTATCGCCAATGGTGTCAAATATTCTGATAATGAAACCGTTTTTGTTACTTTATCGGGAAACAATTCCTCGATCAAAATTTCGATTACTGATATTGGAATTGGTATCCCCGCAGAAGACATCCCCCATCTTTACGAGCCTTTTTTCCGAGGCAAAAAAGCGTCAAAATACAATGGCTATGGATTAGGACTTCCGCTTGCCATGAAAATAATCAGGATGCATAATGGCGAACTTAAAATACAATCTGAACCAGATCAAGGCACTATTGTAAACATTACGTTTAATACCGCCAACATTAGAGACTCTAATGTTAATTCTTAGAATATTCTAATGTTAATTTAAGATTGCTGTAAACTGGGTACTGTTATTTTGTATGTATAAATAAATCAAATTTTATACAGATGAAAAATATTCTAATTCCTACGACATTACAAAGTGATACAATCAATGCAATTAAAACAGCAATACAATCATCTAATGGGGAGCCATGCCAGCTTATCCTGATGCTGATAACTGATATTCCAGACACGTATTCCTCTGCCAATTTATTAAGAAACATCAATCAGGATCTAAGCGCTACACAGGAAAATGTTTTACAAATGTGTAGAGAAATTATTTTGGAATCCAGCAATTGCACCTTAAAAATCCACCATCAATACGGCATTTCTTCTCCCCTTTTTAGAAATCTAATGGAGCATTTCGCTATTGACTTAACAATAATTACTCCTTCATTTAAATCTTCTAAAAAGAAAATAAATATGTATTGTTTGCAAATCATTTCCAACAGCAAATGTCCCATTTTACACCTCAACACGAACTTTGAAGAAGAAGTATTTAGTCAGGCATTGTATATTAAAAATTCAGATTCCGTCCTTCAAGTAGAAGATTTACAAACCTATGTAAACACCCTTTTTTCTTTAAAAATCGTAAGTCAAACTAAAATAAATGACCAACAAAAAGCGAATGAAATAGAACCCTTTTTAACCGATACGATATCAAAAAATAACATAAATATTCTGATCGAAACACGAAAACCCAAGAAACTAAAGCTCCTAAAAAAAGAAAAAACTGCTCTTAACGAGACATTAGGGTTACCCGTCCTTTCTTTATACGAAGAGGTTTATTAAAGATGATTGTTTAAAATTTTAATTCAAAATATATGTTACTAAAAAAGAAAATTCCCATGAAATATGTATTGGGAAAAATAAAAAACGAATTAGCACTAGTCATTTTCTTTTGCATTGCATTCGAAATCTTTCGCTATTTTTTCACAACTGTATCTATTAATATTCCTATCGCAATCCCTACAATAATTGGTACAATTATTTCATTGCTACTGGCATTCAAGTCCAATCAAGCGTATGACCGATGGTGGGAAGCCAGAATAATCTGGGGGTCCATTGTTAATGATTCCCGAACACTATTGCGACAAATTATAATTTTCTATACTGATCCCGATTTTTCAGTACAGGCAAACGATTTCAAGGAAAAATTTGCAAAAAGACAAGCGGCATGGTGCTATAGCCTTGGGCAAATGCTGCGAGAAAAAGATCCTACAAAAACAATAAAGGATCTACTGGACGAAAATGATTTACGCTTTGTAAAAAGGCACAAACATGTTCCTAATGCTATTTTAATGTTACACGCCAAAGATTTAAGAAAGGCACTTAGTAACCATAAAATAAATGTTTACCAACAAGTGGAAATTGACAATACATTAACGCGATTGTGTGATTCAATGGGGAAATGTGAACGAATAAAAAACACTATTTTTCCAACTACATACAGTATGTACATCCGATTTGCGCTGTGTTTATTTATAATTCTCTTGCCTTTTGGTTTAATCAATACTATTGGCTGGCTTCAAATTCCATTAGTCACAACTATTGCGGCGGCTTTTTTCTTAATCGAAAAAATGGCTATTCATTTACAAGATCCATTTGAAAACAGGCCTACTGACACTCCGGTAAGTGCCATTTCAAATGCAATTGAAAAAAACCTTATGCAGATGGTTAACGAATATCGAGATGAATTTGATGAAGAATTATATGCTTCTGAAGCAAAAGCACATCACATACAACCTTTAAATAATGCTTATTTCGTTCTTTAATTTCAACTTGTAAATCCACTCCTTAATTGGAGTGGATTTTTTTGATTGAATCTCATTATTTATCATAAAGGTAAACTTTTCAGGAGCAAAATGAACCCAAACAGATGGTTTCAAATACCGTAAAAAATAGTATTTTTGCGTTCTGATTGAAACTACTTTTTCAATCTTTAAATTTTTCAATCTTTAAATTATACAGATGAAAGCATACGTATTTCCGGGTCAGGGTGCACAATTTACAGGAATGGGCAAAGACTTATATGAAAACTCTCCATTAGCAAAGGAATTATTCGAAAAAGCCAATGAAATTTTAGGTTTCCGCATCACAGACATCATGTTTGAAGGAACCGCCGAAGAATTGAAAGAAACCAAAGTTACACAACCTGCTGTTTTCTTACATTCGGTGATTTTGGCAAAAACGCTTGGTGACGATTTCAAACCGGAAATGGTGGCAGGCCATTCATTAGGTGAATTTTCAGCATTAGTGGCGAATGGCGCTTTGTCTTTTGAAGACGGATTGCGATTGGTTTCACAACGCGCTTTGGCAATGCAAAAAGCCTGCGAAATAAAGCCTTCCACTATGGCAGCAGTTTTAGGATTAGCTGACAATATCGTCGAAGAAGTTTGTGCTTCGATTGACGGAATTGTAGTGGCTGCAAATTACAACTGCCCAGGACAATTAGTGATTTCAGGGGAAACCACCGCAGTGGAAAAAGCCTGTGAAGCGATGAAAACGGCTGGTGCAAAACGTGCTTTGTTGTTGCCCGTTGGTGGTGCTTTTCACTCTCCAATGATGGAGCCGGCAAGAGAAGAACTGGCAGCTGCAATTGAAGCAACCACTTTCTCGACTCCTATATGTCCAGTATACCAAAACGTAACGGCAAGCGCTGTTTCAAATCCTGCAGAAATTAAGAAAAACCTAATCATACAATTGACTGCTCCGGTAAAATGGACACAATCTGTACAACAAATGATTGCTGATGGTGCTACTTTATTTACCGAAGTGGGTCCAGGAAAAGTATTGGCTGGATTAATTGGAAAAATTGATAAAGAAGCGGTTACGGCGAATGCGTAATTTCAGGCAGCAGATTTAAAAAAATATGAAATAGAATCCTCATAAATGAAAGTTTATGAGGATTTTTTTATCTTTATAGGATGAGTTCACTCCATTATTAATTTTTTAAAATAAAAAAAATGAAAAAAGCACTTTTAGGATTCGTATTTGTTGCAACTTTAATAACTTCTTGTAAAAAAGAAACAAAAGATGAAGTAAAAGAAGCTACCGAAGCTGTTGGAAATGAAATGGAAGAGGCGATAGATACAGCAGCTGTAAAAGTTGATGCGGCGGTTGATTCTACCAAGAGTAAAGCTGGCAAGGCTCTTGAAAAAGGAGCTGATAAAATGAATCAAGCCGCTGAAAAATTAAAAGAAGCAGCAAAAAAATAATCCAAAAAAAAGCTGTCATTGACAGCTTTTTTTTTATTTTCTAATTTTCTGTTCCCACTTCCAGGCACTGGCCAGAGATTCTTCTAGTGTAGCTTCTGCTTTCCATCCTAAAATAGTATTTGCTTTATCCGTATTGGCGTAAGCCGAGGTAATATCGCCTTCGCGACGAGCCACTATTTTATACGGTAATTTTTTACCGCTTACTTTTTCGAATGCATGGATAACTTCTAATACTGAACTTCCGGTTCCGGTTCCCAGATTAAAGGTTTCTACTTTAGCGGTATTTTTTTTATTTAATAGTCGCTGTAAAGCAATAACATGGGCTTTCGCCAAATCGACTACGTGAATGTAATCCCGAACAGCTGTTCCATCCGGCGTAGGGTAATCGTCACCGTAAACAGACAATTCTTTTCGTAAACCCAATCCGGTTTGCGTAATAAATGGCACTAAATTTTGAGGAACCCCAAGCGGTAATTCCCCAATTTCGGCAGAGGAATGTGCTCCAATCGGGTTAAAATAACGCAACAAAATGGTGTTGATATTAGTTGCCTTGGCTACATCTGTGATGATTTCCTCCCCTATTTGTTTGGTATTTCCATAAGGAGACATCGCCGTTTGAATGGATGCATCTTCAGTAATTGGCATTTTTTCGGCCTGACCGTAAACCGTGCAAGACGAACTGAAAATAAAACTGGCTTCTGGTTTCTGTTGCAATTCCTGCAAAATATACACTAATGTATTAATGTTGTTTTCATAATACAACAACGGATTTTCAACACTTTCACCCACTGCTTTTGAAGCCGCAAAGTGTATCACTCCTGAAACATCGTGATGCCTTTTAAAGAAATCCTGCACTTTATCCTTTTCGCGCAAATCTAGTTTTTCGAAAGCAGGAATTTTTCCAGTAATATTCTGAATTCCGTCCAGCACTTTCAAAGATGAATTCGAAAGATCATCGATAATGATTACTTCAAAGCCCTGATTTTGTAATTCGACAACAGTATGCGAACCGATAAAACCCAACCCTCCTGTTACTACTATTTTCATGTTTTATTTTTTATCGCTTGGTGGTGATAGTTTAAAAGCTTGTCTGGCAATTAACAACCATTGATTTTTTTGTTTTTGCCAAACAAGCATTATTCCAATTTTGATGTCCTTTTCAACTCCAGCATCTCTGGTATGGGCTGCAAGTGCATGTCGTACTATAGCAACGTCGCCAACAACCGTAATGGTTTGATTTTGAAACTCGATTGTAACGAAGTCAGACACTCCACTAACAATATTTCCAATAAACACGTTTTGATTTTCAAGATGCCCATCAGAATGTCCGTAACTTAAATCTGTTGACGTTACTGCCGTAAGTTTATTTGCATCAGCATCAATCATTGCTTGGCGCAAAATTTCGACACGAGCTGCAACGGCGATTTCTTCCTTATTATTAGAGCTATTTTGAGCAAAACCTGAAAATTGAAATAAAACCACCGCAATAGTTGCAAAAAAATATTTCATGTTATTTACTTTAAAAATTCTAAGACACTATCCGTAATAAACTTGATTTGTTCCTCATCCAATTCGGTGTGCATGGGTAAAGAAAGTACTTCTTTCACCAATTGATTGGTTACCGGAAAATCTTCTTCTTTGTATCTTGAATCTAAATAAGCCTTTTGAGAATGCAACGGAATTGGATAATAAATAGCACATGGAATTCCTTTATCTAATAAATGTTGCATTAAACCGTTTCTGTCGGCATCGATAATGCGTAACGTATATTGATGAAAAACGTGGCAATCACAAATAGCACAAATATTGGGCGCAATTATATTTTTGTGCCCTTCAAAAGCTATTGAATATTTTCGGGCAGCATCTTGTCTTGCTTTGCTGTACTCATCCAACAAAGGCAATTTAGCATTCAAAACGGCGGCCTGAATACTGTCTAAACGCGAATTTACCCCTACCACATCATGGTGATAGCGTTCGTACATTCCGTGATTCACAATTCCGCGAAGTTTATGAGCCAATGCATCATCATCCGTAAAAATAGCACCGCCATCACCGTAACAACCTAGATTTTTTGAAGGAAAAAATGAAGTCGAGCCTACATGTCCAATAGTCCCCGCTTTCTTTTTGGTTCCATCCAAGAATTTACAATTGGCGCCAATTGCCTGTGCATTGTCTTCAATAACATATAAATTATATTCTTTGGCAACAGCCATAATTGCTTCCATATTGGCGGCACGACCAAACAAATGTACCGGCACAATGGCTTTGGTTTTTGGCGTAATGGCGCGTTTAATTCCTTCGATGGAAATATTCATATTATAAATATCTACATCGACCAAAACTGGCGTCAATTGCAACAAAGCAATCACTTCCACAGTTGCGGCAAAAGTAAAATCGGCAGTGATTACCTCATCACCCGGTTTTAAATCCAATCCCATCATCGCAATTTGCAAAGCATCGGTACCATTGGCACAAGGAATTACATGCTTTACGCCTAAATATTCTTCTAAAGATTTTTGGAATTGATGAACTTGAGGCCCGTTGATATAAGTATTGGTATCTAAAACATCCTGAATAGAGGTATTTACAAGGTCTTTTATTTTATCATATTGACTTTTAAGGTCAACCATTTGGATTTTTTTCATTGAAATTTTTGTTTAAAGTTCGAAAGTTTAAGGTTTCTAAAAACAACAAATACTTTCTTAAAACGAAAAACAAAAATAGTTATTTAATGAGTTTAAACCAATGAAACCCACATTAAAAAAACAGTATTCCAACTGAAATAAAAAAGTGGGTTCCTGAGAGCCAAAATTTAAATATTTCTTTCAGAAGAAATTAATATAAAGAAAACGTATTTTAGCCCCAAAATTTCAATGATGCTTTTTCTTTATAATCTTATTATTCTAATTGCTGGTTTTTCATTAAAAATCATAGCGCTTTTCAGTCCAAAAATCAAACTTTTTGTTGAAGGTCGGAAAGCTGTTTTCCCTACTTTAGAACAAAAAATAAAACCTTCTGACAAGACAATTTGGTTTCACGCTGCGTCATTGGGCGAATACGAGCAGGGCTTGCCTTTGATTGAAAAAATCAAAGAAAAATTCCCTTCACACAAAATTGTGGTTACTTTTTTCTCCCCTTCGGGATATGAAGTCCGTAAAAACAATACCGTTGCTGATGTCACAGTTTATTTGCCTTTGGACTCTAAAAGAAACGCACAAGAGTTCTTAAAACTTGTCCACCCGGATTTAGTGTTTTTTATCAAATATGAATACTGGCTGAATTATTTAAGCGAACTTAAGAAACAAAACACACCCACTTACTTGGTTTCAGGAATTTTAAGAGAGAACCAAATGTTCTTTAAATGGTATGGTGGCTTTTACAGAAAAGCGCTGGATACATTCACTTATTTTTTTGTTCAAAATGAAAACTCCAAAAAATTATTACTACAATTAAACAAAACCAATGTAGCGGTTTCCGGAGACACTCGTTTTGACAGAGTTGCTGCAATTTTAGAAAAAGACAACACTTTGGATTTCATTGCTACTTTTAAAAACGATACTTTAACTATTGTAATTGGCAGTTCTTGGCCAAAAGACGAAAATTTATTAGTCGATTTTATAAATTCGAATAATTACAATGTCAAATTTATAATAGCACCCCATAATATAAAAGACGAACAAATTCAACAGTTAAAAAACAGTATTACTAAAAAAACGATTCTTTTCTCTGAAAAAGAAAATGTGACTCTTGCTGAATATGATGTTTTGATCATTAATACCATCGGGATTCTGACCAAAATATACAGTTATGCCGATATTGCTTATGTTGGTGGTGGTTTTGGAAATCCTGGCGTGCATAACATCCTTGAACCGGCGACTTTTGGCGTCCCAATAGTTATAGGGCCAAACTATTCCCATTTTGCCGAAGCAACTGCTTTAATGAATCTGGAAGGCTGCATTTCTGTTTCCAATAAAAAGGAACTGGATGCTGCTTTCACAAACTTAATCCTAAACGAGATAGAACGACAAGAAAGGGGACATATTTGCAGCACTTTTGTACAAATGAATAAAGGCGCCACAAATGTGATTATGAATACCATTTCAAATTTTCAAACACATTACTAGTTGAATACTGATTTAATAAAAACATCTCTTAACAATAAATTATTCTAAAGATTTTCTTTTAGACAAACGATCCGTTATTAAGCGAACTCTTGATAACTTTCTGTAAGAAGCTTTGATACTCCCCGAAATTGGATTATAAAAAAGTTTGTAAGAGTATCATTCATTAAATTAGCAACAATATATTTCACTTCATTAGCCTTCTGGCATAATAGTTGTTGTAAATGAGAATGTTGACAAAAAATATTATTTTTTAAAAAAAAAATAAAAAAATATTTTACATATTAAAAAATTTATATCTTTGCCACGAATTAATAATTAACCTTTTATAATAAAGTAAGATGAAAAAAGTATTTTTAAGTTTAGCTGTTGTTGCTGTTTTAACTGTTGTATCATGTAAAAAAGCTGACGCTCCTGCTGGTGACGCTGCTGTAGTTGATTCTGCTGCTGTTGTTGTTGACTCTGCTGCTGCTGTAGTTGATTCTGCTGCTGTAGTTGTTGATTCTGCTGCTGCTGTAGCTACTGAAGCTGCTGCAACTGCAACTGACGCTGCAAAAACTGCAACTGAAGCTGCAAAAAAATAATTAGAACTTAAATTCTAAAAATTTTAGAGCCATCCGCCTAGCGAGATGGCTTTTTTAATTATTTATAGTAGCGTTTTTTTAACCTCATGATAAATAACAAAAAGAGAGCATTGGTAATCACCAATACTCTCTTTTTTTGTTTCAAAACAATTGTTTTCTAAATCTTAATCCGAGAAAATAAAATCATTCTCCGAAAAATCTAATATTTCCGACTTTGACCCGTAGAGTACAATTTCATTGATTCCTTTTTGAAGACGCAAGGAAGTTGTATATTTTCTACTTGTCGCAAAATGATTACCTCCTGACATCAATTTAAAAAAGTACTTCCCATTAGAAGATTTAAACTTTAAAAAATCAGCTGATGCAATGTCTTGTTTAAACTTTTCAATATCTTCTTCACACTCAAACTTAAGTTCATAACTTAAACTTGTAAAAATAATTTTCCCTTTTCTAGAAGTGAAAACAAATTTATACTCGTCATTATTTCTTTTACTAATCACAAAAGCTCCCATAATACATCTTTAAATACACCAAATCATCAAAAACTAACTCTCCTAACAAATATGCTTTCTTCACCCTTGCCACGCTAAAAACATTGCAATAGCAGCTGTTTAAATTGACATTCAAAAAATTAAAATGGATTTGTTATAAAATAAAAAAAGCTCCAAACATAGTTTGAAGCTTTTTTAGTACTCAGAGCGGGACTTGAACCCGCACGAACATTGCTGTTCACTGGATTTTAAGTCCAGCGTGTCTACCAATTTCACCATCCGAGCATTATGTAGTGTTGGAGCGAAAAACGGGGCTCGAACCCGCGACCTCGACCTTGGCAAGGTCGCGCTCTACCAACTGAGCTATTTTCGCATTTTCAATTTTTAGAAAGAACCGCGATACTTGTTCTGTATTGCGGAGGCAAATTTAGGACATTTATTGAATTATACAAGCCTTTTTTATAAAAAAATCACAGATAAAAGTTAACTTTCTGATAACGTAAACTTTAAAACAAAATAAATTATTTTCTGGTCAACATTCTTTTAATTTCATTAAGTTTCATCAACGCTTCCATAGGTGTAATGGTATTTATATCTAAACTTATGATCTCTTCTTTGATTTCCTCTAACAAAGGATCGTCCAGATTAAAGAAACTCATTTGCATTTCGTCTTTTGCAGCTTTAATTCCGTTCAACGCATCGCTCGAATGATTCTTTTCCAATTTTTTCAAAAGCTTCTGTGCTTTCAAAATTACGATTTGAGGCATTCCGGCCATTTTAGCGACATGTATTCCAAAACTATGCGCGCTTCCTCCTTTTACTAATTTCCGAATAAAAAGCACGGTATCTTTCAATTCTTTGACAGCAACATTATAATTCTGAATCCTCGGCAGAGATTCACTCATTTCATTCAACTCGTGATAATGCGTTGCAAATAATGTTTTGGGCTTTGAAGGATGTTCGTGTAAGAACTCTGCAATTGCCCAAGCAATAGAAATTCCGTCATAGGTACTCGTTCCTCTTCCAATTTCATCCAACAGCACCAAACTTCTATCGGAAATATTATTCAAGATAGAAGCTGTTTCATTCATTTCGACCATAAAAGTAGATTCTCCCATCGAAATATTATCACTCGCTCCTACTCTGGTGAATATTTTATCTACAATTCCCATTCTCACGCTATCCGCAGGAACAAAACTTCCCATTTGAGACAAGAGCACAATCAAGGCCGTTTGTCGCAAAATAGCCGATTTTCCAGACATATTGGGCCCCGTGATCATTATCAGCTGTTGCGTTTCTCTATCCAAGAAAACATCATTTGCAATATAAGGCATTCCAACAGGCAGTTGTTTTTCGATAACAGGATGTCTTCCGTTTTTGATTTCCAGCTCAAATGTTTCGTCTAGTTCCGGACAAACATATTTATTTTCGATAGCCAATTGCGTGAAAGAACACAAACAATCCAATTGCGCAACCAAATTCGCATTCATTTGAACTGGCTTGATATAAGTGGCAATCCAACTCACCAATTGTTCAAATAACTCTGCTTCTATTTTATGAATTTTTTCTTCGGCACCAAGGATTTTGGTTTCGTATTCTTTTAATTCCTCAGTAATGTATCGCTCAGCATTGACCAAAGTTTGCTTTCTAATCCATTCAGTAGGAACTTTATCCTTGTGCAAGTTCCTAACTTCGATATAATATCCAAAAACATTATTAAAGGAAATTTTCAACGATGATATTCCTGTCAATTGCGACTCTCGTTTTTCGATTCCTTCCAAGAATTCTTTACCAGAAGTTGATATCGCTCGTAAATCATCTAATTCAGCATTAATTCCTTTGGCAATAGCATTTCCTTTGGCAATAGCCACAGGAGCATCTTGATTTAAAACCGTTTTTATTTTTTCACGCAATAATTCACAACTGTGCAAACTGTCACCAATTACTTTTACCGCTTCTTGCGGACTTTCTAACGCTAAGGTTTTTATTGGAATAATAGCGTCCAATGATTCTTTTAAATAAACTACTTCACGGGGCGATACTTTTCCGGCAGCAATTTTCGAAATCAAACGTTCCAAGTCTGAAATTTGCTTGATTTGATTCTGAATATTTTTCAAAACCTCTTGATTTTCTTTTAAATAAGAAACCACTTGATGACGACTTTGTATTTTAACACTGTCTTTCAAAGGTAGCGCTAACCATCTCTTTAATAATCGCCCACCCATTGGCGAAAGCGTTTTATCAATCACATCGAGAAGCGTCACCGCATTAGGATTATAACTGTGATACAATTCCAGATTTCGAATTGTGAATCGGTCCATCCAGACATAAGCATCTTCGGCGATACGCTGAATTGCCGTGATATGTTGCAGACGATTATGTTGGGTTTCGGACAAATAATACAAAATCGCTCCCGAAGCAATAGTTCCTTCTTTCAATTCTTCAATTCCAAATCCTTTTAGGGAAACGGTCTGAAAATGCTTGGTTAAGGTTTCGAATGCGTAATCTTCTTTATAAATCCAATCTTCCAAGTAAAAACTATGGTAATCATCTCCGAAAATTTCTCGGAAATCATTCTTATTGTTTTTTGGAATTAAAACTTCGCTTGGATTGAAATTCTGTAATAACTTATCAATATATTCTGCATTCCCTTGCGCCGTAAGGAACTCACCTGTGGAAACATCCAAAAATGAAATCCCTATTGATTTATTTGCAAAGAAAACAGAGGCTAAAAAATTATTCGTTTTAGATTGCAAAACCTCATCATTCATAGAAACACCGGGAGTCACAAGTTCCGTAACACCTCGTTTCACAATGGTTTTGGTCATTTTCGGATCTTCGAGCTGATCGCAAATTGCGACACGAAGCCCTGCTTTGACTAGTTTTGGTAAATACGTATTTATAGAATGATGCGGAAAACCTGCCAGTGCAGTCTCCGTTTCTGAACCTGCCCCTCTTTTGGTCAATGTTATCCCAAGAATTTTTGAAGCACGAACGGCATCCTCTCCAAAAGTTTCATAAAAATCCCCTACTCTAAACAATAAACACGCATCCGGATATTTCCTTTTGATCTCATTATATTGCTTCATTAAAGGCGTTTCTTTAACCGTTTTCTCTTTAGGTGCCAAGTTATTTTATATTTAAAAAATGAAAAAAAAATGTGTCAGCGAATTTAAATATTTTAATGCGAATAAGTAACACTTCAAAAAATTAATTTTTTTAAGGAAAAATTAAGCTAATGGCATGATTTTTTCTTTAAATTTGTTTAACCAATTAAAAAAACAAGAACAATGAAAAAAATAGTTACACTAGCGTTATTATTAGTATTAGGGGTTACAGCTTCTAATGCACAAGAAACATCAAAGGTTACAAAAAAAATAAAAGCTACAACTGCTAAAGTTTCAACTCCAAAAGTAGATGGTGCAGGAATGGTATTTGTAACTGAAGTTATTGATTACGGAACAATTGCACACAATGCAGATGGAAAACGTGAATTTGTTTTTACTAATAATGGCAACAAACCATTAATTATTACAAATACTCAAGGTTCATGCGGATGTACTGTTCCTACTACTCCAAAAGAGCCAATTGCTCCTGGTGCAAAAGGTATTATTGGTGTTAAATATGCTACTGATAGAATCGGTGCATTTACAAAAACTGTAACTGTAACTTCAAATGCTGCAGGACAACCAACTAAAGTACTTACTATAAAAGGAACTGTTTTAGGGGATGATGCAAAAAGCTAAATTCTAAATTAATTTATAATAAAAAAGCTTCCCTAATTTCGGAAGCTTTTTTTATTAAAGTAAAATCCAAAAATATATGAGAAAACTGGAAAACAGCGAACTCGAAAGAAAAACTATTGAAGCTTTTAAAGAATCTGAAAAAACACCACTTATTTTAGTGTTAGACGACATTAGAAGTTTACATAATATTGGTTCAGTATTTAGAACCGCTGATGCTTTTTTGATAGAAAAAATATACTTGTGCGGCATAACAGCAACACCTCCAAACAAAGAAATCCATAAAACAGCACTTGGCGCTACCGAAACTGTGGCATGGGAACATAACGACAGCGTTCTTGAAGTTATTGAAAAATTAAAAAAAGAAAATATTACCACACTTGCAATCGAACAAGTAGAAAGCTCCATTTTTCTTCAAGATTTTGAAGTTGAAAAAGAAAAAAAATACGCTTTAGTTTTCGGAAACGAAGTTTATGGGGTTTCTCAGGAAGCTGTTGCTTTATGCGACGGATGTATCGAAATTCCACAATTAGGAACCAAACATTCGTTAAACATCTCAGTAAGTGCAGGTATTGTAGTCTGGGATTTGTTTCGAAAATTAAATTGGCCGAAATAATTTTTTTTTTGAACATTAAATAATTAATACTTTTACAAAATGAGATTTAGTCATTTTTTTAAAATCATAGTGCTGCTATTATTTATCTGTTCAAAAGCTACTTTTGCCAGTACCTATAATTTGTCCGCCAAAAAAGATGGTAGAAACAAAACTAATTCGATTAAAAATCCATTACGTAAAAATTTGGAGGAAAACACAATTGCTATAGATCCTCCTAAGATTAAGGCCGAGGGAAATCAAACATACTGCCCACAAACCTATGTCAAAATTGCAACTAGCGTAACAATAACGAGCGACCCCGCAGAAACCAGTACCAATGCGGTTTACATTCAAATTTCATCAGGTTATGTTATTGGACAGGACCAACTTACTTTAACGGGCTCTTATCCTAATATCATATCCAATTGGATTCCTGCTGAAGGAAAACTAATATTATCCAGCTCAACAGCTAGTTTAGTTCCCTACAGTGATTTTGAAACTGCAATAAAAAATGTTGAGTTTTACAATTCATCTCTTTCACCATCAGGAATTAGAAACTTTTCTATCAGTTTAGGGACAGGACAAGCAAATTATTTACCTCGAAATGGTCATTTTTACGAATATGTACCGAGTTTAAGCATCACTTGGTCTGCAGCAAAAGCAGAGGCAGAAACAAAAACATATTATGGCCTACAGGGTTATTTAGCCACAATCACTGCCGCAGATGAGGCACAATTAGCCGGTAAACAAGCACCTGGTACGGGTTGGATTGGAGGCAGCGATGCAGAAACTGAAGGGATATGGAAGTGGGTAACGGGTCCTGAAATAGGGACTATTTTTTGGAATGGTCTGGCAAATGGTTCAACCCCTAATTTTGCTTTTTGGAATTCAAACGAACCAAATCAAGCTGGAAACGAAGATCATGCACATATTACTGCTTCTGGGATTGGAATTCCAGGGTCATGGAATGATTTGTCTAATACTGGTGATCCAAGTGGTAATTATCAACCCAAAGGTTATATTGTAGAATATGGCGGAATGCCAGGCGAACTTCCTCTTCAAATTTCAGCAAGTATAACAATCACAATACCTATAATAAACAGCACAATACCAGCCTCAAGATGTGGTTCAGGAACAGTTATGCTCCAAGCAACTGCTTCTAGTGGAACAGTAAATTGGTATGATGATGCTGGAAATCCTGTTGGCACTGGAAACAGCTATACAACCCCTATATTATTAACGACTACTACCTATTATGTCGATGCGGGTTGCACAACAGCAAGAACACCAATTATAGCAACCATAAATAAAATTCCTTCAATAACTTCAACAAATACGCCAGTTACTAAATGTGGTTCTGGACCAATAACACTCTTGGCTACTACAGATATAGGAATTATAAATTGGTATTCAAGCTCAACAGGGACAAGCATTGAAGCGACAGGAACAAGTTTTACAGTTCCCAATAGTACTCAAAACACCACTTATTATGCGGAGGCAGTAAATAATGGCTGTGTTTCTACAAATAGAATCCCTGTAGACATTATCATTTATTTTCCACCAGCCGTGACAGATCAAATAGTGACACTATGTAAATCGAGTACAATAACTCTAGACGCATCACTTTCTGGTATGATTTATTTATGGTCAACTGGAGAAACAACGCAATCAATTACTGTTACTACGCCGGGAACCTATTCTGTAACTATAACAAGTACAGCACTCGGAAACTGTAGCAGCACAAAAAAAATTACTGTCATTGAACACGATACTCCTGAGATAGACCGTGTTGATGTCAACGAAACCACGGTAGTCATTTATTTAAAACAAGAACAAGTTTATTTTGAATATTCCGTTGACGGAATCAATTACCAAAGTTCAAATGTATTTTTCAATGTCCCTAGCGGACTACAAACTGCCTATGTGAGAGAATTAAACGACTGCAGCTATGATACAGAAAACTTTATTGTATTAATTGCTCCTAAGTTTTTCACACCAAACAATGACAGCTATAATGACTTATGGGAAGTTAAAGGATTAATTAATTACCCTGAAGCCGAGGTGACTATATTTGACCGTTACGGAAAATTAATCATTCAACTAAACGAATCAAAACTGACTTGGGACGGAACCTTAAATAAAAGTTTATTGCCTGCATCCGATTATTGGTATGTTTTAAAAATAGACAATACAAAACCCGAAATAAGAGGTCATTTTTCGTTAAAAAGATAATTATTTCTAATTTCTATTAACTGATTTTCTGCTGGATTTGATCCAGAATATAAAGGTAATCTTCTTGATTTTTTACAAAATCCCGATTAGACACATCTATAATCAGAACATTCAGTTCCGTTTGTGATTTAATATAATCCAAATATCCGTTATTAATTTTATCCAAATATTCTGCCGGGATTTTTTGTTCGTAGCTTCTGCCTCTCTTTTTAATATTTTGCAAAAGACGCTCTGAATTTTGGTACAAATAAATATACAAATCTGGTTTCGGCATTTCTCTGTAAATAATATCAAACAGGTTTCGATACAAACGATATTCATCTTCAGCCAGCGTTATTTTGGCAAAAATCAAGGATTTAAAAATATGATAATCGGCTACTAGAAAGTCTTTAAACAAATCAAATTGGGCTAAATCATCTGATAATTGTTGGTACCTGTCGGCAAGGAATGACATTTCAAGCGGAAAAGCGTATCGGTTTTGATCTTTATAAAATTTAGGTAAAAAAGGATTGTCTGCGAAACGTTCTAAAACTGTTTTCGCATTAAAATCCTCAGCAATTTTCATAACCAAAGTTGTCTTTCCGGCTCCAATATTCCCTTCAAAAGCAACATAATTAAATTGTTCCAAAGCAATACTTTGCAAAGGATTTTCTAAATCTTGTACTACTTTACAAATGCTTTGATCTGGAGAAACTTCAAGCAATTCCGATATTGTTTTTTTAAGAATAGGATGTTTCCAATCTAAATTCAAATCCTGAATGGGTAACAAAACAAATTTCCTATTTTGCATTAATGGATGTGGAATCTGAAGCTTTTCGGTTTCAATAATTGCTGAATCGAAAGCAATCAAGTCAATGTCTATAATTCTAGATTGGTAACCCAATTCTTCACTGCGAATACGGCCTAATCGTTTTTCAATTTTTAAAACCTGAGCCAGAATTTTATTTGCTGAGCTAAAAGTGTGAATCACTAATGCACAATTATAGAATGCATCACTGTCAAAACCCCAAGATGGCGTTTCATAGAGTCTTGAAACTTTGATTACCGTTCCTACTTCCTGATGTATCAATTGCAAGCAACGCTCGATATTTTCTAATCGGTTTCCTTGATTGCTTCCTATCGATAAAATAACTTGATGCTGTGATTTCATATTAAGCACAAATTAACTAAAAGAATTTTAGAATAGAAGTATCTTTGCAAAGAGTGTTGATAACTAATTCTAGAATTATAAAACCTAAAATTTGTAACAATTCGCCCTCTTTTTAGACTTATTAAAAAAATATAAATATGAAGTTTTTAGGAAATGTGTTGGCGACCATAATCGGTATTTTTATCTTTTTTATGCTATTCTTTTTTGGAATACTAATTATAGGAGCCATTTTTGGAGGTGAATCGGAAGGAATTAGCGTAAAAAGCAATTCAGTTATCGAATTAAATTTAGAAGATATAAAAAATGATTATGCCGGTAAATTCAAAGATCCTTGGGTAACCATTTTTTCTGATGGAAAAAACATAGGTCTCACCGATATTATCAGTGCTATTGAAGAAGCAAAAACTGACGATGACATCAAAGGAATTTCTATTTTGAATGACGAATCCCAATTAGGAATGGCCCAAAGTAAAGCTTTAAGAGATGCATTAGAAGATTTCAAAAAATCAGGCAAATTTGTAATGGCTTACGCTAATTCCTATTCTCAAAAAGAATATTATTTAAATTCAGTTGCCAAACCTATTTACCTAAACCCTGTTGGCGATATGGATTTTAAAGGACTGTCTGCGGAAATCTTGTTTTTCAAAGATTTTCAGGAAAAATCAGGCGTTAAAATGGAAGTAATTCGTCATGGAAAATACAAAAGTGCTGTTGAGCCTTTTTTGGAAAATAAAATGAGTGATGCTAACAGAGAACAAACTTCGGCTTTATTGAATTCTATTTGGAATTCTGTGGTAACAGAAATTTCAAAAAGCAGAAATGTATCGGTGGTGAAACTAAACGAAATTGCAAACGGACTTCTGGCAAGAACTCCTCAAATGGCAAAAACACAAGGATTGGTTGATGTTGTGGCCTACGAAGATGTGTACCATAATGCTATTAAAAACCGATTGAAAGTAGACAAAGAAGAAGATTACAACAAAGTAGCTATTTTAGATTATGCCAAAAAAGTAGCTACAACTTCAAAAAACACTGATGCTAATGATAAAATTGCCATTATTTATGCTCAAGGCGAAATTCGTAGCGGGGAAGGTGATGTAGATGTTATAGGAGAAGGATCGATGCGCCGTTCATTACAAGAAGCGAGAAAAGACAAGAACATAAAAGCCATTGTTCTTAGAATTAATAGCCCTGGTGGAAGTGCTTTAACATCCGATTTGATTTGGAGAGAAGTTGAATTAACCAAAAAAGTGAAGCCAGTGGTCGTTTCGATGGGAAATTATGCGGCTTCAGGAGGGTATTATATTGCTTGTAACGCGAATAAAATTTTTGCCGAAAACAATACTATTACCGGTTCAATAGGTGTTTTTGGGATATTACCTAATTTCAGTCAATTGACAAAGAAAATCGGGATAAATGTAGAACAAGTAAAAACACATGAAAACGCTGCGAGATACAGTCCTTTTGTCCCATTGGATGAAAAACTAAAAGCAGTTACACTTGAAGAGATTGAACACATTTATAAAACTTTTGTTACGCATGTGGCACAAGGAAGAAAAATGACTTTTACGCAAGTGGATGCTATCGCACAAGGAAGAGTTTGGGCTGGTTCCGAGGCAGTCAAAATTGGACTTGTAGATAAAATTGGAGGTTTGAATGATGCTATACACGAAGCTGCTGCTTTGGCAAAAACAAACACTTACTCGACACAAAACTATCCTGAATACGAAAAAGACTTTAATGATCTTTTAGCTAATCTGCCATTTGGTAAGTCTAAAGAATCTTTTATCAAGGAAGAAATTGGTGAAGAAAACTATAAAATCATCGAAGAAATAAAAAGATTACAAGCTCAAAAAGGAGTTCAAGCCATGATGCCTTTTGAAATTAACATCAAATAAAATCCTTACAACATCTGATAGAAAATCCGTTTAAGTAAACTTAAACGGATTTTTTTACAAAGAAAAAAGGGTGTATTTCGTTATTTATGAAAACATTACAAATGTCATAAACTATAATCGCTATTTTTGTAAGAAGTCAGGCAGGGTTTTTGCTAAACTTATAAATTCTTAAGAAAACAAATTATGCTAAAGAAAATTTTAAAAATCATTGGGATTCTAATTGTCCTACTTGCATTATCTTTATTTGCTATACCCTATTTTTTTAAAGATCAAATAAAAGCCAAAATTGCCGCAGCTATCAATGAAAAAGTAGATGCCAAAGTCACTTTTGCAGATGCCGATTTGAGTTTATTCAAAAATTTTCCAAACGCGAATGTGACTTTGGATAAGTTAGTCATTATCAACAAAGCTCCTTTTGAAGGTGATACGTTAGTTTCATTAGGTGAATTGAATTTAAAGATGTCCATAAAAGAACTTTTTAAAGGCAAGAACGAAGCAATGAATATTGACGGAGTAACTTCAAAAAACGGGTTAATCAATATCATATTCAATAAAGACGGGATTGGGAATTATGACATTGCCCTGAAAGATAAAAACACTAAAGATGAGGGTAAAAGCAGCCCTTTGTCATTAAAAATTCAGAATTATAAAATCGAGAATTTCAAATTCAAATATTTTGACGAAAGTTCAAAAATAAAAATGGTAATTGATAGTTTAAACCATGAAGGAACCGGAGATTTTGCCGCAAAAAAATTGGATTTGGTTACCCAGTCAACAGCAAAAGTCACGCTAGACATGGATAAAGTCAATTATATGAAAGATGTCGCTTTGACTTTAGATGCCGTTTTGGGTATTGATTTAGAAAAAAGTAAATACACATTCAAACAAAACAAAGCGTTAATCAATCAATTACCGTTAGAATTTGATGGGTTCATTCAAATGGTTGAAGCGGGTCAACAATATGATTTGAAATTCAAAACGCCAACTTCTTCTTTCAAAAATTTCTTGGGAGTTATCCCAGCGGCTTATGCGGCAAGTTTGGACAATGTGAAAACAACTGGTGATTTCACAGTTATGGGTTTTGCAAAAGGATTATATTCTGATACAACTGTTCCGAAATTCAACATTAAAATTGCATCAAACAATGCTTCATTTAAATATCCTAATTTACCGAAATCGGTTCAAAATATAGTTATTGACACTAAAATCATTAATGAAACAGGAATTCTGAACGATACGTATGTCAACCTTGACAAACTTTCTTTCAAAATAGATCAGGATGTTTTCAATGCTAAAGCCAATATCAAAAATATAACCCAAAATGCAATTGTCGATGCGGCTTTAAAAGGAACCATCAACTTGGCCAATCTTTCCAAAGCATATCCTGTAAAGTTAGACAAACATTTATCAGGTATTTTAAAAGCAGATGTAACGACAAAATTTGACATGCAATCCGTAGAGAAAAGTCAGTATCAAAATATTAATAATTCAGGAACGATGAGTTTGTCTGGTTTTAACTATGTGGATGAAAACGGTAAAACGATGAACATTAGCAATGCCTTAGTCCAGTTTAATCCGAGTCAGGTCAATTTGAAAGAGCTTAATGCAACAACTGGAAAAAGCGACATTAGCGTAACGGGAGTTTTAGAAAATTTTTACGGATTTATTTTTAAAAACCAAGAATTGAAAGGGAACTTCAACATGAATTCCAAACAATTAGCCGTAGATGATTTCATGACAACCGGTGAAAAAACTAAAACTGACCCGAGTGACAGCGAACAGGCGAAGCAAACTAAAAAAGTGGAAGCAATGAAGATTCCAGCTTTCTTAAATTGTACGCTTACCGCAAAAGCGACTACGGTTTTATATGATAATTTGACCTTAAAAGACGTTTCGGGAAAACTGATAGTAAAGGATGAAAAAGTAACTTTGGAAAACGTAAAAACTTCAATTTTTGGAGGAACAATTGGAGTAAATGGAGCTGTTTCCACAAAAGGAAAAACGCCAGTTTTCAATATGGATTTAAAATTAAATCAAGTCGATATTGCACAATCGTTCACTCAACTTGATATATTGAAAAAAATTGCGCCAATTGCCGGAATCATCAACGGGAAGTTAAATTCAAACATCAAATTGAATGGAAATCTTGATGCAACAGAACTAACTCCTGATTTGAAAACACTGACTGGAGATTTATTGGGCCAGTTGCTTTCAACCACTATAAATTCGAGTAATTCTACTTTGTTAACGGCTTTGGGCTCTAATCTGAAGTTCATTGATGTAAGTAAAATTAATTTGAATGATTTGAAAGCGGCCATCACTTTCAAAGACGGAAAAGTGAATGTAAAACCATTTAACATCAAATACCAAGATATTAAAGCAACAATTGGCGGTTCTCATGGTTTTGACCAAAGTATGAATTACAATATCAAATTTGATGTTCCGGCTAAATATCTGGGTTCAGAAGCCAATGCATTAATTGCTAAATTGTCTCCTGCTGATGCTGCTAAATTGGAAAACTTCCCTATAAATGCCATTTTAACCGGAAACTTCACCAATCCAAAAATATCAACTGATATAAATAGTGCCGTTACCAAGTTAACAACTCAGTTAGTGAATCAACAAAAAGAACGATTAGTAAAACAAGGGACTTCGGCTTTAACTGATTATATCAATAAAAACAAGAAACCAAACGATACTACAAAAACAGCAACTCCTTCAACAAAGGAAGAAACTACGAATGCTGTAAAAACAAAAGCAACCGATTTATTAAATGGATTGTTTAATAAAAAGAAAAAAGCAGAAGAGCCTAAGACGACGCCTTAAACTATTTTATAGACTAAAAAAAGCCTAAAAGTTTCAATACTTTTAGGCTTTTTTTTATACATTAATCGTCACCACATATCCTTCAGAACCGCGGATATTGAAAACTGTCCCATCGTCAAAAAGAAGGTATTGCCCTTTTATTCCAGTGAGTTTTCCTTGAAACTTAGGTGTTTTATCTAAACTCAGACTATTTACTTTATTTGGATAGTGTAAAACGGGATAATGCATTTCGTATAAATCATTTTTTTGCGAATAAAAATACTCCTGAACTTCTGTTGGAATTAAATTCTCCACTTTCAATCTTTCAGCAATTAAATCGATTTGTTCGACATTATTGGTCAACATTTTGCGCCAATTTGTTTTATCCGCGTAATGGTTTTTCAAAGCTACCTCAGTAATCCCCGCTAAATATCGATTGGGAACTTCAACAATAGAAATCGCTTGGGTAGCGCCTTGATCAATCCATCGGGTTGGCACTTGTGTTTTTCTGGTCACCCCTACTTTTACTTCGCTTGACAAAGCCAAATATACAATATGCGGTTGCAGCTGTACTTTTTCTTCATAAACTAAATCCCTATCCTGAATTCCAAGATGTGCCGTACTCAATTCAGGTTTCATAATCCAATCTCCTACAGCAGCACTAGAATAGAAACAATCGTAACAAAATCCTTGACGGAATATCTTTTTCTTCTTTCCACAATTCAAACATTGGTATCCCACAAAATTAATTTCAAGATTTTTATTCAGCAACTGATTCACATTCAAAAAACTATTCTCAAAAACTAAATAATATTGAATTGGGTTTCCAAATTCAGTCTGCATTTTTGTAAGTACACCTTCGTAAGTCATTCTATTTAAAGTTTCAGGTTTAACACATCAAGTTAAACAAATTTTGTTATTTTTGGTAAAGTTATAATTCGTAATTCATAATTCATAATTAAAAAATGCCACTAACCATAATCAATTCGTTTGCCTCTTGGGTTCTGAAACAACGCATCCATCAGATTGAACTTTTTTTAAAATACCCGAACGAGGTTCAGGAAGAATTGCTTATGAATTTAATTCAGTCATCCAAAAATACTGTTTTAGGCAAAGAATATGATTATGCTTCGATAAATTCCTATGCAACTTTTGCTGATCGAATTCCTATTTCTACTTATGAAGAATTACAGCCGCTGATTGAGCGAACTCGTAAAGGTGAACAAAATGTTTTTTGGGAAGCCCCTATAAAATGGTTTGCAAAATCCAGCGGAACAACGAATGCCAAAAGTAAATTTATTCCGGTAAGCAATGAAGCGCTGGAAGATTGTCATTATAAAGGAAGTAAGGATTTGTTGTGTTTGTATTTAAATAACAACGAAGAATCAGAACTCTTTCTTGGAAAAAGTCTGCGTCTTGGCGGAAGCTCACAAATCTATGAAGACAACAATACGTTTTTTGGAGACTTGTCTGCGATATTAATCGAAAATATGCCTATTTGGGCTGAGTTTAGCAGCACGCCAAGCAGCAAAATTTCCCTAATGAGTGAATGGGAAACAAAAATCGCAGCGATTATAAACGAAACGAAAAACGAAAATGTAACCAGTTTTGCAGGAGTTCCTTCGTGGATGTTAGTTTTAATGAATAAAATGCTGGAAGAAGCTGGGAAAGGAAATTTATTTGAAATCTGGCCCAATCTCGAAGTGTACTTTCACGGCGGTGTAAATTTTGAGCCCTATCGAGAACAGTATAAAAAAATACTCCCGAAAAAAGATTTTAAATATTACGAAATATACAATGCCTCCGAGGGATTTTTTGCCATTCAGGATTTAAATTATTCCAGTGATTTATTATTAATGCTGGATTACGGAATTTTCTATGAATTTATTCCAATGGATACTTTTGGCACACCAGATCAAAAAGTAATTCGTTTGGCCGATGTAGAACTTTTCAAAAACTATGCATTAGTGATTACTACCAATTCTGGTTTATGGCGCTATTTGATAGGCGACACCGTACGTTTCACCTCATTAAATCCCTATAGAATTCGGGTCACTGGTAGAACCAAACATCATATCAATGTTTTTGGCGAAGAATTGATGGTTGAAAATACGGATCAGGCTATTGCCAAAGCCTGTAAAATAACGCAAATGGAAGTAGTTGATTATACTGTTGCTCCAGTATTTATGAATGGTAAAGAAAAAGGCGCCCATGAATGGATGATTGAATTTAAAGATAATCCAGCTGATATATCCCAATTTCAGAAAGTATTGGACGAGTCCATACAATCCTTAAATTCTGATTACGAAGCAAAACGCTACAACAATATGACATTGAATCAATTAGTAATTAATGTAGCCCGAAAAAATTTGTTTTATGACTGGTTAAAAGGGAAAAATAAACTGGGCGGGCAACATAAAATTCCAAGATTATCAAACCAAAGAGATTATCTGGAGCAATTGAAAAGCATGCAGTTTCGAACAGCTTAAAAAAACGGGAAGATGAAAAATATCTTTTACATCTTGATAACGGTAATTTTTTTGTGTTCCTGCGGACCACACAGAATGCGTTGTGGAGCCAGAGGAATTTGTAAATCTCCCGAAAAACAAACATTGGAAAAACCTAAAAAAGTATCTATCATTAAGGCATAAAAAAGACTGTCCAAAAATTACTTTTAAGACAGCCTTTTTTATGTATTATCATTTGCACTTATTCCTCATCCATCATATCAATATGCCTGTCGTGATAGCCTAACAGGTATAAAACACCGTCGAGACCCAGGCTAGAGATTGAAGTAGCTGCATTTTCTTTGACTGTTGGTTTGGCATGAAAAGCAATTCCTAAACCGGCCAGGTTCAACATAGGTAAATCATTTGCACCATCACCCACAGCAATAGTTTGATTGATATTTATGCCTTCTTTTTCCGCAATAGCTTTTAGATATTCGGCTTTCTTTTGTCCATCAACAATTTCACCCAAATATTTACCGGTCAATTTACCGTCTTTAATCTCCAATTCATTGGCATGAACGTAATCAATCCCTAATTCCTTTTGTAAATAATGACCAAAGTAGGTGAATCCACCCGATAAAATAGCGGTTTTATATCCGTAATATTTTAAGGCTTTCATCAAGCGATGCGCTCCTTGTGTTATAGGAAGATTTTCAGCAACTGTTTGTAGCACATCTTCACTTAGGCCTTCTAACAAAGCCATACGTTGTTTAAAACTTTCACTAAAATCAATTTCGCCATTCATAGCCGATTCAGTAATGGCTCTAACTTGTTCGCCTACACCCGCTAATTCAGCTAATTCATCAATTACTTCCGTTTGAATTAAGGTAGAATCCATATCAAAACACACCAAACGTCTGTTTCTTCTATACATATTGTCTTCTTGAAAAGAGATATCCACATCTAAAGTTCTAGAAATTTCCATAAAACTAGCAGTCATCGACGTTTTATCGACAATATTACCCGTTACTGATAGTTGTACGCAGGAACGAGGATATTCTTCTTTTTCAACCACAGAAATTCTACCAGTTAATCTTATTATAGAATCTATATTCAAATTTTGGTCCGACATTATTTTGGTCACAGCCGCCAATTGTACAGCTGTCAATGTTTCTCCCAAAACATTGATGATGTAGCGTTGTTTGCGCTGTGCTTTAACCCAAATTTCGTAATCCGGAATAGAAATTGGAATAAAGTTAACTTTAATCCCCAATTCATAGGCTTTGAACAATAAATCTTTCAAAACAGGCGCCGAACTAGACCCTGCTTGTATTTCAAATAAAATACCCAAAGATAGCGTATCATGGATATCGGCTTGACCAATATCTAAAATAATGGCATCATAAGTCGCTAATATGGATGTTAAACCAGCTGTTACTCCAGGTTTATCCTGACCAGAAACTTTTAATAAAATAATCTCTTTATCTTCTACTGCCATTTTTATTACTATTGATTTACAATGGACAAAAATCGGCATTCTAATGGTGATAAAAAAGAATAATGTTTGTTTTTTTAAACAATAACAAATAGTTTAAATTCCCCATAAAAAAAACTGTCCAAATGAATGAACAGGTTTATATTTATGAGAAAAATACAAACTTTACTAAGCAATCTTCAAGCTTTTCAATGCTAATTATTTTTCATTTTCATCAAAATTTATCATCCAACTGATTCCGAATTTATCTACAAACATTCCAAAATAAGCACCCCAAAAGGTTTGATTCATTGGCATCGTTATCGTTCCTCCTGCCGACAGTCCGTTAAACAATTTATTAGCTTCTTCTTTACTCTGAGCATTGATTGAAAGTGAAACGTTTTGTCCAAAAGCAACTTCCCCACTTGCTGAATTGCTATCGCTTCCCATTAATACAGATCCATTACCTATTGGCAATGTAACATGCATGATTTTATTTCCATCTGCTTCAGAAAGCACGGGATTCCCTTCTGCCGGCGGCATATCTTTAAACTTTCCAATATAAGGGAACTCCCCACCAAATACAGATTGATAGAATAGGAATGCTTCTTCGCAATTTCCATTAAAAATTAAATACGGATTAATTGATGCCATAATGCTATTTTAAGATTAATATTTTATTTTTCTTCAGAAAGTTTCTTGACTAAATCTAAGCCTTTTGGTAAGGTAGTTTTGAAATAATCGACATATTTTTCAACTGAATCCATTTTAGCTTCTAAAACAGTCTGACCATTATTTTCAGTTAATTGATAGGTTTCCATAGCACCAGCCCATTCTTGAATTGCATCATCAACAGGCATTGCCTTAAAGTTTTTGATTTCACTCAAATGTTTAAAAGCGATGTATTCATTATCAATTTTCTTGTAAATAATGCTATTCATTCCGTCCCCATTTGGAGATAAAAAATGAATTTTACTGCCTTCTTTCCAATCGCTTACCGCATAACTCCCTTCACAAAAAACAGATGTCCATTGTTTGTATGTTTCTTCATTCCATAAAACGTCCCAAACTTTTTCTTTTGGAGTTTTTATCTCGATTTTAAATTCCAGTGTTGTCATTTTGTGTTTTTTTAGATTAACTTAAAACTATAGTTTTGGTACTTTACTAAAATCCATATATAACATATTCCAGCGATGTCCGTCTAGGTCTGCAAAACCACAACCGTACATCCAACCTTGATTTTCGGCTGGTTTAGCGAAAACTGTACCTCCGGCTTCTTCTACTTTCTTCGCGAATTCATCCACTTCTTCTTTACTTTCTGCATCAATAGAAATTAGAATTTCTGAGCTTACAGTAGTATCTGTAACCTTATTTTGAATACAGCTTGCAAATTGATTTTCTTCAAAAAGCATGACCCCAAAATTAGTTTCTCCAACTAACAGGCATGTTGAATGCGACGTATCGTACTGCCCATTAAATGAAAAACCAATTTCAAGAAAGAATTTTTTCGAAATTTCAATATTTTTAACGGCTAGATTAAGCCAGACTTTTTTTATCATCTTTTTCTATATTTTAGATTTAAAACCTTAGACCTATTTTTTAAAAATTATCCAAAATTGCCTGCCAACCTTGTTGTTGCAATGCTTCTGGATTTTCTACTTCGGAGCCAAATTTTCAACTATAAATTTACACATTATTTAAAATCAGATCTGTTTTTATAATCGAAAATATCACTTTAAAAAATTAGCAGAAAATAATCCATAAAAAAACCTGTTCAAATAAAATGAACAGGTTTAGTACTATCCTTTGTCAAGGTTTAAAACTTTGACAAAGTTATTTTTCTTAAAACTTTAAGATGCAATCTCCAAACGTTTCAATAAGTTTTTATTCAACGTTTCTTTTGCATAATCCACGTCAATTTCTAATATTTTATCATCAGAACTTGGCAATTCATACATCGCATCGGTTAAGATAGCTTCACATAAAGAACGCAATCCACGAGCACCTAATTTATATTCCAAAGCTTTATCAACAATAAAATCCAATGCTTCGTTTGTAATGGTGAATTCAACATCATCCATCAAAAACAATTTTTCGTATTGCTTGATTAACGCATTTTTAGGTTGTGTCAAAATCGCACGCAAGGTTTCTCTGTCTAAAGGATCCATGTGTGTCAATACGGGCAAACGACCAATAATCTCCGGAATCAATCCAAAATCTTTGATGTCTTTTGGAATAATGTATTGCAACAAATTGTCTTTGTCAATATTGTCCACATTTTTAGAAGTAGAATAACCAACAGCTTGACGGTTTAATCGTTTCGAAATAATTCTTTCGATTCCATCAAAAGCACCACCGGCTATAAACAAAATGTTTTGTGTATTGACTTCAACAAATTTTTGGTCTGGGTGCTTACGTCCTCCTTTTGGTGGCACATTCACAACAGTTCCTTCCAATAATTTCAATAATGCTTGTTGCACACCTTCCCCAGAAACGTCACGCGTAATAGACGGATTGTCACTTTTACGTGCAATTTTATCTATTTCATCAATGAATACAATTCCGCGTTCCGCTTTGGCAACATCATAATCCGCAGCTTGCAAAAGACGCGTCAAAATACTTTCGACATCTTCCCCAACATAACCTGCTTCTGTTAAAACAGTCGCATCAACAATAGCCAAAGGCACATCCAACATTTTTGCAATGGTTTTAGCCACCAATGTTTTTCCTGTTCCTGTTTGTCCCACCATGATGATGTTGCTTTTTTCAATCTCAACCTCATCGTCTAATTGCTGTTGCATCAAACGCTTGTAGTGATTGTAAACTGCAACCGACATTACTTTTTTAGTTTGATCCTGTCCAATTACATATTGATCCAAGAACGCCCTGATTTCTTTTGGTTTCTTCAAAATCAAATCTCCAACCAGTTTTGAACTTCCGCCGGATTTTAATTCCTCTAAAACAATTCCATGTGCTTGTTCGATACATTTATCACAAATATGTGCATTGATACCAGCAATCAACAAATTGGTTTCTGGCTTCTTTCTTCCACAAAACGAACACTCTAATACTACTTTTGCCATTCTTTTTTTGTTTAAAGCTTAAGAAGTTTAAAGTTTAAAGTTCCCACAGAAACCTTAAACTTTAAACCTTAAACTTGTAACTAAATTTATCCTCTTACTAAAACTTCATCAATCATTCCGTATGCTTTTGCTTCTTCGGCAATCATCCAATAATCACGCTCGCTGTCCGTATGTACTTTCTCGAAAGTTTGTCCGGAATGATGCGAAATAATTTTGTACAACTCATCTTTCAGTTTCAACATTTCGCGTAAGTTGATTTCCATATCTGTTGCAACTCCTTGCGCTCCGCCTGATGGTTGGTGAATCATTACTCTTGAATGTGGCAGAGCCGAACGTTTTCCTGCAGCACCTGCACACAACAGCACCGCTCCCATAGAAGCTGCCATTCCGGTACAAATAGTGGCTACATCTGGTTTGATGTATTGCATCGTGTCATAAATTCCCAATCCAGCGTAAACGCTTCCTCCAGGAGAATTCAAATAAATCTGAATGTCTTTTGAAGCATCAGCACTTTCAAGGAACAATAACTGTGCTTGAACGATATTTGCTATTTGGTCGTCAATTCCTGTTCCAAGGAATATAATTCGGTCCATCATCAGCCTGGAGAAAACGTCTAATTGCGAAATATTCAACTGACGCTCTTCGATGATATAGGGAGTCATGTTTTTAGGAGTCATTGCGCCTACGATTTTATCGTAGTACATAGAGTTTACGCCGTGGTCCTTTGTCGCAAATTTTTTAAATTCTTTACCGTAGTTCATATTTTTTTGTTCTAAGTTTTACGTTATTATCTTGAGTTCCATTTAATGCAAAGGTCATACCTCTTTATAAATGATGTCAATATGTCTTATTTTTAGCCCAGATTACTTCACCTGTCTTCTATTTTAAGCGGAGTTCAGTGAACTTCGTTTGCAGTGAAAAGCTTTTTGAAATGGCTGGCATTTTTTTGTTGGCAAAAAAAAGCGACCAAAGGAAGCTCTTATTTTACCTTACAAAAAAGGCAGCAATGAAAAAACTTGTAACGTATAGCTGGATTGGCTCCTGAAATTAATTCAAATAAAAGAGCGCCAAAAAAATTATTCTTTTGACGCTCAAATATACTTATTTTTTTAGAAATTATTCTCCGTATGAAGCGGCAATAAATTCGTCGTACGTTACTTCTTTAGTAGTAGGATTTGCTTTCTCTTTGAACAATTCCAATAATTTCTCCGCAACAACTTGGTCCGAAAGTCTTTTTACTTCGTCTTGGTTAGACAAAACTCTTGCAACAATTCCTTGAACTTCTTCGTCAGTAGGATTCGTTTGCCCGAATTGCGCCATTTGTTGTTTGATATTTTTTGTCGTGAATGTTTTCAAGTCTTCAAAAGTTATTTTGATGTCGCTTGAAGCCATTGCTCTACCTTCGATCAACTGAAAACGCAATCCTCTTTCTGATCTTGTATATTCTACTTCAGCTTCTTCAGGAGACAATTTTTTCTCTCCTACAGTTTGCAACCATTTTTTCAAGAATTCAGATGGCAAGTCGAATTTTGTGTTTTCGATCAAGAAATCCTGAACATCAGCCAATAATTTTTGATCCGCTTGTTGTGCAAATTGATTTTCAGCGTCTTCCTTGATTTTTGCTTTCAATTCTTCAAGTGAAGCAACAGTTCCTGCTCCAAAAAGTTTATCAAACAATTCTTGGTTCAATTCAGCCAATTCAGCTGTATTGATCGCTTCAATTGTAAAATCTACATTAACTTCTAATCCGTGAACGTCATCATGACTTACTTTCATAACATCCATCAATTGATGATCGTCTTCAAATAAACCTTTAGTGTTTACAGTCACTACATCCCCTACTTTTTTACCAATGAATAAATCAAAAGTCGCTTTGTCTTTGAAAAGATCCGCAGCAATAGTGGTAGCGTTATTAATTCCTTTTTCTTCGTTTGTGAACGTTCCTGTTACATCTGAATCTGCAGCAACAACTTCTTGAGGAATTGCAGTTCCAAATTGTTTTTGGATGCGTTCTACTTGACCTTCGATTAATTTATCATCAGCAGAAACTACATATTTAACGATGTCGTTTTTAGCTTCCAGATCCAATTCGAAGTTTGGCACTAAACCAATTTCATATTCAAAAACCAATTCTTCAGTATCCCAAGAAAAATCTTCGTTTACTTTAGCAAGTGGCGTTCCAAGAAGGTTTAATCTTTCCGATTGTACGAAACGCTCTAAAGCTAAATCCACCACTTTCTGAACTTCTTCTTGTTTAATCCCTTTACCGTATTGTTTTTCAACAAGATCTTTAGGCACAGCCCCTTTTCTAAATCCTTTAACAGTTGCCAAAGGCATTTTTTCGTTTATTCTTTTTGCTACTTGCCCTTTGTAATCCATTTGAACAACTGTCATTACAATTGTCTCAGTTACAGCGTCTGTTGCTACTCTTTTAATATCCATCTTCTTCTTTAATTTACATAATAAAATTGGACTGCAAAATTATAAAATTTTTCCAACCCAAACAAGCTTTTTAGTGCCGAACCTTCGGGATTGAATTTTAGGCAGTTATTTGACAAAATCACGGGTCTGAAAAGGAAAATAATTTGGGCGTGTCCCTCCGTAAAAACTGCGGGTCAGGCTGTACGTTACAATCTTTTATTGCGCTTCGCTTCATAAAAGGATTTTCACTGCCATCCTTCACGCGGGTCGAGGTATACGACAATATAAAGTTGCGTTAATATTTTGTAATAATTTATTTATATATTTGAAAATAAATATTGTGTGATAATTATCATATCTATCTACCAAAATTTGGGTCGCTTTGTGTTATTTTGTCAGACATATAAACAAGTTGGCGATAATTTTTCCATAAAAGAAACATTAAATTAATAATCATGAGCATAAGAGTTCCAAAAGTTTTTATATCATATTCACATGACTCACAAGATCACAAAAAATGGGTGTTAGAATTGGCTATACGATTCCGAAATAATGGTATTGATGCAATCATCGACCAATTTGAATTGAAAGCTGGAGATGATGTTCCACATTTTATGGAAACTAACTTGGCACTTGCAGATAAAATAGTTATGGTGTGCACTGAACGTTATGTAGAAAAAGCTAATAATGGTGAAGGCGGAGTGGGATATGAAAAGATGATTATTACTTCTAATCTTTTAAAAAGAATTGATGAAAATAAAGTCATCCCTATTATTAGACAAAAGGGAGAAATTAATTTACCGACATTTTTAAAAAGCAAGTTGTATATAAATTTCTCTAAAAATGATGATTTTGAATATAATTATGATGATATAGTTAGAAACATACACAATACACCATTATTTGAAAAACCACCAGTAGGTAATAATCCTTTTTTGCCAGTCGCAAAGGAAAGCCTTGATGGAGACATAAAATTACTACATGATGCTTTGCGGGAAATAGCTCAATCTCAAGGTGTTGGTGACTTTGTTAATTCAAGTAATATTGCAAGTCAATTAGACGTTTCAAAAATTATGTTTCGAGTAATAGGAACGAAATTGGAAAATTTAGGATATGTCAAATGGCTTTCAGGAAATAACTATATACAAGTTACGGATAAAGGAGTCATGTACGCTTTCGAAAATCAATTGATAAAATAAAACTATCTCCAACACTTGCTACAATTGATTTGGGCAAGTGGCTTAATTTAGTCCCAAACCCGCTATAATACCAGAACGTTATCAGTAAGCTTAAAAAACTATGAGAATATTTGGAAAATTAAAACAACAAGAAGAAGAGGCTAGAAAAAAAGCAATCCCTTCACAAGTATTCTTTAATCACTTCTTCTCAATTTCTTATCACTTTGATTATAATGAGGAAAAATACTCATTAAAAAAAATAGACTATTACAATAAACTCACTCTAAAAAATCCAGAATTTGAATTAGATCAAGTTCGCAAATTACTATGGAATTCATGGAGTACAGAATATGCTTTCTCCCTTTCATCATTAGTTGACAATAATGATTATTATAAATTTGCAATGCATTGGACTTTTCCACAAGCATATTACTCAATATATCTTTGTATGACTGCTTTTCATGAAACACAAGGCATTGCAAATGAACAGCATGAAAAATCCATAAAGGTATTTGGAAATTCTGTGAAAGACGGTCATTATCCAAAAGTTATGAGTTTCTACTGCAAAGGTCTTCATGAGCAATTTGAATATATTGGTTTAGAAGAGTTTAAAAAATTTCTAAAAGACCATAGTGTTTTATCAAAGATAAATTCTTTGGATGAGGCTCAAACTCAAATTGCTTCATTTTTGAAATCAACAAGAAGAAAAAATGCTGATACAAAAAGAGAAAAGCTAAAAGCGAATAAAGACCCAAAGTTTGTGAATAAAAAAGGCGAATTTAGAAAATCTTTTAGCAAACAACATTGGAATTTAATTTATCAAACAATCCCAGAAACAACCGTATTAAATATAATGTATCGTTTAAGAATTAAAGCAAATTATCATGATGTTGAAACGTTTATAAATGCAAAAATTGATTTTAAAACTTTTCATGAATGCTTAAGTAATATCGTAAATTATGTCAATTTTGTTCATGAAGCATACATATGTAAAGTGATTGGAAACGAAGAATATGAAAAGATTTTAAATGGATTTCCAAATCATCTTAATGAAAATACAGCAAAGAAAAGATATCAAATGATGTGTGGAAAATAAAGCCTAGCTCTGCAAAGTGTTCATTCAAAGAATAAATTTATCGTATAAGCTGCGCAAACGTCTCTGACTTTTCTCTACATAAAAATGCCTCCAAAAAGCTTTTGACTTTTTTGGAGGCAGTTCATTTAACCAATAAAAAATAGCTTTTTTTAAAGCGATTAGTTGAACTGTGCAGCCACATATTCAATTAAACTTTCATCATCCATTTTATTAGAAGTACTTTCTTTAGTCTCAACATTTTTATATTGTGGAGTCTCATTCAAATATTTAATAAATTGTTCTTGAGCAGTACCAGTTCCTGTCACATGCAATTCATCAACATTTTGCATATGAGTAGTAATGTTTTTGAATAGTTTATGAAGTAAATCTCTTTCAGCATTGTTTGCTGCATTTTCGCTTGAATTACGACCTTGTCCGTCAACTTTTTCGTGACCTAATATTACGAACTCCCCTGAATCTATATTTTCTCTTCCTACAATAGTTGCATGATGTGAATCCATCCAGACACCAAATTGTTTTTTGTTTTTTTCTGACATTATTATATGTTTTTATATTAATACTTGTATTTAATTCTAAAAATCCTGCGCTGAGAAGACAGATTAATTTCCACTTTAAGCAATGATCTGTAAACCATTTAATTGTTGAGCTTTGTTTCTCATCCTAACATAATTTCTAATTATTTAAACTCCTTTTACAGTTGTTCCTACTGCCAAAACAAAGAAACCAACAAGCAATAGTGTGTAATTATGTTCTGTTAAAATTTGAACATGTGTGAAATGTCCAATAATTCCAAGTATACCACAAATCAACCCTATAATCCAGGTTATTTTCTTTGGTGCTGAGGGGTTATTCATATAAAATAATTTTAAATGATGATTCAAATAATTTGTTACTAAGAAGCAAAAATAACCCTATACATTTGTAAAAATGTAATACAATTTTTGGCAATAATTGTATAATTCACACATTTCCAATAAACAAGCTGCGCAATCGTCTCTTTGCGTCCACAGTAATGAGCTAATAATAATGTGAATATGAAGTGCTAACGGCAGAAAGGATTTGGTACAAAGTCGGGAGACTTTGCACAGTATAAAAACCATGAAATCGGATTTGTAACTAGACAGCATGAATTTATACAATAACGTTAATCCAAAAATAAATGGTATTTTAGCCACAAAAACCTAGTAGCTTTACACAAATTGATAATTCAAATTAAATAAATTGACAAAGTATTTAAAATATCTTCTTTCCCTCTTTCTGGCTTTTGGCCTGATGGTGAATGATGGTGCTTTAGATTCTCCATCAAATTCGGCAGATTATTACCAATTCTCGAACGTAATTCTAAGAAGAGAATTAAACTATAAGCGTTCAAAATTATACGTGTTCCATCAGGTAAATTCGTCTGAAAAAACGGCATTCCTATTTCACTTAATTTATCTCCAATTTCAAGATAGTTACGCTCTTCAAATTCCAGTTCTTCTAAAATTACAAACGCAGCTTTATCAAAAAATATGTTCATTTGCATCTCAATACATTTTTATAAATGAGATGATTACTTCCCGAAATTCCTATAAAGGTTTATACACAGCCTAGAAATTTATTTCTACGCATTTATGCAATTCCATGCATAAAGAGGATACCAAATGTCTAATCATTTATCATTTACAAAATGTATAAACACAACCATAAAACCCGTTTAGAGCAATCTAAACGCCCTATTCTTTGGGCAAAAAGAAAAATTATGCTAATTATTACTGCCTTTATGATCGGGATGTCAAACGGAATGAATGTGGGAGACAATACGATTAACGGAAATCAAAATCACACGGAACAACATAAAAAAGATTGATTTGATTGCCTGTACATACGTTGCAACACACAACTATAAACGAGAATAGTATTAAAAGTCGGGTTGCACTACGGAGTCTCCCGACTTTTTAGCTATTTCAATAAGTAATAAATTTAAGCAAGAAATCGGGAAACTTCGCCAACTGATAAAACACTCGCGAAGCGAAAATGGAACTTAGATCGAAATCAAAACGGCAATAGCATCACCAACAGTAACAAGACCGGTTCCAGAACCTATCAAGTTTTGCCCAAACAACACATTATTTCCCACTGTCCTGTATTTTGCCAAAGTCCGTAAAGGATCTTTTCCTGAGGTCACTCCTTTTTCTTGGTCAATAGTTGTCATTACGCATCTTCCGCAAGGTTTTACGCCAAAAAAAGTTAGTTCACCTATTGTAAATTCTTTCCAAGATTCCTCTTCATAAGCGTCACCGCCTGTACAAACAAAATTAGGTCGAAACCGATTCATAGGCAATGCTTCCTTCATACGCGAATTCAAATCATCCAATGACGATTGACCAATCAACAAAAAAGGATAGCCATCCGAAAAAGAATTAATATCAGCTTCCGTAACGGCATATTTAGCCTCTACTTTTCGATGACTTTCCTCGGGCATGTAGACCAAACGAGCCGAAAATCCCAATATTCGGGAAAACCAATCTGAAATAACCGAATCGACTTCATACGCCTGAATGGAGTCCTCCCAAACCATCACATCAATTTTAGTTTCGATTTCCGAAAAAGAGTGCTGCAGCGGAAATTGTATCGTTTCTAATTGCACCCGATGTGTAATATTCAGAAAATCCTCTTTAATTTCAGGTTGAAAAAGAGCTAATTCCGGATGTTCCCTTTGCGACAGAAACAATCCATTTTCATCAACCAACAACCAACGGCGATCGTGCTCCAAACCACGATCGGTCACTTGAGCTTCTTGTAATTTAATTCCACCTAATGATTTTACAGGATAAATCCAGATTTCTGAAAGTTGTACCATAGCACTATATTTTTCCCAAAATTACAAAAACAAAGTATTCCGTTTTTAATAATTCAAACTCAATCCAAAACCAAATCCCATATCACTGTCATAATGCGTTGTGATTCCAAAATTTCTCTTGACAATATACCGCAAACCGGCCATGTATTCATTATCGGTATTCCACATTAAATTCATGCGCAATCTTTTGGAAACGGGAATATCCATGCGTTCAAATTGCAATCTGAAATTCCCGTCGGTAAATACTTCTGCTTGCGCTTTTATGAGCATGGGCAACGTATATTCGACTCCGGCACTGAAAACAGCACGATTATCTTTGGTATTGGCTTGACCAAAAAGATTTTCTTCCATTGCTCCCATTTCCATTTTTCGGTACCGCCAGTCAAAACCTATGAACGGCATCAGCCATTGCATTTTCCCAATGTATCGTCCAATGTGTGTTTCGGTTTCATACCCGTGATGATCGCTGTAACCCAAACGCCATTCGGTACCAATACTCCAACGCGTGTTTCCTAACATTGCCATTCCATCGTTTCCATTGGTGGCAAAATCATTTTCGGCCATCAAATGAAAAGCGCGATCATCAGCAAACAATTTGCGTTGCGCTAATTTTGGATTTGGAATCAAAGGATTTGGCTCTTGATTTTCATAACTAAAAACCCTTCCCATTCCCGCCATCATGTGATAGAGAATGTGACAATGAAAAAACCAATCGCCTTTAACATTCGCATTAAACTCAATCGTATCGGTTTCCATCGGCATAATATCGATGATGTTTTTTAGCGGTGCGTATGCTTCTTTTCCGTTCAGCACTCTAAAATCGTGTCCGTGTAAATGCATCGGGTGGCGCATCATGGAGCCGTTAAATAGTACGATTCGAACATTCTCTCCTTTTTTAATTAGAATTTTATCGGCTTCCGAAACTACTTTATTGTCCAGACTCCACACGTAGCGATTCATGTTTCCTGATAATTCAAATCGTAATTCTTTTACCGGTGCGTCTTTTGGCAATATTGTTTTCGTGGGTGATTTCAGCATCGCATAGTTCAAAGTAGTAATGTCAGATAATGCATTACTATTATAATCCTCCTCCGTCATTTTCATGCCATCCATCTTCGGTGCGGTTTCCTCCATTTTCATTTTTCCCATATCATGAGACGAATGATCCATTTCAACTTCTTGTTGTCCTTCTTCTTTAGAATCTATCGGCCCCGTGATTTCAGGATACATTACTACATTCATATCCATTTGATTCAGCGACATTTTCATCCCCATATCATCTAAATCGCCATTCATTTTCATCATGCCGTTCATCATTTTCATCCCTTCAAAATATTTTAATTTTGGCAAAGGCGAAATCAATTGTTTCACACCGTCCCCAACATACAAAGACGCGGATTTTGTTCGATCTTCAGAAGTTACTAAAAATTCAAAAGCGGTCTTCTCGGCAGGAATAGTCACAACAACATCATAGGTTTCGGATACAGCAACAATCAAACGATCCACTTCAACTGGTTCCACATCGTTTCCATCACTGGCCACCACAGTAATTTTCCCACCGGCATACGTCAGCCAAAAATAGGTAGAGGCGCCGCCATTGGCAATCCGCAATCGCACTTTATCTCCCGCTTTAAACTGCGAGAGTTGACTTTCATTTTTGCCGTTAATCAGAAACGTATTGTAATACACATCGCTTACATCCATCGCATTCATTCGTTTCCATTCGTTGGTGACTTTTGTCTTGAAATGTCCCGCTTTTATAGCTTCTGCATAACTTTGTGTAGTTCCTTTTTGAATCGCAAACCAGTCCGTCGCATTGTGCAACATCCGATGTACATTTTCCGGTTTCATATCCGTCCATTCGCTCAGAATAATTGGCACCGTTGGCAAATCATCAATTCCTTCTCTAAAAGTGGTATCTTCATTTCTTTTGTTCATAATAAACAAACCATACATTCCAATCTGTTCCTGCAAACCGGTATGACTGTGATACCAATGTGTTCCGTGTTGAATAATTGGGAACGTATATTTATGGGTAGTATGTGGTTTGATTGGCATTTGAGTCAAATTGGGTACACCATCTTCTTTATTAGGCAAAAACAATCCGTGCCAGTGCAACGAAGTATCTTCATTTAACTCATTATGCACATAAATTTCGGCAATATCGCCTTCGGTAAAGGTGAGCGTTGGCATCGGAATTTGTCCGTTTACCGCTATTGCTCTTTTAGGCGTATCGCCAAAAGTGACAATGGTATCGCGAACATATAAATCATACCGAACGGTTCTAGGCGGTGCATTTTTCGCTGTTCTTTTAACGGGCTCCGCTTTCACTGTGATGCTGTCTATAGGAGTAGCCCCATGATTTTGATGCGCATCCGCACTTGCCGCTTTGGTTTGATTCACGCTGGTTCGCAACGGCATTTGCTTTTTAACAATTGCTTTTGGCGCTTGTTTTTTGACAACTGCTTTTTTTACTGGTTTAACTTTTTCTTTGATTAAATCCATCCCACATTTGGGACATTTCCCGGGTTTATTCGCATGAATTTCCGGGTGCATCACACAAGTGTATGTTACAGGCTGTGTTTGAAGAATGGATGCTTTTCTGGAAATGGTAATTCTATTTTTATTTTCTGCTTTTGCAAAAGGAGAAATAAACATCAGGAATACAATTAGTAGTACAGTACTTTTCATGTTTTTTAATTTTATAAGAAACTTTAAATATTTTTATTTAAAGTTTTAACCCACGCAATCGCAACGCATTAACAATTACGGAAACCGAACTGAAACTCATGGCCAAAGCCGCAATCATTGGCGAAAGCAACACCCCAAAAAAAGGATACAAAACACCTGCGGCAATTGGAATTCCCAACACATTATAGAAAAAGGCAAAGAATAAATTTTGTTTGATATTTCGCATCACGACATGACTTAAGTTTTTCGCTTTGACGATGCCTTGTAAATCACCTTTTACCAAAGTAATTTTAGCACTTTCAATAGCGACATCCGTTCCGGTTCCCATAGCAATTCCGATGTCGGCTTGCGCCAAAGCCGGAGCATCGTTGATTCCGTCACCAGCCATAGCCACAATTTTCCTTTCGGATTGCAATCGTTTTATTTCTTTCAGCTTGTCTTCGGGCAAGCAACTCGCTTTAAACGAACTTAAATTCAATTGTGTCGCCACTGCTTTTGCCGTGTTTTCATTATCTCCGGTAAGCATAATTACTTCAACTCCCTGACGTATCAATTCTTTAATCGCTTCGACACTTGTTGCTTTTATGGCATCGGTTATCGATACAAATCCCACCGCGATTCCGTCCACTGAAATATAAGAAACCGTTTTTCCTAGTTTTTGTTCGGCTGTGATTTTATTTTCTAATTCTTCAGAAACTGAAACATTCACTTGCTCCATCAATTTTTTATTTCCAAGAGCTACTTTTTTATTGGTAACTGTACCAATGACTCCTTTACCGGAAATCGCTTCAAAATCCTTTACTTCGATTAATGAAACTTCTTTCGCTTTCGCAAAATTGACTACGGCTTGCGCCAAAGGATGTTCGCTGTACTGATTTAAGGAAGCAATACTTTGCAATAAAGAATCCTCGTCATTATTTATTGCAAATACTTTTTCAACGGAAGGTTTTCCTTCGGTAATTGTTCCTGTTTTATCGGTAATCAGAACATTTACTTTGTTCATATTTTCCAATGCTTCTGCGTTTTTTATCAAAACACCTGATTGTGCGCCTTTCCCCACACCAACCATTACCGACATAGGCGTCGCTAATCCCAAAGCGCAAGGACACGCAATAATTAATACGGCAATCGCATTAATAAATCCATAAACCAATGCGGGTTCCGGTCCAAATCGTGCCCAAACAAAAAAGGTGATTACCGATGCAAAAACAACAATTGGCACAAAATATTTAGCGATTTTATCCGCTAGTTTTTGGATTGGTGCTTTAGACCTACTGGCAGTATTCACCATTTGTACAATTTGCGAAAGCAAGGTTTCCGAACCTACTTTTTCGGCAATCATCACAAAGGATTTATTTCCGTTGATTGTTCCTGAACTAATGCTGTCGCCTATTTTTTTGTCAACGGGAATGGGTTCGCCTGTAATCATCGATTCATCAATCGTACTTTCTCCATCAGTAATTTTTCCATCCACCGGAATTTTATCTCCAGGTTTCACACGCAATAAATCTCCTTTTTTGATGTCGTGAATTGAAATTACTTTATCAGCTCCGTCGATAACCAAAGTGGCTTCGGTAGGTGCTAATTTCAACAATTCTTTTATCGCGCCACTGGTTCGACTGTGCGCTCTGGCTTCTAATAACTGACCTAATAAAACCAAAGTTAATATGACTGTTGTTGCTTCAAAATAGAGTGAAACCGTTCCGTTATGGGTTTTAAATTCATTGGGGAAAATAGTTGGGAAAAACATTCCGATTAAACTAAATAAAAACGCCACTCCTGTACCAATTCCGATAAGGGTAAACATATTGAGATTCCAAGTAATGATGGATTTCCAAGCGCGCTCAAAAAACATCCAGCACGCATAAAAAACTACAGGAAGCGATAAAATGAGTTGTACCCAATTCCATTTTGAAGCATCCATCATTTTCATTAATGGATTATTCGGAATCATCTCTGACATGGCAATTAAGAACACTGGAACTGTAAAAACTACTGCAATTTTCATTTTACGCACCAAGTCATTATATACCTTATTTTCTTCAGAATCGGTAGGTTCCATTGGCACTAAATCCATTCCACAAATAGGGCAAGAACCTGGACCTTCTTTGATTACTTCGGGATGCATGGGACAAGTGTACATTGTTTTACTACTTGCCAATGCTGCTTCTTTGACCAAATCCATTCCGCAAACGGGGCAACTTCCTGGCTTATCATAGACTTTTTCGCCCTCACAATGCATTGGGCAATAGTATTTTCCTTGCGCATTACTGGGTACAGTTATTGTCGTTTTCTCTTGAGGTTTATTCGAACTGCAACATGATTTCTCGATTGGCTTTTCAGTTGTTTCATGAGAATCAACCCCATTATTCATTGCTATTGTATAATTTCCGGAGGCTATCAATACCTCTTGCAATTGAGCAGTGGGAATATGTTCATCCATTGTTATCGTTGCCATTGGCGGATCCAAAGTAACTGTTGCTTGAATTCCATCGATAGCATTCAATGTTTTTTCGACTTTGGAACGACAACCGTCGCAAGACATTCCGGTGACTGTATAGGTATGTTTCATAATGTTGAATTAAAAAAAATCGGTTCTATAAATTTTTATAGAACCGATTTGAAAAAACTTTAATGTTGATGATTCTCTTCTTTTTTATCACTTTCTGTTGGAGTCATTTGCATACCGCATTTAGGACATTTTCCAGATTTATCACTCATTTCTTTCGGATGCATTGGACAAGAATAGGCTGATTTTTCAACTTTTTCAGGAGTCATTTTCATACCGCATTTAGAACATTTTCCAGGTTTATCAGAAGTTGTACCATCCATTTTACAAACGTACTTTGATACTACTGCTGTTTTTCTCCCTTTACCCGAGGTGTCGTGTTTTAATGTTTTTACCAATTTCATTCCGCACTTACTGCACTCTCCTTCTTTACTGCTCATTTCATCCGGATGCATTGGACACGTATACATTTCTTTATGCATTTCCTTTTGGGAAGATTTCACAGCTTCTTGAGCTGATGCCATTGAATTCACTGCTAAGAATACGCTTAGTACGATAATTAATTTTTTCATTTTTTCTATTATTAAAATATTAAACTAAAGATTCATTTCTACAAATCAAAGGTACAAGACCTATTATTTTGACTTGTTGTAGAATTTTGGAAATGATTTGTAAATTTTACAACCCATCAATTTGTACTCTGTTATTTTCTTTTAATTGTTTAAAATGAGTTGGCGTAACGCCCGTAATTTTTTTAAACTGATTACTCAAATGCGCTACATCGCTATAATTCAATTTAATTGCAATTTCACTTAATGTCAATTCTTTATACATTAATAATTCCTTCACTTTTTCAATCTTTTGAGCAATAAAATAATGCTCAATAGTTGTCCCTTGAACTTCCGAAAATAAATTACTCAATGTATTATAATCTTGCCCTAATTGCTCTGACAAATAGCTTGACAAATTAGTTTTCAATTCATTATTTTGATGATGAACCAAATTAACAATTAGGCATTTAACCTTCTCAATAGTTATCGTTGTTTTATCCTCTAATAATTCAAATCCAAGTGACTGCAACTTTTTTTCTAAATCATGCTTCTGATTGCCTTTGAAATCGCCTAAAAATTCAACTTCACCTAATTCCACCGAAACAGGAAAAATTCCAATTTTTTCGAGTTCTGATTTCACAACCATTTTACAGCGATCACATACCATATTTTTGATATAGAGCTTCATAATTATTGAATCGTTTTTTCTATTCTACCACAGCTTAACATTTCGGAACCATAATACGGATTTCTAATTTCTTTGATTTCACTTATCCAATAGCCGCTTTTACCTTGGTCATACATGGGACAATAATCCTGATACAATTTTTGTTTTGTTCCAAAGGTTTTTATCAAATCATTTATGTCTTTACTCAACATCGCAAAATGCGCTCTTTGTTGATCGATTTTCCCTACGTTGTTACCAATAAGTTCAGCATGTTCTTTAGCATCAGCCGCAATATCATTGTATTTCTTTTTTAGTTTTGCATCCAATGCATTTGTGCCAGCCTCATTTAAAGCGGCTACTATTGATTTACTCGCATTGGCCGCAGCTTTAGAATCGTCTTTTATCAATGCATTTTTAAGTTTTAAATAGCCGCTCACAATCCCATCAATAGCAAACGAAGAGGAGATAACTGGCTTCGTTTCAGATGCAACTATAGTGGTTTTTATTTCCGTTTTCGCAGTTTCAGCAACAGGTTCTGTCAATTCCATTCCGCACTTGGAACATGCTTCTCCTTTTTTCCCTGTAATTTCAGGATGCATGGAACAGGCATATAACTCCGAAGAGCTCTTGGTTGTTTCAGGATTTATTGTTTCGGCTTGCTTACTTTTTTGATTACATGACGTAAATAAGAATGCGATCGCAATCGAGGAAAGGATTATATTTTTCATATTTTATGTTTATTGATTTTTAGTTCTATTTAAAGGTATATTATAATTCTGAAATAAATTACTTAATCGTTTCAACCGTTTTACCACAACTCAACATTTGTGAACCATAATAAGGGTTTTTAATCGTATCCCCTTTGCTCAACCAATTGGCGCCTTTTCCATCATTAAACATTGGGCAAAACTGGTAAAAAACTGGAGTTTCATACTTAGCGACTTTTATCAAATCGTGCATGTTTTTTGACAAAGACATAAACAGTGTTCTTTGTTTTTTAATGTCTTGTTTTTCAGAAACATTTTTGGCTCCAGCCATCAAATCTTTCATTACTTTCATCCAAACCAGGTGAGCATCCATCGCCAGTTCATCCATTTTCACCCCATTTAAGGAAGCTAATAGATTTTTTGCTATCGAAGAAGCCGCTTTAGTATCTGTTTTAACTATGGCATCTTTTAACAAAAAGTAATTATCAAAAACTGGTTTCAATTGATTATTCGTTTTTTGTTCTTGATTTAGAGTCCCTGAATTTTTATCGTGACTTTCATGATTTGTCATAGTTCCCATTTGCTTCGCCTGCTCTTTATCGCTCGGATGAGTTTTAGTTTCGGATGCAACAGCCACTTTAGCTTCTCTGTCGTATTGACAGCATCCGGGAAGATTATTGTAAGCGGCTTCTGGAGCAAGAAAACCGTTGTTGTCATAACCCGCCAAAGCAATGCGTTTTAAGATTTCCTCTTGGTTTGTTTTTTGCGAATCATAGGTCAGCACAGCCATTTTGGTGTCTTTATTCCAATCTACTTGGGCTACCTTTTTCAAATTTCCGGCTTTCTCTATTGTTGTTTTACACATTCCGCAATTCCCATAAATTTTCACCGTTTCGGTTTTGGCGTTTTTAATTTGTGCGTTAACCGTTGTGACTGAAAGCAATACTATAATTGCCATCATTATTTTTTTTATTGAGTTCATTGTTTAAATAATTTGAAGTGAGTTTGTCACAAACAACATCAAAGCAATGGTTTGCATTGCTAAAAATTGAATTTGACTATAAATTTAATGATTTTAAAGCAGTAACGCTTTGAATTAAACCCTTTTATGGCTGTCTAAAAAGGAATTTAGCTTATTTTGGGTGGAAGCCAAACGGATCGGAAATCAGAAGAAATAAAGATTTCTGAATAATAGTAATTTTGTTTTTCTGAAGAAAAACTAACGCTTTTATTGTTTAAATCGGTGTGAAATAACGAAGTTAACCCCAAATGAACTGTCGCACCATTACAAGAAATATTGGTACAGGCTCCATTACAACCCCCATGTGATTTCTTTTTTGAAGAATGCTCTTTGTTACAACAGTCAGCCTTTTTCGTTTTTGAAGAAATTTCTTTTTTACAACACGCTTTATTCGATTTAGTTCCACATGCAAAAGCTATGCTTGGCATCATAAAGAAACCAAACATAACAAAAAGCACTATGTAAAACTTTTTCGACATTTATCAACCGATTTATAGAACAAAGGTATTAAATCACCAAACATTGTGAATTTATTCACTCACAAATAGCTGTTAAATAATTGATTATTTCCCCTCTCCTAATATCCCGTTCATGATGGATTGTGAAAGAGACAATATGATACTAAAAATAAAGGCGGTCCAAAACGAATCAACGCTAAACCCTCCCACAATATTGGTACACAACAAGATAATCAATGCATTGATAACCAATAAAAACAATCCTAATGTAACAATGGTAACAGGTAACGTTAATATCACCAATATTGGTTTGATAAATATATTAAGTAAACCTAAAACAACCGCTACAATTAAGGCTGTAGTAAATCCAGCCACATGAACACCTGGCATAAAATTGGCAATTAGTAGCACTAATCCTGAAGTAACAAGAATTCTAATCAATAAATTCATGGTTTTTTTATTTTAAAATTTTAATAAATGTAAGAAAAAATTAAATTCGATTACTGTATTTTTAAAAAGGAGCTAACCGTTTGGTAAAAAACAACCGGATTTTCGGCGTGAAGCCAATGTCCTGCATTAGGAATCGTTTCAACTGTTGCCGTTGGAAAATGATGTTTAATATTTTCGAAATCGCTGTCCAAAATATAATTGGAATTTCCACCACGGATGAACAACGTTGGTTTCTCGAAAATTAAATTTTCTGGTAAAGGAACTCCTATTTCGTCCATGTTAGTATTGAATACGGCCAAATTAAATCGGAAAGCGAGTTGTCCCGGCTCTTGCCAATACAAATTTTTCATCAGGAATTGTCGAGTTCCAAAATCAGGTATGTATTTTGCCATGATTTCTTCGACTTCGTTTCGGCTTGGTTTTATTGAAAAATCAACGGCGTTCAATCCTGCCAAAATATCCTGATGGTGTTGCGGATAAAATTTTGGCCCGATATCCGCGACAATCAATTTATCGACTAATTCGGGATATGTAGTTGCAAAAAGCATCGCTACTTTCCCTCCCATTGAATGCCCAATGATATTTATGTTTTCTAAGTTATGGGTTTGACAATATTCGAAAACATCCTGAACCATTATTTCATAACTGAATTCTTCGGAATGCAGGCTTCGGCCGTGATTGCGTAAATCGAGGATGTGAACTTGAAAATCAGCAGCAAACTGTATTCCAAGTGTTTTCCAATTATCAGACATTCCAAGAAATCCATGGAGAATTAAAAGTGGTTTTCCTGAGCCTTCTATTTTTGAGTAGAGCATAGTATGGGATTTGGTGAGCGCGTGAGATTTGAGATTAAGAGGAGAACAGCCGGTGGCTGTTAGGCATCCTTTTGATCGCGTGAGGGATTAAAGCGATATCCTCGTAGTGAAACGGAGAGATAAAGCTGAAAGCCCGACCCGCTTTTTCAGCGGGTCACGCCCCAATTATTTTATTTTAATTTTTGCAAATACATATTGATCACATTATCCAATCCCAGATAAATGGCTTCGGAAATTAAAGCATGACCTATAGAAACTTCGAGTAATCCCGGAATATTTTCCTTAAAAAACTGAATGTTATCCAAACTCAAATCATGACCTGCGTTGATTCCCAATCCAATTTGATTGGCCAAAATCGCTGATTCCATATACGGCTGTATTCCTCTTTGGTTACCCAAACTGTATTCGTGTGCGAAGGCTTCGGTATATAATTCGATTCTTTCCGTGCCAATTTTTTTAGCGCCTTCGATCATTTCGAGAACCGGGTCGACGAAAATGGAAGTTCTGATTCCGTTGCGCTGAAATTCCTGAACCACTTCTTTGAGATAATCGGCATGTTTTATCGTATCCCAACCTGCATTTGAAGTTATCGCATCAATAGCATCCGGAACCAAAGTCACTTGGGTAGGTTTTATTTCGAGAACAAGATCAATAAAGGTTTTCTCTGGATTTCCTTCAATATTATATTCGGTATAAACAATGGATTTCAAATCGCGGGCGTCTTGATAGCGAATGTGACGCTCATCCGGACGCGGGTGAATCGTGATTCCTTCGGCTCCAAACTTTTGAATGTCGGTTGCGACTTTTAATAAATCTGGAACATTTCCACCACGAGCATTTCGTAAAGTAGCTATTTTATTGATGTTTACACTTAACTTTGTCATTGGAACACTTTTTGATTGTGATAATACTATTTAATGAAGCAAAAATACAAAGTAAAAGGTAGGAGTTTTTGCTTATTTTTGATTATTTTGCATCAAATATTGCCGATTGATTTATGACAGAAATTACAAACTATATTACCAATGATTTTAAAGCGATTGACAGCCAAGATACGATTGCGGTTGTTCAAGACTTTTTTGATGAATTACACTTTTCGCACTTTCCGGTGATTGAAGAGGGAATTTATATTGGCAGTATTGCATCCGATGATATAGAAACTTTTGATACAGATAAGAAAGTAGCTGATTATCGATTTACGCTAGAAGGATTTTTTACCAGAACCAATACTATTTGGTTGGATGTTTTAGAAATTTTCGCAAAAAACCATACTAATTTAGTACCTGTTTTAGATGAAAATAATAACTATGTTGGCTATTATGAAATAGTGGATATTATGAAATTTTTTCATGAAACACCCTTTTTAAAAGAACCAGGTGGAATTATTGTTGTCAAAAAACCGATTTTGGATTATTCAATGAGTCAGATTACCCAAATTGTTGAAAGCAATAACGGGAAGCTTTTGGGTTTATTTATATCTGATGCTGATGTTGAAAGCGTTCAAGTAACTATGAAAATAAGTTTGGGAGCCATGAATGAAATCATCCAAACTTTCAGAAGGTATAATTATGAAATCATATCAGAGCATCAAGAAGACAATTACATCAACAACTTAAAGGAACGCTCTGATTATTTAGACAAATACCTTAATATATAGCTTAGCAGTTTGTTTAAAAAAACAAACATTTAAGCCGTACTCAATAAACATATCAGCGATTAAACGATTAAAAAGATGAAAGTAGCCATATACGGACAATATTATCAAAATAGTACAGAACCTATTATAAACGACATCTTTAATTTTTTTAACAAGAATAACGTTGAGATGATCATCGAATCTAATTTTTTGTCGATGGTTAACGAGAAAAAAATTGTAGAAACAAAATACAAAACTTTTTCTTCCCACACTGAATTAGACCAAAGCTTTGATCTGCTCATCAGCATTGGCGGTGACGGAACTATTTTGAGAGCTGCTACATTGGTCCGAGATTCAGGGATTCCAATATTAGGCATAAATGCAGGGAGATTAGGATTTCTAGCAACCGTTCAGAAAGAAAACATTGCAGAATTTATGCAATTTGTTATTGAGAGAAAATACACGCTTTCCAAGAGAACTTTACTCAGTTTAACCTGTACTACAGAAAACGAATCGATTCAGGAAATTAATTTTGCGATGAATGAAATTACGGTAAGCCGAAAAGATACCACTGCGATGATTACCATTGACACCTATCTGGACGATGAATATTTAAACTCATACTGGGCCGACGGTCTAATTATTTCTACACCAACCGGATCTACTGGATATTCCTTAAGTTGTGGCGGTCCTATTTTGACCCCAACTGTAAAAAGCTTAGTTATTACTCCAATAGCGCCTCACAATCTTACCGCAAGACCACTTGTTGTTCCGGATGAAACCGAAATTAAGTTAAAAGTTTCCGGTAGAGAGGAAAATTACTTAGTTTCATTGGACTCCAGAGTAACGAGTATAAAAAACGAATCTATCCTAACCATTAAGAAAACTCCTTTTCAAATCAATATGGTTGAAATTCCCGACGAAACATTTTTAAAAACACTTCGCAGCAAATTACTTTGGGGAGAAGACAAAAGGAATTAAATCATTTTAGTTAAACACTATACGATTCTATCTATTTTTCACGTTTGGATTTATCTAACGCCTATTTGTTGTTAATTATTCAAAATAAAAGACAATTAACAAGATGGGTATTGAATCGTATCGATAATTCTTATATTTGCACGCAATTTTAACTAAATGAACAAAGTTTTTAATTTATTGTTATGCCTATTTCCCTTCTTGGTAATCCAAGCTCAAATTCATGAGATTGGTGTTTTTGTGGGAGGTAGTAACTATGTAGGAGATGTTGGTCCCACGACCTATATTTCTCCAAACGAACCCACTTTAGGACTTCTTTACAAATGGAATAAAAGCTCCAGACACTCCTACAAGTTTTCGTACACACAATCAAAAATCACTTCAAACGATTTGGATTCTGAAGAAGCTGGCAGAAACCAAAGGGGATATCGTTTTGAAAATAGCATAAAAGAAGTATCTTTAGGCCTTGAATTCAATTTCTTCGATTTTAATCTTCATGAAATGAGGAATAAAATCACTCCTTATATATATTCCGGAATAAGCTATTTTAGATATGATGAATTATATATTTTAGCAGGTGAAACTAGGAAAGATAAAAGTTCAGGTTCTTTTGCCATTCCAATTAATTTAGGAATAAAATCAAATATTACTCCTAATTTTATATTGGCTGCAGAGATTGGAGCACGATATGCTCTTACAGACAATTTGGATGGAAGTAATCCGAAGAATGATAATTTAGAAATGTTGAGATTTGGAAATTTAAATAATAATGATTGGTATGTTTTTTCGGGATTAACCCTTACTTATACCTTTGGAAACAAACCTTGTTACTGTGCAGATTAAAGAAATGGATTTACTACCTACAATAGACGCTACAAATTTACCCCAACATTTAGCCATTATAATGGATGGCAATGGTCGCTGGGCGAAACAAAAAGGACTTTTAAGAGCTTTAGGGCACGAAAGTGGAACAAAATCAGTTAAGAAAATAATAGAAGCCAGTGCTAAATTAGGTATAGAATATCTTACGCTTTATGCTTTTTCTACTGAAAACTGGAACAGACCAAAACTGGAAGTAGAAACGTTAATGAGAGTTTTGATCAATTCACTAAAAAAAGAACTGATCACATTACAAAAAAACAACATCAAACTGAATGCTATTGGTAACCTGGAAAAATTACCAAAATCTGCGCAAAAGGAACTTCTCGATGTAATAAATAAAACAAAGGACAACACGCAAATGACATTAACACTGGCGTTAAGCTATGGTTCCAGAGAGGAATTAGTCAATGCGGTTAAAAACATTTGTAGTAAAGTTAAAAATAATATAATTTCAATAGACACTATTGACGATTCAATTATAAATGAGCATCTTTACACGCAAAATTTACCTGATGTAGATTTATTAATACGAACCAGCGGAGAACATAGAATAAGTAATTTTTTGTTGTGGCAAATAGCCTATGCAGAATTATATTTTACTGATATCCTGTGGCCAGACTTTAAAGAACAAGATTTATATGAGGCTATTATTAGTTATCAAAAAAGAGAACGTAGATTTGGAAAAACAAGTGAACAAATTAAATAATTTTTTAGTGTTACATAAAAGCATAAAAACAGTCCTTACAATTTTGATTTTTGGTAGTTTTACTCAAATTAAAGCTCAAGAAAGAGTTCCTTTTGACCAGGGAAAAAAATACATTCTAGCCGATGTAGCAGTTATTGGAAAAATAAGTTTCAATTCTCAGACCGTGGTAACTTTTGCAGGACTTCAAAAAGGACAGGAAATTACAATTCCGGGTGAAGAAATAAGCAGCGCTATTAAAAAACTTGGAAAACTTGGACTTTTTGATGAAATTTCATTTTACGTTAATAGAATCCAAAACGACAGTATTTATCTTGACTTAAACATCGCAGAATTACCTAAGTTAAATGAGGTGAAATTTGTTGGTATTAAGAAAAACAAAACTGAAGGTTTAATTAAAGATAATGGTCTTACTAAAAACAAAATCGTCAACGAAAATTTAATTACCACTACCAAAAATTACATTGAAAATAAATACAAAAAAGACGGTTACTACAATACTAAAGTAACTATAAATACCATTAAAGACACTACAACAATAAATCAAGTAAACATGCTTGTAAATATTGATAAAGGTCAAAAAATAAAAATCCAATCTATTGATTTTGTAGGTAATACAAAATTATCAGATAAAGTTTTGCGTAAAGCAATGAAAGATACGAAACAGAAAAATCCTATTCGAGTCTTGAAAGCCTCTAAATTTATACAAGCAAAATACAAAACCGATTTAGAAAAAGTAATAGCCGTTTATAAAGAAAAAGGATATCGTGATGCCCGAATAATTTCGGATTCTGTTACTTACAACAAAGACAAAAATGCATTATCAATTAAAATAAATGTAGAAGAGGGAAACAAATACTATTTTGGAAATATTAAATTTTTAGGTAACACTGTTTATTCAGATCAATTATTAAGCAGAATCTTAGGTGTTAAAAGAGGAGAAACCTATAACGGTGTACTTCTAGAAAAAAGAATTGCAGATAAATCTAAACCTGATGGCGAAGACATTACCAATTTATATCAAAACAACGGGTATTTATTTTCAAATATAAATGCGGTAGAGGTAAAAACAGCAAACGACACTATCGATTTTGAGATAAGAGTTACTGAAGGACCTTTGGCCTATTTTAATAAAATTACGGTTGTAGGAAACGACAAAACTAATGACCGTGTAATTTATAGAGAACTAAGAACTAAACCCGGAGAAAAATACAGTAAAGAAGAATTAGTAAGAACAATCCGTGAAATAGGACAATTAGGATTTTTTGATCCAGAAGCAATTGATCCAAAATTCAAAAATGTAGATTCTGGTGCAGGAACAGTTGATATTGAATACAATCTTGTTGAAAAAGGATCTAGCCAAATAGAACTTCAAGGTGGTTACGGTGGAGGTGGTTTCATTGGTACTTTAGGATTATCATTTAACAATTTCTCAGCAAGAAATCTTTTGAATAAAGATGCTTACAAACCATTACCAATGGGAGATGGTCAAAAAGTTTCGTTGAGATTACAAGGAAGTACGTATTTCCAGACCTATAGTATGTCATTTTCTGAACCTTGGTTTGGACAAAAAAAACCAGTACAATTTAGCACATCCCTATCGTATAGCAAACAGTTTTTAAATAATTATGTAACACAAAGAGTTGATAAAACTAAAAGTTTTAATATCCTTACTTTGTCAGTTGGTTTAGCTAAAAGATTAACGGTACCAGATGACTTCTTTGTATTGTCACAATCTATAAGTTACCAACATTATGACTTACATAATTACAACACAGGATTATTTACATTTGGAAATGGAACCTCAAGAAACTTAGCGTATACAATAGGTCTAACCAGAAGCAACAAAGGAGTAAATCCAATTTTCCCAACATACGGTTCAGAGTTCAGTATTTCGGCAAAGGTGACTCCTCCATACTCTTTGATAAATGGGACTGATTATGCAACATTAGGGGACCAACAAGAATATAAATACAAATATACTGGAGCAACTTATACAGGTTCAAACGGAATACAAGTAAATGAAGGAGATTATGTTGAAGCTATTCCTAGCACAACAAATGTTACTCCAAATAAAGTGACTAATTACCAAGATGCTGCTGCTGACCCAGCTAAAGTGGATCAGAAGAAATTTAATTGGTTAGAATATTATAAAATTAAGTTCAAAGCGGATTGGTACACAAAAATTTATGGTAAATTAGTACTCCGAACTTTAACTGAATTTGGATTCCTTGGAGCATACAACCAAGAAAGAGGTGTTGTGCCGTTCGAAAGATTCTATGTAGGTGGTGACGGATTAGCAAATTACTCTATGGATGGTAGAGAAACCATTCAGTTGAGAGGATATCCAAACAACTCATTAACTCCGGTAAACAGTGCTGGTGAGCAAATTGGAGCAACAGTTTATAATAAATTTTCATTGGAAATGCGTTATCCTATAACACTGAAATCGTCAGCATCTATATACGCATTAACGTTTTTAGAAGCAGGTTCTTCTTATGCAAATTTCAAAAGCTATAATCCGTTTGCATTAAGTCGTTCCGCAGGAGCTGGTTTACGTGTATTTATGCCTGCATTTGGATTATTAGGAATAGATTTCGGATATGGTTTTGATGCCTTACCTGGAACAGCCAAACCAAACGGATGGGAAACCCATTTTATCATTGGACAACAATTTTAAAAAAATTAGTTAAAAATTTTTCTAATACATTAAAGTTATGAGAAAACAATTTTTATTTATATTTTTAGCGCTAACAGTAGTAAATACAGTTCATGCGCAAACAAGGGGGACCAAAGTAGGTTATATTGACATGGAGTATATTCTTCAGAATGTACCGGATTATACTGAAGCTACAATCCAATTAGAGCAAAAAGCCCAAAAATGGAAACAAGAGATTGAAGTTAAAAAAAATGAAATTGATAAGTTGAAAAATGCATTAAGGGCTGAGCAAGCTTTATTGACAAAAGAACTTATCAACGAAAGAGAAACAGAAATTAAGTTCCTTGAAAACGAGAATTTAGATTACCAACAAAAAAGATTTGGAGCCAACGGAGATTTGATTCAACAAAAATCAGTTCTGGCAAAACCAATACAAGATCAAGTTTTTACTGCTGTACAGGATATCGCAGAAGCAAAAAAATATGATTTCATTTTTGATAAATCTTCTGATTTGACAATGCTTTTTGCAGCAAAAAGATTTGACATCAGCGATCAGGTTGTACGCGTATTGAATCGAACTGAAAAGAGAGAACAATTAAGCAAAAAACAACTTAAAGAAGAGGAAGCAAAAGAAAACAAAGAGGATGCATTAGATGAAAATCCCGTTTTGGCTGACAGACAAAAGGCATTGGATGAAAAAAAAGCAGCTAGAGATAAAATTATAACTGACAGGAAATTACTTCAAGAAGAAAAGAAAAAAGAATTTGAAGAAAGAAGACAACAACTTCTATCTGAGAGAGAAGCGAAAAAGACCGGAATTGTAACCGATAGTAAAAAATCGACAGCAACTGATAAAGCCCAAGAAATTGAAGCTGCAAAAACAGCTGTTGCCGAAGCAAAGCAAAAACAGGCGGAACTTCGAGAAAAAACCCTGGAAGATCGTAAAAAACTGATTGAAGATCGCAAAAAAGTAGCTGAAGAGAAACGAAAACAAATACTCGAGGAAAGAGAAGCGAAAAAAAATGGCACGATTTCTGCCTCTGGTAAAATAGACGATTTAAAAACGAAAACAACAGTCAATGATTCAACTGGAGTGCCTTCAACAACAACAGTAGAAGATGCTAAATTGAAACAAGAGGAGCTAAAAGCAAAAATTTTAGAAGACCGTAAAAAAGTCTTGGAAGATCGTAAAAAGGCTTTAGAAGAAAAAAGAAAAAAAACTCTTGAAGAAAGAGAAGCAATTAAAAAAGCAGCTGCAGAAAAATTAAAAGAAAATACAAACAAAAATTAATACTAAATATTTTAAAAACGATGAAACAAATCAAAACTTTACTAATTGCCGGAATACTTTTTTTTGGTGCAAACCAAACTATTAATGCACAAGCAAAAACTGCTCACGTTGATGTAAGTGAGATTATGGCAAAAATGCCAGCAATGTTAGAAGCTCAAAAACAATTGGAGAAATTGAGCGGAACTTATGACGCTGATTACAAAAAAATGGTTGAAGAATACCAAACTAAATTAAAAAAATACGAAGCAGAATCTGCAACAGTAACTGAAGTTGTAAATGGAGAACGTTCTAAAGAAGTTCAAGATATGCAAAAAAGAATTGTTGATTTTAGAGACAATGCTCAAAAAGAATTACAACAAAAAGAATCTGATATTGTAAAACCTTTAATGGAAAAAGTAAGAACTTCTATCCAAAAAGTTGGTAAAGCAAAAGGATTTCAATATGTATTAGATGGTTCTACTCTTTTACTTGCTGATGGTCCAAACTTGACTATTGATGTAAAAAAAGATTTAGGTTTCTAAAAGACCAATACTCGTTCAAAAACTGCTCACCCAAATTGGGATCGAGCAGTTTTTTTTTGTTAAAATAATTTTTAGGATATTTAAATGGTAGCACTTAACTTTGTTTCTATGAACAACAATAAACGAATCGGAATTTTTGACTCAGGCATTGGAGGCACTTCAATTTGGAGAGCAATTCATGATTTACTCCCTAATGAAAAAACAATCTATTTAGCGGATAGCAAGAATGCTCCTTATGGTCAAAAGTCGAAAGATGAAATTGTTGCCTTAAGCATGAAAAATACTGATTTTCTGCTAAAAATGAACTGTAAATTGATTGTAGTAGCTTGCAATACCGCAACTACTAATGCCATTCGCGAATTACGAGAAAAATATGATGTCCCTTTCATAGGTATTGAACCAGCCATAAAACCTGCTGCGACACATTCTAAGACGCAAATCATAGGAATACTTGCTACACAAGGCACCTTAAACAGCGAGCTTTTTAATAAGACTACCGAAATGTATCAGGACACCAAAATAATTGAGCAAGTAGGCCATGGATTAGTACAACTGATTGAAAATGGCGATATCAATTCGCCGGAAATGACAAAACTACTCCACTCCTATCTCACTCCTATGATTGAAGCTAACATCGATTATTTAGTATTGGGATGTAGTCATTATCCGTATTTGATTCCTCAAATAAAAAAGATACTGCCAGAACACATTCACATCATCGATTCTGGTGAAGCTGTTGCTAAACAAACTCAAAAAATATTAAAGGAAAAAATAGGGCTTTCGTCAGCCGAAAAAAGCGAACCTATTTTCTATACCAATAGTGATTCAAAGGTTTTAACTGAAATTTTAGAAAATAAATATACTGTTGAAGAAATAGATTTTTAATCTATTCAAATTTTCTTTTGACAAACCAAATCCCATCTAAACCCAAATTAAGCGATAATTTGTGATAAATTTCTTTGATAAGTCCATCGCTGATTCTTCCTTTCTGTCCATAGGAATACGAAATATTCAAAGCTGAAAAAGTGTTTTCGACAGGAAGCGAAACCCCAAGCGAAAATGACATTGAATTGATTCTTTTATTATCAACCTCCAGATAACCCGTATCATAATTCAATCCTGTTGAATATTGAATCCTATCCGAATACCTTCTTATATTTTTTGACTTACTATAAGAAAATCCCAGTGCAAACTTATCTTGGTTTACAAAATTTCTATACAAATCAGATTGATTGGTGCTATTCCACAATCCCTTTCCATAATCAAATATCAGATAAGGTTATTCTTAAAAACCTTGCTTAAACCCACTCCTATTTCCAATGGCATATACTAATTATCGGTGTCCAATTCCAGTTCTGAGTCAATTATAGTAGTCCCAGAATTATTAGACCAGATTCAAACTTCTTTTAATAAGAAACCTGATGTTGATTTTAGTTATTCCATTTTAAATAAAAAAAATAAAAAGATGAAATGTGTAATTGATAGATGACGAACCATTAGCGGTTGATTTGCTCAAAGAATTTGTTAGCAAAGTGGATTCTCTTGAACTGGTAAACACATTCACAAACGCCATTGATGCTATTTCGATAATCAATCAGTCCAATGTTGATTTGATATTTCTGGATATAGAAATGCCTCATTTTTCAGGAATTGATTTTATTAATGCCATAGAGAAAAAACCGCTAATCATATTTACAACCGCTTATTCTAATTACGCTGTTGAAGGATTTAATCTTGGCGCAGTCGATTATTTAGTAAAACCCATTCCGTTTCATCGGTTTTTAAAATCCGTTTTACGGGCACAACAAATTTTCAATCCACAAAATTCACCTGTAAGTAACAACTTGATTTTCACACCTGAAATCGAACAGGATTTTATGTTTGTAAGTGCTGAATATGAAAATGTAAAATTGAACTTTTCAGATATTTTATTTATCGAAGGATTGAAAGATTATGTCAAAATATACACCACTGACAACAAGTATACACTAACATTAATCAGTCTTATAAAACTGGAAAACTTACTTTCATCCAAAGGTTTTGCAAGAATTCTCAGGTCCTACATCATCAATATAAAACACGTGAAATCAATCCAGAAAAACAAGGTTATTATTGCCGAAAAAAGAATTCCTATTAGTGAAAGCTACAAGAATTCTTTCTTTGAAAAAATCAATTTATAGTTTCTTGAATTCATTAAAAACCATTATTTAATAATATTCAGCGTAATTAACATTGTGATAACAAACAATGAGAAAAGTCCAATCAGAAAATCATATCTGCAGTTTTTCCATGTCTACATTAGGCTTTTTTGGTGTTACGCATAGATAAAAAAGAAAGAATACTGCTGGTCATAAACATAAGAATAGAAACTGCAATGAGTTGATCAATAATAGTAGTTTCTTTAGTATTATTCAAATGGATTGAGGTAAGAACAATGAAACAAATCCCAAGTAATGTTACCGAAGTGTTTAATATATGTGAAGCCTTATCTTTTTTCTTGCCCATTCTTATAATTATTGAAAAGTGAAATAGATTACTCTTCTTCCTTGAACCAACTCGAATACATCACATAATTATTCGAAATGCGTTCGATTTCCCCTGCAAAATCAGATTGATTTATATCTTTTACCTTTTTAGCAGGAACACCAGCCCAAATCGACCCAGAACCAACAACCGTATTTTGAGTAATAACCGCTCCGGCACCAACAATAGAATTACTTTCAATAACACAATTATCCATAACAATTGCGCCCATTCCAATCAATACATTGTCATGAACGGTACAACCATGTACAATGGCATTATGGCCAATAGAAACATTATTTCCTATAATTGTTGGGTGTTTTTTATACGTACAATGGATAATGGCACCATCCTGAATATTTACTTTATTCCCTATTTTGATGAAATTTACATCACCCCTTATTACGGCATTAAACCAAACACTGCATGAAGAACCAAAACTTACATCGCCAACAATAGTCGCATTCTCGGCTACATAACAATCTTCAGGTATGGAAGGTGTTTTTCCGTTAACAGATTTAATTAACATAAATAAAATAAATTAATTGATTGCAGGACACTTACATTCGTACTTTTCAGGCTTACAAAATAAGTTGATTCCCAAAGTGATTTGATGAAAGCCACCATTATCAAATTTCGCGGCACCTGACACGTGTGAATACGTATAAGCAAACATGAAATTATTGAAATTAACACCAACAATAGGAGTAATATATTGAAGTTTCTGCTTAGAAACTCCTGAACCATTAGTATATTCTGCTCCGTCTAAACTTCTACGGTAAGACAAACCTCCCCAAAGCTTTCCGAAATCCATATTTTTATATGCCTTAATATTAAAGTCAATTGATTTTTCTTTTGTCTTATCCACCAGTTGAAATAAAAATGACGGTTCCAATAATATTCGATCCGAATCACCAAAAACATAACCGGCACTCAATAAATATTTCCTTAAATTATCACTTTCATATTCCGTGTAAATATCTCTTCTCGTTTCAACGGCATTTTTAACTGTTCCATGAACATAAAAATCTAAATAATTATAGGATGCTCCAATATCAAAATTGAAATAAGAATCTTTTTGTACAACTGTTCCATCAATAATAGGATCAAAATCACCTGATTGCAAAAACTCTGTTTCGTCTAATTGGCTTTGAATCAATCCAGCGCTAATACCAAAAGACAATTGATTTAAATCAATTTCATCTCTTGAAAACATAAGGTGATACGCATACGTGAACTTGACTCCTTTTTGAGAATGATATCCATTTTTATCATTAAAAAGAATAATTCCTGCTCCAGCCTTTTCCCCTATTCGACCATTAAAACTAAGTGTTTGAAGTTCTGGCGCATCTTCCTGGCTAAACCATTGTTTACGTGCCGTAAGTCTAATTTTCGCACAGTTTGCTGCTCCAGCCATTGAAGGATGTATCAAATAATAATTATCCGATAGATAATCAGAATATACAGCAACTCCTTCTTGTGAAAAAGAATACTGATATACAAAAAACAGGACCGCAAAAATTTTAATTTTGTTATACATAGAAATACTAATATATAAAGGAATTGCTGACTCAATAAGAGGTATATATACCTTGTTAATAACTAAATTATTGTTAATTTATTTTATTAAAATTCAAATATAGCTATTCGTGGAAAATAACTTTACTAAATTTGTAAAAATTTACTAAGATCATGACAAAAATTAGCATAAAAGAAACACAAAACCCAACGATATTAAAATTTGAATTTGCAGATTTTATTACTCAAAATGAAAGTTTTGAATTCAAAAATATTGATGAGGCTAAATCTTCACCACTTGCCCAACAACTATTTTATTTACCATTTGTAAAAACAATTTACATCTCTGGAAACTTCATCGCTATCGAAAAATATAGCATTGTGGAATGGGAAGATGTAAAAGATGCTGTGGCAGAACAAATAGAGAAATTTGTAAACGATGGCGGAATAATCATTACCCCAGACGAAAACAAAACAAAAAAACAACCTATAACAGTTTACGGAGAAACAACTCCTAATCCAGCAGCTTTAAAATTTGTGGTGAGCCGGATGTTGACCAAAAATGCAATTGAATTCAAAAACATTGATCAAACTGCTGCTTCGCCATTGGCAAAAGAACTATTCAAATTTCCATATGTAAAAGAAGTTTTCATCGACGAAAACTACATCTCCGTAACCAAATATGAAATCAATGAATGGCAGGAAATCACCTTAGAAATAAGAAGTTTCATCAAGCAATATATTGAAAATGGAGGAACTGTTTTAGATGAAAATTTCATTGAAGCCGTAACAGCTGAAGAAAACACTAAAGCAAAAGAATTTGACAATCTGGATGTCACTTCACAACAAATCATCAACATATTAGAGGAATATGTAAAACCAGCTGTACAAGCTGACGGAGGTAATATTGCATTTGACTCTTATAACGAAGCTGACAAAACCGTAAAAGTAATCCTTCAAGGAGCTTGCAGCGGTTGCCCATCTTCAACATTTACTTTAAAAAGCGGTATCGAAAACATGTTGAAAAGCATGTTGAACGATGAAGGAATTAAAGTGGAAGCAATAAACGCATAAACAAACTAAAAAAACACACAATTAATTGATAATGTTATAGTTGCATAAAATAATTACCGTTTTAAATAGAAATTTTAAATAAAAATAGGTACATTTAATCTTTAACTTAACAAATAGAAATTATGTCAGTATTAAAAGTAATTGAAGTGCTTTCCAGTTCAGATATAAGTTGGGAAGATACAGCTCGAAAAGGAGTTGCCAAGGCGGCTAAATCCGTAAAACACATCCGTTCTGTATACATTAAAGACCATAGTGCAGCCGTAAGTGGAGGAGAAATTACAGAATATAGAGTCAACCTAAAATTAACTTTCGAACTCGAATAGATTAATTTGACCCAATTAATTTAAGCGTTTCATTTGAGACGCTTTTTTTATTTATAATTTATTTTTAGGATTCCCGATATCCTTCCAATCTTTTCACTGCTACTATTTCCACAAAAATAAACAAACTTAAAATCCTCTCTTTTTAGCTTCCCAATATAAAAATGACGAAACGCTTTTTCCGTTTGTCATAACCAAACTTATTTAGCGCCAAACACTGATTTTCAGCAAATTATTAACGGTTTAATAAAGCGTTCTTAGAAAAAATTGCTTAATATTGTAAGTCTAATCAAATATAAACAACATGGGACTATCTTCATTTTTAAAAAATTTGTTTGGCTCAGCCAAAGAAACAGCCAGTGAATTAGCAGACAAAGCCGAAACAACTTTTGAACATGCTAAAGAAACCGCAGCACCTTACATTCAAAAGGCGGAAACATTTGCAGAAGAAAAATTTGATAAAGCAAAAGAAGCTGCCGCACCAATTTTAGAAAAAGTAGAGACATTTGCCGAGGACACTTTTGATAAAGTAAAAGAAACTGCTGCGCCAATTATAGCTAAAGTAGAAGATTTTACGGGTCATGCTAAAGATACAACAAGTGATGCTTTAGGAAAAGCAGCAGAAAGCATAAAAGAAAAAACTGAAGTAACCGCTGACAAAGTTGAAGATGCGGCCAGTAAAACCAAAGCAGTAGTTTCGGAAAATGCTGAAACTATTTCTAAAAAAACAAACGCATTGGCTAATGATGCCGATTCAGAAGCTACTGAAATTGCCAAAAAAACCATAAATAAAACAGAAGAAGACGCCGATTAATTTAAAGAAAAATAATTTATTTGTATTTTTGCGCTTCAAACCTAAACCTTCTCTTTTGAGAGGGTTTTTTATTATTTAAAAAATGATCCTTAATCCTAATCAATTAACTGGTTACGCAGACACTTTCATCAAAGAATTGATTGACTATTCCCCTAAAGTAATTTCAGCCTTTATTATTTTATTTGTCGGCCTTTACTCCATTCGGCTTATCAATAGAATCATTAGAAAAACAATGGTAAAAAGAGATTTGGATCCTACCTTGACCACCTTTTTGGCTGATGTTTTACTTTGGGTTTTAAGAGTATTATTATTTGTAGCTGTCATTTCAAAACTAGGAGTAGAAAGTTCCTCTTTTGTTGCCATTCTTGGTGCAATGGGGCTAGCCGTTGGGTTATCGCTTCAAGGCTCCTTGTCAAATTTTGCAGGGGGAATGCTAATTATAATGTTCAAACCTTTTAAAGTAGGACATACCATTGAGGCACAGGGTAATATTGGAACCGTTAGCGAAATCCAAATATTTGTGACCAAATTAATCAACGGGAACAATCAAACTATTTTTATTCCAAACGGGGCTTTATCCAATGGGACAATTATCAATTATTCCTTGCAAGGATTTAGGAGAGCCGATTTAACGATTGCCATTTCTTACGATACCGATATTAAAAAGGCAAAAGACATTATTACCGCTGTTTTAAATAGTAACCCCAAAATACTAAAAACGCCAGTTGCCGAAGTTTCCGTAAAGAATTTGACTGACAATGCCATCCAACTTGCGGTTAGACCATGGGCAAATAATGAAGATTTTGGCGAAGTCTTCTCTCAAACTTTAGAAAGCTGTAAAGTAGCATTTGATACTGCCGATATTATAATTCAGCCTTATGTTAGAGAATCATCCAATGCTAATTCTTAATAAACATATTATTTTTTTGAGGTAGTAATCATAAAATCTTTCAGATAATATGGTTCAAAATAAGCGACATCTACCGTGTCTTTTATTTTGAATTTTTCAAAACTTAACAAACTCATCTCTTTGGCTGAAGGGTATTTGATAGCGTCCAAGAAAACAAAATTATCTTTGGTTAAAACTGTTTTGCACTTCTCGGCACAATCTCCCACAAAATAAAGTGTCTCCAGTAAATCTTCAAATGAATTTTCAGTTATAATTTGGGCTAAAGTTCCTCTTTTATTTTCAAAATTAGGTGTAAAAATGGCGCTGTACACTTCCATTCTTCTAGCATCAATCATTGGAATAATCAAGCCATTTGAAACTTTAACCTGAGAAGCTAACGTTTTCAGGGTATCAACAGCAATCAAAGGAATGTCTAAAGCGAAACACAGCCCTTTTGCGGCAGAAACTCCTATTCGTAATCCGGTATAAGATCCAGGGCCCTGACTTACCGCAACAGCAACTAAATCTTTGAACGTAATCCCGGCTTCCTGTATAATTTCTTCAATAAAAACATGTAATCGTTCGGCGTGAGAATACCCTTCTTCTGCTATTTCTTTGCACAGAATTGTTTTTCCTTCTTTTGCAAGAGCAACAGAACAGTTTTTTGTAGCGGTTTCGATGTTAAGTATGTAATCCAATTTTATTTTTATTTTAACGTGAAAATCACAACCCTAAAATAAAATTTACAATTGTGATTTTCAAATATATGTACTTTATGTATTATTTCTTGCTTTCTTCTTTATCTTTTTCTGTTTTTAGTGTTACTTTATCTCCAGAATTAAGTTCTTTCGAAACTGTAGTGTACGGTCCTGTAATAACTACATCACCTTTTTTAAGTCCAGTCAAAACTTCAATGTTAGTATCATCCTGAATTCCAGTTTTAATGATTCTTATTTTGGCTTTATCACCTACTTTTACAAAAACACATTCCAATTTCTTATCACTTTTAGGTGTTGCTTTTTTCTCATCGGATTGAGGATCCTCAATTTTTATTTCCTTCACTGCAGTGGTATCTGATTTTACTACAACGGAACTAATTGGCACAGACAATACATTCTTTTTTGTTTTGGTAATAATATCAACTGTTGCGGTCATTCCAGGTCTGAAAGGAGAATACGTGTCTGGTTTCCCTTCTAATAAATCCTGATAGGATTCTTTAAGTATTCTAATTTTTACTTTAAAATTAGTTACTTGATCCGCCGTCAAAGAAGAACTAGCCGAGTTAGAAATACTGGTAACAATTCCTTTAAACTGTTTTTTCAAATAAGCATCAACTTCAACTTTTGCTTCATCACCTACTTTTATTTTTACAATATCATTTTCATTTACATCAACTTCAACCTCCATATTATTCAAGTTGGCAACTCTCAACAATTCTGTTCCAGCCATTTGTTGCGTTCCCAAAACACGCTCGCCAAGTTCTACATTAAGCACCGAAATGGTTCCATCGGCAGGTGCATAAATAATTGTTCGTCCTAGGTTATCTTGAGCTTCATTTACCGAAGCGGAAGCACTTTTTACATTAAAATAGGCCGTTTGTTTGGTCGCTTTTGCAACTTCAAAAGAAGCAATTGATTTATCCCAATCAGATCTGGAAATAATTCCTTTATCGAATAACGTTTTATTTCTGTCATAACTTGCTTTAGCTTCTTTAAAAGAGGCATCCGCCTGACTCAAACCTGCTTTAGTTCCAGACAAATTAGCAACTGTTCTATTTAATCCCGAAGTATATAAATCCGGATTTATCTTTACTAATAAATCACCTTTTTTGACTACTTGTCCTTCTTTTACAGGTAATGAAATAATTTCTCCTGAAACCATTGAGGATATTTTCACTTCAATTTCAGGCTGAATTTTCCCCGTAGCAGAAACAGTTTCAACTATTGTAGTAGCGTCAACTTGAACTATTTCGACTTCTTTACCTTTATCTTTATTTCCAATAATTCCTTTTTTCGAAAGGACTATCAATACTGCAATAACAACTACTGCACTACCAATTAAGATATAAATCGTTTTTTTTGACATAATAATCTAGTTTTTAATGATTGGAATTCCAAAATAGAATTCTAAAATTTTAATTTTAAAAATGTAATCGTATTTTGTTCTAAGAACCTCTGATTGTGCATTAGTAAGTAACGTTTGTGATTGGTTGAAATCAAAAGAATTCATCAATCCCACTGCATATTTTTCTTTTGCATAATTATAAGCTTCTTGTCTTGATTCTAATGCTATAATGGAAGATTCATGAGCATTCAAAGCTCCTTTCGCATCTGTAAAGGCTGTAAAAACATTTCTTTGCAGGTCCAAATCCTGTTGTTCTAATGCAATTTTTGATTTTTCTAAACTTACTTTAGAACGCTCCACATTATTTCTTGCTGAAAACCCATTAAAAATTGGAACAGACAATTGCGCCCCAAAAGATTGTCCTTTGTTGTTACTAAATTGATCCCAAAATGGCAATGCATTTCCTAAAACGGGAGAAAAATTATTTTGCAAAACATTTTGATTTGTCCCCTCTACATACCCAACTACAGATGTAGGATTTGATGTATTCGGCTGAACACCTATAATTCTGTCACTATAAGCAACTCTGGAACTAAAACTATAGAATCCTTGCAGCGTCGGTTGAAAAGCCCCTTTTGCAATAGCAACATTCTTCTCCGCTATCTCCAAATTGGTTTTGGCAATTTTCAATTCGATTTTATTTTCTTTTGCCTTATCGTAGATTGCTGCTGGAGTTTGTGCTAAAATATTGTTTTCATCTTTAGCATTAGTATCATCAATGATATCAAAACGCTCAAATTCTTTTAATTGCAATAACTGAGCTAAACTCAATTTTGAAATCAACAAAGCATTCTCAGCTGAAATTACATTTTGATTATTAGACGCTACAGTCGCTTTTATATCCAATAAATCTCCACGAGGAATTGATCCTGCATTGACTAATTCTTCTGAACGTGAATATTGTTTTTGATTGATCCCTAATTGTTCCTGTTGCACTTTTAAATTCTCTTTATTAAAAAGAATCTGTAAAAAAGCATTGGCAACATTTAGCGCTACATCTTCCTGCATTTTTTGTAATTGATATTTTGCGGCTACTATCGAAAGATTGGCTTTGCGAAGTGTATTTTGATTTTGCAAGCCTTTATAAATATCAATCCCAATATTTGCTCCTGCAGAAGTAAACTGAGTTGTTTTATTTTGTAAAAGTCCTGTTGTAATATCCTGATTCAATCCAATATTCCAAGAATGGGAGGCATTCGCATTTAAAGAAGGAAGAAAATTTCCTATTGCCCCTTTTTTATCAATTGCAGCCGTTTTGGAATCTAATTCGGTTTGCTTGATTGAAATATTGTTTTGTATCGCATATTTCACACATTCTTCCAAGGTCCACTTTTTAGATTGTGCCTGAATGGTAATGCTAAAAACTAACATTAGAATTAAACTAAGAAAACTTCTTTTTCCCATATATTTCGAATAAAAGTGCAGTATCACTGCTAAACAAATTTAAGTTTTTCTATTAAAGAACTTAGAAATATTATAAAATAATTCACAACAGAATCCGTTATAAAAACAATTAGACTTTGAAAATTAGCATTTGTTACAAAAAATACTAAAAATATATTTGTTTTGTTAATTTTGCTCTTTTAAACTAAAACAAAATGCTAAAATCCTTTTCAATCTTATTGATTATCCTTCTTATCGTGTTGATTTCCGGTTGTTCCACTTCTCAAAAAATAGCTACATTAAAACCGGAACCCGATGATGCTATTCCCTTAGTTTACGAAAACATTCCCTCTTTTATTAATTTGCCGATTAGCATAAAACTAAAAGATATTGAAAACCAAACGAACTCCATCTTAAACGGATTAATCTATGAAGACAACATTATTGAAGATGATGACATAGAAATGAAAGTTTGGAAACAAGCACCAATTACGATTACAAATGACAAAGGAGTTGCTGGAGATAAAATAAAAACTATTTTACCGCTGAAGGCTATTGTAAAATATAGAATTGGCACAAAAAAAATGGGTGTTGAATTTTATGACACACGAGAATTCAATCTGGACGGCGTGGTGACTTTAATAAGTGAAACCGGATTGATTAACTGGAAACTAAACACTAAAACCGAACTAAAATCATTAGACTGGAACGAAAGCCCAACGATGTCCATTTTTGGAAAAAATGTGCCTGTAACTTACCTGATTAATCCTGGGATCAAACTTTTTAAATCTAAAATTGAAAAAAAAATTGACGATGCTATAGCAAAAGCTATGGATTTCAAACCTAATGTTCTTTCCGCATTAGAAAAAATTTGTACCCCTTTTCAAATGAATGAAGAATATCAAAGCTGGCTTCGTATTGTTCCAATTGAAATCTATTCTACTACTGCCAAACTAAAAAACGATACTTTTTTGCTAAACATGGGTATGAAATGTACTATGGAAACATTGATAGGCAAGAAACCCGAATCAAAATTTGACAAAAACAAAATTGTTTTAAAACCCGTCATAAAAATTCCAGAAGAAATAACCGCAAATATTGTTGCCGTTTCTCCTTATGACGAAGCTTCAAAAATAATGACTACCAATTTCTCCGGACAGGAATTTGGATCTGGAAGTAAGAAAGTTAAAGTTCAAAACGTAGCTATTTGGCACAAGAACGGCAAAATGATAATTGCCTTAGATGTATTGGGATCTGTAAACGGAACCATTTATCTGGCAGGTTTCCCACAATATAATGACAAAACGAAAGAAGTGTTTTTTGACAAATTAGATTATGCCTTGGACACAAAGAACAAATTAATGCGAACAGCTAATTGGTTGGCTCAAGGATTGGTCTTAAGAAAAATTCAGCAAAGTTGTCGCTATTCGATTAAACCAAATTTAGACGAAGGCAAAAAAAGCATGATGAATTATTTGAAAAATTATTCACCAATGCCAGGTGTTTTTGTAAACGGGAAAATGGAGGATATTCAATTCCAAAAAATAGAACTAACCAATCAGGCAATCATTGCTTTTATAAAAGTAAAAGGAACCGTAAATGTATCGGTTGACGGTTTAAAATAATTATGGATCTACTTTGATTTATTCTTTCTCATGCGATAAACAGCATAACCAATAGCTCCAACCAGAAGATAAGGTATAACCATTAAGTAAACAATTCCGTCATTTACTGCCGCTGCTTTAGCTTTATTCCCTTCGCCAGATAATGCGGCACGACACATGGCACATTGGGCATTTACGGGTAAGTATAAGAAGAAAGAAATCAGAAGAAAGAAACTAGTCTTTACAAATCTTGAAAACCGTATCGCTAACATCTTTTTCATTTTATCTTTATTGAACATAATATGGTGAAATCATTAAGTAAACAACAACCCCAGTAACTGCAACGTACAACCAAATTGGGAATGTTATTTTGGCAATTTTTTTATGCTTATCAAATCTACGGGCTAAAGCTCGAACATATGTTACTAAAACAAGTGGAATAATAACAATCGATAAAATAATGTGTGTAATCAAAATTAAAAAATAAACCAGTCTTAAATTGCCCACATTCAATTTTTCAGCAACGTCTATTTCACCATCATGATTGCTATCTCCAAAAATAGTGGAATCGGCCGTCATATGATACGCAACATACATAACTAAAAAGGCAATAGAACAAGCAATTGCAGATTTCATTAAATTTTCATGAAGCACTCTTTTTCCATTTTTAATCGCCAAGACTGCCGAAACCAATAAAACAGCTGTAACGCCATTAATAGTAGCATATATTGAAGGTAAGAAACGCAAAGGGGCAACATGGATACCAAAATCTTTCAGTTTCACTTTGAAAAGTATAGCTACAGCCACTGGTATAAGTACAGATAGGGTAATAATCCATTTACTATATTTTTTTTCAATCGATTTGTCTTCCATTTTAATCTTTTAATAAAATATTAATATCTTGTTGAATGTCTCTAACCCCTTTTTTATCTAATCCGTCGTAATATAAAATTGGATTGCCAAAGTCATCTTTTCTGCAACGGATAGTACCGTTTTTATCTACCAAGGCAAACAATCCGGAATGCTCAAAACCACCACTCACCTTACTGTTTTCCCCAACATAAAGATTAAACCCTTTATTGGCAATGTTAAAAATATAATCCTTTTCTCCCGTCAGGAAATTCCAATTAGACGATTTAACTCCTAATAATTTAGCATGTGCTTTTAGAACTGCCGGAGTATCATGAGCCGGATCGATAGTAATCGAAACAATTCCAAAGTTAGGATTTCCAAAGAAAGTCTTCTCAATAGCCAACATGCTCAAATTCATTTTTGGACAAATTGAAGGACAGGTTGTAAAGAAAAATTCTAAAACATACACTTTCCCTTTATAGGTTTCATTACTAATTTTTTTATTATCCTGATTTACTAATTCAAATTTTGGAGCAGGACCGATTTTCACTAATTTATCATCATCATTTTTTGTTGCGTCAACTTTATCCAAACGATCTCCTTTTACAATATCGTTATTTTGTATTCTATCAATTATTTTGGGCACGGCATAAATCCCAAAAAGTAAAATAATAAAGGAGATTCCTATGTATGATTTATTTTTAAGCATAAATTCTCAGAATTAAAGTTCTTTTGTAGCGTTATGATTTTTTTTAAGTGCGGCACGATATTCGTACAAAATAACTTTAAAATCATCTAGCATTTCATTACTTAAATCAGCAGGATGAAATGTATTATACCCTTCCTTATACTCTTTCTTTTCTTTTCTCCCTCTCAGATTTCGTTCTTTATCTACAATATAAACATTTGGAGTACCTAAATTTTTATCCAGATTTCCAACAAGTTTAAGTTGATCATAATACGTTTCGATTTCTTGAGGAGAAGCAAAAACAAAATGCCATTGGCTCACATCAGTAAAAGCACCCAGAGCATCGACTACCTTTTTTGTATCGCCTTCAGTGCCTAAAGGGCAAAGCACAACAAATTGCAAATCCTTGAAAGTATGGTATCGTTGGTATATTTTTTCATTTAGATTAAAAAAATTACCTCTGTTTTTTAAAATTTCAGAACCCGAAAACCCTAAAATGGTTATTTTATTATTCAAACTGACTTTTTCCCCGTTTAAGGATTTCCATTCTCCAAAATCAGCAATTTTAGGTGTAATAACAGGCAACTTCGTAAAACTATTAATACCGGATGCAAAAAAAAGATAAGCAACAATAGGTAAAACAAAAAGGACAAAAAGGACGATATTCTTTTTCATTACAATGATAAAATTTAAAGTACAAAAATAAAAAAAGGCACGCAATGCGTACCCTTTTTTTGAATTAATATCTTGTTAAAAATTCCATTTAATCGTAGAATTCTTAAAAACCTCATAAATATAATTCCCTTCAGTCAAAAGAATGAAAAGCAAATATAATATTAAAAAAATTACTGGTAAAACAACTGCATTTTTTAGCGTACTTTTCTCCCCTTCCATGTGCATGAAAGCCCATACAATATAATATGCTTTTACAAGTGTTAAGATTATAAACAACCAGTTTAGTAAACTCATTGCCATAAAGCTATTCATGTGAAGAACATCTGGTTTAATAATTCCAAAAATTACCTCAACAATTGTTATTACAGATAAGAGACCAAAAACTGTCCAAATCCTTTTTGTATTAGAAACATGTTCGTGTGACATAATGATAAATCTAAAATTAAACTAAGTAGAAAAACGTAAATACAAATACCCAAACTAAATCGACAAAGTGCCAGTATAACCCCACTTTTTCAACCATTTCATAACTTCCTCTTTTCTCATAAGTCCCTACAAGAACATTAAAAAATATAATGATATTAATAATGATCCCTGAAAATACGTGAAAACCGTGAAACCCTGTGATAAAGAAAAAGAAATCAGCAAATAACTTACTTCCGTATTCATTGTGCGTTAAATTAGCTCCTTCGATCACTAAACTAGCTTGACTTAATCTTAATTCTGAATCTTTTCTCGAAAGAACAGTTTTCTGCTTTTCAGCTGTAATCGTTTCAGTTCTTATCAAAAGATCAGGATGTGCTTTGAAACCTGCTTGAACTTCAGCAACTGAATAAGATGCCAATGAAGACTCATCCATAAACCACTTCCCTTTGCTTCTTGTCAATTGTTCTCTTTCTTCCGGTAAGGTTGCAGCAAAATCAGCAAGTGCTACACGGTGTCCTTCTTTATCAACAAACTGAAGTAAGCTACCTCCTTTTGTCTCAACAGCACCATATTCCCCTTTTATGAAATTTTTCCATTCCCATGCTTGTGAACCAACGAAGATCATACCTCCAATGATTGTTAAAAACATGTAAAGAACCACTTTATCTTTTTTCATTTGATGACCCGCATCAACAGCCAAAACCATTGTCACAGATGAAAAAATCAAAATAAACGTCATTAATGCTACATAATACATCGGAGCAGATACCCCGTGCATGAATGGAAAGTGAGTAAACACTTCATCGGCCAATGGCCATGTCTCAATAAATTTAAATCTAGAAAATCCATAAGCTGCTAGAAATCCAGAGAATGTTAAGGCATCCGATACGATAAAAAACCACATCATCAATTTGCCATAACTTGCTCCCATTGGCTCATTGCCGCCTCCCCAAGTTTTTTCTTCACTATTTGCAGTAGTAACTGTCGCTTCCATATAAGTTATTCGTTAAAAAGTTCCCAAATTTACGTTTTTTTATTATTTAAAGAAATATAAAAATAAAAATAAATAAACCCATAGAAAATCAAGAAAGTGCCAATACATCGCACCTAGTTCAATTCCAAGAGTTTGAGTTGAATTGTATTTTTGTTTAAAATGATTATAAATTATAATTAGCAGTGAAATTAGCCCCCCAGCAAGGTGAGCCAAGTGTACAACGGTTACAATATACAAAAAAGTTGTTGTTATTGAACTCTCACTTCCTGTAAAATAATACCCATTTGACACTATTTGACCAAAGCCTGCGAATTGCAAAATCACAAATAAAATTCCTAATGCTAAGGTAGACAAAAGAAATATAGTTGTTCCTTTTTGATTGTCTTTTTGAATTGCTTTTTTTGCTAAATGAAAAGTAACGCTACAACCAATGATTGCAACGGTACTATAATAAAAAGCAGTTGGTAATTGAAAATCCTTCAACCAATCGGCTCTCGATTTACTCACTACAAAAGCACTAGTAAGTCCTGCAAACATCATCGTCATGCTAACCATCGCAAACAGCAGTATCAACTTGTATGACCGGGCTGTTCTTGATTTATGTTCGTCTGTTGTCATTGTAATTTCCATAACTATCTTAAAAATTTATCAAATATATAAACCAATTGTAACAATGTAATGTAAGAAACACTCACCAGCATTAAAGTCCTTGCGGCTTTTGCCGTTCTCAATTTGTATAATTGCACGCCATAATAAAGCATCCAGAGCCCAAGCAAGAACACAATAATTGCCGCTATGGGTGTAATGAATAGCTGACCCGTATAACCCAGAACTGGCAAAAGCGACGCTATGATAAGCCAAACCGTATATAGAATGATCTGTAAGGCGGTTGATTTATCTTTTTTCCCTGTTGGAAGCATAAAAAAACCTGCTTTTTCATAATCTTCATATAAAAACCATCCGATAGCCCAAAAATGTGGAAACTGCCAGAAAAACTGAATTAAAAATAAAGTTCCTGCTTCTATGCCAAATTCGCCCGTTGCAGCAACCCATCCCAACATGAAAGGAATTGCACCCGGAAATGCCCCTACAAAAACCGACAATGATGTCATGGTTTTCAATGGCGTATACACACTTGTATAAAGAAATATAGAAATCGCGCCAAACATGGCTGTTTTAGAATTGATCGTATACAATAAAATAATTCCAATAACAGTAAGAAGGCTGGCAATAATCAAGGCTGCATTTGAAGACATTCTCCCGGACGGAACAGGACGATTCTTTGTCCGATCCATCAAAGCATCTAAATCTTTCTCAATAACCTGATTAAAAGCATTAGAAGCGCCTACCATACAATATCCTCCAACTGCCAGTTTCAACAATACCATCCAACTGAAAGAATGAATATCCGTAATCCCAAGCATAAATCCTGCAATAGAAGAAAAGACGACGCTAACAGCGAGACGCGCTTTGGTTATTTCGCGGAAATCAATGTAGATAGATTTTAATGAAAGGGTATTTTCTGTTGCGTTCAATACGAATGTTTATTTGCTTTGTAAAAACTTTTGCAAAAGTAGTTTATCAAAAGGGATTTGACAAAAAACAATTCATAAAAAACTCTTTTCGAAATAAAACGGATGCTAATAATCAAAATACCAGTTAAAAACATCGGAACGTATTCCTAAAGTAAACCAATTGGTACTTTCATTGAAAGTCGTTGCCGTATTCTTTGTTGGATCAAAACTTCTATAAATATAGCTTCCATAAAGCTTCAGATTGGTTGCTGGGTTTATCAAATAGCCCGCTTGTATATCCGTTATAAAAACAGCTGTTTTATTTCCTTGTCCTACTTTTACTCCGCTGTTTAATGCTCTCTTTTCATCATAATCCTTATAAATATTCCCTCCATAATTAAAACTGTCTTCTGTAGTATCAAAATCCAATCCTCGAGTACCCATCGTTATTTTTGCATCAGCAAAATACCTGTCTTTATGATACCGGGCAATTAGCAAGAATTCTTTGAAATTTCCGCCCCACTGATGCCCTACACTCTGATTGTTATGACCATAGTTTGTGATGGGATTACTATGGGAATACACATACGGACGCACATGGTTGTACTCTAATTGCAGTACTAAATTATCAACCTGAAATGCATTGTAATACTTAATTCCTAATTGATAGCCAAATTTATTTTTCCAGCTATTATCCCCTTTTTTAATATCTCCAAGAGAAAATTCATCAAGAAGAAATTGTCCGTAAGTATTGATCTGATTGTTCCATTTGTATTTATAAGTCAGTCCTAAAAGCGCATTCCCACTTCTGGCTGAGGAGGCAAATTCAACCGAACGGTAAAATATAATTGGATTTACAAAATTCACATCAAATCCGCGGTTATTTGTGTCGGTCCAAATTACCGATTCAAAGAAGCCCAGATTCAATTTATTCGACACATTCCAACTCAAATAATGATTTGCCATAAATTTAGCGGCATAAGTTCTTTCGAGCGTAACCTCGGGACGAACATCTTTAAGCCACATATAGGTGTTGGTGTATTTTATTTTCCAAAAATTAGTGTTTATTTTGAAATAAGGATGCGGACTCGCCCCGTCACTTTCTAATAAAGAGCGATATCCATCTCCTATAAAATTTCTTCCATAACCCAATTGTAAATCAAAATGTTTGCTGGGTGCAAAAGTTATATTGGCTTCCGCCAATGGAAAATCATACGCATCCGTTTTGAAATCTTTGGCAATACCCATACCCGGAATAATCGCAGGATTCCCCCCAGCTGGCTTTATAGATTCCGCATAACGATTGTAATAATCCGCAAATCGCCCCTGACTTTCAAAAACTGTCGTTGTGAAATTAATTTGCTTTCCTAATCCACCCCGAAAATTAATCCCACGGGTATTTACATACGTGTAATTTGCTTTGGTTTGAGATGCTTTACCTACTTGCAAATCCAAAATGGGATTCAAAGTAAACCAATAGTCTTCTCCCTGAATTTCAACCGTACTCTCATTCCATAATTTTCTGGCCCACCAGCCAGAAACATTTTTTTTGAGTTTATCATTCACTGTTTTAAGATCATAATATTTGGAAACCTCTACATAAGTATACGGTTTTGATGCCGTATGATTATTACTTCCAACTTGATTCAAAGAAGCATCAAATTGAGAATAATAACTATGTGAAAAAGGAATACTCAAATGACTTTCGAACTGTGGATTATTGAATTTTTTATAGACTATACTATCTAATTCGGTAAGTTGCTTTGTTTCATTTGGCAAAATTTCTGCCCGAGCTAACGCATCCGAAGCCAACTGTTCCGGACTTTTCACTGGAATAGCAATTGCAATTGTATATTTAGAATACGTTGGTTTCCCATTATAAGTGGAGGGCTTAATCTTTGGAAATGCTGCAAAAACACGCTTAGTTTCTTTTATCAAATCCTCCTCTGTAGCATTTACATAAATTACTTTGAAAATACCATTACTATCGACTTCAAAAAGTACTTCTACACTACCTTTGAAATTATTTTGCTTCAGATTTCCAGGGACTTCAAAATTTTGAAACACAAAATTTTGCACTTGATAATAAAAACATTTTTCCAACTCCTTAGCTTGCAAGTTTTCACAATTCAAAAAAACAGGAAACCGCTCGGCAGAAACACTCGATTGAGTCGAACTAATGTCTTGCGAATAAATAAAAAATGAATAAAATGATAAAAGTAATGTTGACAAACCTTTTTTCATGTTGTTTTCTTTGTGAATTTAGTAATCAGTTTGTGAATTTTGCCCATCAGCAATTGCTTTTGCTCCCGAGGTTCCAATTCGCTTTACGCCCAATCGAATCATCTCAACAGCTTCATCATAAGTCCGTACTCCTCCAGCTGCTTTTACCGGAAGTGGTGAAGCATTCTCCAACATCATAATAATGGTTGGAATTGTAGCCCCATTTGGCAAACCATCTACTGTTTTATAAAATCCTGTTGATGACTTTACAAAAACCGATTGGTACAATTCTTCTTTAAAATTCGAAATAACAATATTTTTTATCAAAACGGACAATTGAATAATCTGTTTATCATCGAGAGCCGCCACTTCGATAATCCATTTTACAACTTTATTATTTTCAAGTCCCAAAAGCGTACATTTTAGAACTTCATCTTTAACCAAATCAATATTCCCATTTTTGAATGCTTCGTAATTACAAACGAAATCCAAATCATCGGCTCCATCTTCAATCGCTTGAATTGCTTCAGAAATTTTCACATCTACACTAGACTTGCCTTCCGGAAAATCAATTACTGTACCTATCAGCAAACTTGAGTTCGCCTTAGTAATCATTTCTTTGGCAATAGAAACCATATTTGGCCGAATCATAATAAGCTTAAAATGCTCATCGATGGCTTCTTGAATAAATTTCTTAACAACAATGATATTATCAGCTTTACTAAGTCCTGCCTGTATTGCTGTTTTTAAATAAGTAGAATCTAAATATTGTTTAATATTCATTTTTCTTATGGTTACATGATATCGTTAAAATCTAATTAACAAAAATACATTTTAAATTCACATTTAATTACTATTAAGAACTACTTCGTAAAGATGCAATCTTATTTTATAAATTCTTGATTATAAAAAATAAATCATTTTTTTATATAAAAAAATCCCACCGAAGTGGGATTTTAATCCGTATCAAACTTTATTTAAGTTAGTGTACCTATTAAAAAACAAAATTACGCAAATAGCGAGAATCGCTCCCAATAAATTTGCTACAACATCAAAAAAATCTCCTTTTCTAGTTGTAGTAAATAACGTTTGTACTATTTCGATTGCTATTCCAAAAAAAATGGAAAACATAAATGATAGTAACAAAGGCTTAAAAATAGTTAAACTATTTAATTGCTTCTTAAAAAAGAAAAACCAAAGCGATGTAAACACAAAATAAAAAAAGGAATGAACAACTTTATCTAGATTCGCAATATGAACGGCAGGAATATCGCTTGATTTAATCAAACAAAAAAAGACTATTAACCCTGTCCAAGATAAAGCTATCCAAAAATAAAATTGTTTAGGCACCAATAAGTTCTTTGTAAGATTCACTTGTAAGTAAAGAATCAATTTCTGCTTCGTTTGCAATCTTTATTCTTATCATCCAGCCAGCCCCATAAGGATCAGAATTTACACTTTCCGGCGTATTTTCTAATTTGTCATTAAATTCAATAATCTCTCCTGATAATGGAAGAAACAAATCAGACACAGTCTTAACCGCTTCAACAGTTCCAAAAACTTCATCTTTTTCTAAAGTCTGGTCTAAAGTTTCCACTTCAACATATACGATATCTCCTAATTCTTTTTGTGCAAAATCAGTAATTCCTACTGTTGCGATATCGCCTTCAATACTAATCCATTCGTGATCTTTAGTGTACTTTAAATTTGCTGGTATGTTCATATAAATACTAATTGATAATTATTAATTGATAATTGAATTTTAGGTGACAAATGTAACAATCTCAATTCAAATCTTCTTTAGATTTTAAAAAAATTAATTCCCAAAATTATAACGCATCGTAAATCCTGATCGAATATTTGTTAAAGGAAAAGAAGTTGATATTACTGCTTTCGAAAATGAATGATCATAGTAAAAAATTGCCGTCAAATTTTTACTGAAGGCATAATCTGCTGTAATTTTTAAAGACCAAATATTTTGCCCTCCCGCCAATTGATTGTTATCATAATCTAAATACCGAACAATCGTTTGATTATTTCGATACGAAAGATCGCCTTTTAAGTTGATATCACTTTTTATGATTCCCGTTGGATTGTCTGCCAATCTGGAGGAGAAAATAACATCTTTAAATCGGTAACCAAGTCCTACAACATATTCAATTCCTTTTACTTCCGTCAATAAGTTATTATCAAAACTCATTGACAATGCCCTATCTTTTTTTATTTCGGTTAGCACTTTCAATGAACTTTTCAATTCAAAATCCATTCTGATAAGTGGACTGAATTGCTCCACTAAATTGATGTTTGACATAATTGTGCTGTTAAAAAAATTACCACTTGCATCGACACCGTTTGGCGTTTTATCATATTCAAAATTAGATCTAAACGAATTAATAGTATAAGAAGCTCTATAACTGTGTTGCATAGAAAAACGTTTGAAATTCTTTTTGAAAAAAGTATAACGCATCAATCCATTGTATTTTACAGCCCAGTTTGGTATTGGAAAATTTCTAAAAATCCCAAGTGAAACATCCGTTGCATTAGTTCCTGAATACGCCGCTAAAAAAGCTGGTAATAATACCGCTTGATTATTTTTTCCATACCCTAAAGGATATCCTTCCGCGTCTAGATTTGCCGGATTATTGATATCTATCCCACGCTGCGTTGCCAATCGATTCGCAACTGCTAGTCTATTATTTCTAAAATCGTCAAAAGCAACAGATGCATTTTCATCACTAGTTGAGAAAGATGTTTTTATTAAGACTGTAGAAATTGAAAAAAGACCATAACTATAGGGAGATCTCGAATTATATTGTCCGTCAGTTACATCATATTGTTCTGAAAAATTTTTAGAATATGCTCTGTCCAATGACAAATCGATTTTCAAATCAGGCAACAAATCTACATTTGCAGTAGCTTTAAATAACTTATTAGTTACTTGTGAATAATTTTGATTAAAATCAGGGTAATTAGTAAGCCATCCGTTCTTTGCTGCTTCATATCGCACATCATCTTGGCTACCAAAAATAAATCCTAACGAGGGTCTTGACGAACCAAGGAATCCCACACTTGGCGTATATCCTGGCAATATCGTACCACTATTTTCTGTATAATTCATCTGGATGTTTTTAACACTCGTTAAAATGCCCATCAAACCATCTACAAATTCATTATTTTTTGCAATTTGCTGCGTATTTATATTTACAATTTTTTCTCCAGGTTTTGGCACAGTTGCCTTAGGTTTGGTAACTGCTTTATTTGTATTTTTTGTTAGTCCCAAATACTTATAAAGTGCATCCATATTGAACGTAGCATTCAAATTATTTGAGCTTGCATTTTGAACCGTATTCCCTAAATTATAACTATTTCCTTCAATTTCTATTTGAGACAATGCATTAGAAGCACGTTGCCAGCTATAATCACCTGTATAAGAATAGTTCGCTTTTATAAAACTAAATAGCGGAATTTTATTAATTGGCAACTCATAATTTAAAACTAATTGTTGCATATGCTGATTAGGGTCGCCAATGTCCCAATAACTATCCCAAATTGTAAAAGTATCGATTGGCTCATTATTTTCGTTTAAATAACTTTTGACAATATTACTGGAGGAAGCCGTATAATTTAATTTTAACGATTTTGTCAAATTAAAATTAAAGCCATACTGATAATTGAAAGCAAAATTTCTTCTGTACAATGGATCAAGACCAATTCCTTCAACATCAACTTGTCTAAATTGCTGACGATTGTACTGTCTGATAATATTGGTATTGAAAGATATGTTTGAAGGCAGATAATTAAAGTTGAAATCACTCAGTAATTTCCAATAATTACTTTTCTTCATAAAAGCAGTTTTCTTGAAAGGCTCTACTGGCTTAGGCTGAAAACTGTAGGCATAATCGACAGATGAATTTGCATGCTGATCCACATAATCCTCGATTTCAAAATCATGACGCTCCACTTGATTAAAAGACTGTGAAAAAGTGAAATTTTCCGGATCATAAACGTGTTGTTTTTGTTCTGGTCTTCTTTCTTTTCTTACACCGATGAAATTGATACTTTGACGTTTCGTATAATCTGTAGCTCGACTTTGAATATTATCCCGTTCCGCTTTATCTGTAGTATTATCCAATAATTGTTTTAATTTAATGTCTTGATTAAAAGGGTCATATTCTGGAGTAATCATTTCTTCACCAATAGCATAATTGAACGGTAAATTAATTCCCCATTTCGGAGGTAATAATTTACCTAAATTAACATTCGTTACAATATTATATTGTTTAGTGTCCTCACGATTTCTTTCATTCGGACCTTCTTCTAATGCTCCAAAACCTATGGTGCTTTTTTTACCTGTGGCAGAAACTGTGGCAAAATCAGCAAAATTTGAATCTACATTCAACACCGCAGCCATACCGCCCTGGTTATCCATATCAGCTAAACGAAGTTCATTAAACCAAACTTCTCCTTTAACATCTTGATGGGTTTCGTTACTTTTTACACCAACCATTAATGTTCGCGCTAATCCAAAATTAGGATTTCCCTTTATACCCAATCTCAGCTTATTATTTTTATTAGCCAAAGACGGATCTAATTCCTCTTCATTTTGATAATAAATTCCATCCAGCGGAAGTGTACTCTTATCAATGCTCATTGCCTGAATTTTCAATTTAGTCAATAATGCCAATGACAGATCAATTTCATTATCTTCTGGCCAAACTGCTTCGGCATTCAAAGCCGAACAATCAGAACTCGAAGTTGAGGAAGGAACGGTAACTTTTAATGGGATTTCTATTTGATAAAAATTCTGTGTAAAATCATTTCCAAAACGGATAAAACCTACCATTTGATTATCTCTAAGTGCAATTTCATTTGGTAAAGATTCAGCATGCAAGAACATTTTTAATTTCTTGAACTGACGCATATCAATACTCACATTTTTAAAAACAGCTCTCGAATCTTCTGGTTCCAATCCATCACCAGATACTCTTAAAGATAATGATTGCTCATTCTGGTTGATAACGGTATTATTGTTATATAACTGTTCCCTAACTACCCCTGGAGGAGTTATATAATTTACGGGACATCTTTCATTATTTTCTTGAACATTAACTGCTAAAACATCTAAAGTTGTTTTATCATCAGCAACATTTGTATCATTAAAATCAAGTGTATTCGTATATCTTCTCCATTCTCCTCTCACTAAATCTAACGCTCCAAAACGAACCGTTACCAGATCATTAAAACCGGTCATGAACATTCTCATGAAACGGATTGATCTAAAATCAGAGATATTACCGATAGTATTTTCAGGTTGTGAAACAGGAATTTTAAACTGAATCCATCTGGCATCAGTTACAGACCCGTTTGGCAATGTAACTTGTGTACTTCTTATATCAGTAATGTAATTTTCTCCAACATTCATATTAGGCTTAACATCAATACTGTATTCATAATACGCATTGATAGTATTCATTGTATTGTCCCTATTTATATCTTCTACATCAGGAACTGTAGAAGAACCCCGATTAGGATCGTTAATATCAACTGCGGAGTTTCCATCTACGCCATTGTATTTTTTATATCTGTCTAAAACATTTCCTGAAGCATTCAAATAATAGGCATAATCATCTCCTGCAGGATCCGAATCAGACGCATAATTATTGTAAATACTACCTTCTTTGGCATTAGCCAAACCATCTAAACCAACATCTTGATTGGTTCTGTTAGCTGCATTTGTATCAAAAGCATAAATCAAAGATTGTGATGCAGGCACATCTCCCCAAATTGATCGTGGATTTGCCAATATCTGATCTGGTCCAAGTCCATTTTCATATTGTTTCCTTCCATCTTTTAATACATCCTCTGAAACTTCACCTAAATTGAAATAAACTTTACCTGTATTTGACTGCGGTATTTGACCGCTTCCTACGTATGGATCTAACACCCAAAATTGAATATATTCTACGTTTCCTTGTTCGAAATTAGTAGAATTTAATGATCTCATAATTCCCCCAAAATTACTTGCCGGGTTTGTAGAAACGTTTGAACTATTATTATACGGACCTCTATCAGAAGGATAATAACTTAAATCCAATGTGTTTACAACTTGGGATTGCCCCTGTGCAATATCAGTTAAAGGGTACAATTCCTCACTAAAAATTCTTCTGGTAGTGTTGAAAGATAATTCTTCATTTGTAATTCCGGACGGTTTTTGAGTATAAAATACCGGGTCTATTGAATACCAAGCCAACTTGGCTCTTTTAAACCCATAACTCAAATCGTTAGCATTGCCATTAAAATCATATGTGCTTCTGGCATTTTTCTCCGGGGTCGATGACAAACTCCAAGCATACGGGGAACGCATATCGATGGTCGATTGAGAACCTTCAAAATCATCCACATAAATAGTTGATTCTCCCTCAAAACGATCTGCTTTTGGCGAATCTGGTTTCAAAAATGCAATTTCTCCCCTTATGGAAAGGTTAGAAGGAACATCAGTATCTAAATTTGGCAATTTATTCACTAATCGGGTCAAAAGAGGTACTTCAGTAGAAAAATTAGTATTAAAACCAAAAATGGTATTATTTACAGATTCCTGACCAAAACTGGATTTTTGGGTAAAGGGCTTCTCTGTCATTTTTAAAAAAGTCGCTCCGACCAAGAAATTATCAGAAATTTTATGCTCTACATTTACGCCCATAAACCTTCTGGTTTGCTGACCAAAAATAGAATTGTTTTCTAAAGAAACTTCAATAGGTATATTTGAAGCTTGAAGAGAAGGATCTAAAATTTGAACCCTCCCCAATTGATAATTCACACTATAGTCAATTCCTTCAACCAGAACTCTTCCTCCAGCCGTTACTACAACCGAACCTCTGGGAACATTGAAAGCACCAATTGGTATTCCGTCACCGCCCGAGGATTTATATTTTCCTCTTAATAAAAATTTATTTTTTTCACTGTCTTGTAAAGCCCCGGATTGTGTGTTGCGATACATGTTTCTAAACACATATTTCTTTTGATTAAGATTATATGTGTTGGTATCATTATAATTTTCTCCTGAACCCGTATTTGATAATTTAGAAAACAAGAGTTCACCAAATGGCTCTTTGGTTGTGAATATTATCCTCCCGTTTTGAGCGTCAATCGTCAAACCTTGCATAAAATCAAAAAAACCGTCACCGCCAGCTTGTGGATCATTATTGTAATTCAGTTTATCTAAATTAAATACTTTCAACAAAGGAGTTTCTGCCACTTTATTTTCAGGCAATGGATTCGGCGGAAAAGGACTTCCCGGTACTTCTGTAATGTAGTTTAAGGCTGAAGGATCCGTATAAAGAATATTAAATCTAAAGTCTTCCTGTTTCACTTGGTATGCCCCCGGAATCTGATAAATATTTTTCATCATCAGGTTCCAAACAGGATTTTTGACATTGGTCAAATTACTTTTCAGCATTTTCAAGATCAAACTTTGCGTAATAATTGCCTGAGTTGAATTATTACTATTTCCTGTAACAACTGTTGCATCTACTCCATCATTACCAAATTCACCCACTTGATAGACTTTATCCCCAATTGTATATTGATACGCTACAGCTAAAACCTCATCATTGGCTAGTCGTTGTTGCAATGAAATATATCCTAATTGTGCATTAAAAGTATATTCGTTAGGATTTAGTTTTCTGGCGTTTTCTAATTTAGAATAGTCCTGACCTTCACTTACAGTAGCATTAAATCCAGAGCTTGAAGTAACAATTTCTCGTATGTTATTATTCAACAAACCAGTTCCTGCATTTATTTGTGCAGGATCGTAATCATTATTTGAATTATCAGAAGGAGAATTGACAGGATTATTAAACATCCCGGTTGAAGGATCTAAAACTACTACTTCATTGTCTGCTAAACCAGTCAACTGGCCCTCTCCTAAATCCTGGAGTGCAATAATATTCCGCAGATTGTTATTTGTTGTGCTTACCCTGTTTTGTTTGTTGGTAACCCAAATTTCCAATCTTGAAATCTGAACTCTACTATCAATGAAAGGATAATTTTTTAGTGATGCATCGTATTTGTTTCTAAAATATTGAGACAAGAAAAAGTGTCGGTCATTATCATAATCTAGCGCGTACAAATCAAAGTCCTGAATCGTTCCGCCACCTTGAGCAATTAAACTTTTAGTTTGCGATTTTTGTTCCGAAAATATACCTGTAACTGTAGTTTTCCCAAATTGCAATTGTGTTTTTACACCAAATAAACTTTGCGCTCCTCTAATTAATGAGCTATTCAAAGGCATACTTACATTTCCAACTTCAATTTTTTGAATAATATCATCCTCCGAAGGTGCATATTCTAACTTGATTAGATTTTGAAAAGCAAAAGTAGACTGAGTATCGTAATTAGCGTTTACACTAAGTCGTGTTCCCACTTTTCCCATTAAACTCATGCTTATTCTTTGATTAAAATCAAAAGAAAGATTGGATCTGTTTCTAGGAGAAAATGAAGGATTATCTTGTTTTGTATACCGCATTCCTAAATCCATTTCTATTGATCCGGTAGGTTTTACGTCAATTGTATTACTTCCAAAAATAGATTCAAAAAGCCCTGATTTTACATAATACCTTGGCAATAAATCTTTTTTGGCAGCTTCACTGCCTTCTTTTTTTCCATCAATGGCATCTACTTTTTTCTTGAAATAATCTCGCATAGATTCTTTCAAAACCAAGTTTTCATACTCTTTTGGAGTTAAAATAATAGGATAGTTAATAGAAAACCCATCTACAGAATTGGTATAAATATACCTATCCGTAACAGGATCATATGTGTAAGCAGAGAGAACACTTTGAGGATCTTTTAACTGGACTTTTCCTGTAGAGAAACCCGTTTTAATTGTATCCTGAGCGGCCGGTGTTACCTGAGCTTGCGATACAAAACCACAAAATATGACTAGCAAAAAAATACAAATTTTATGCATATAATCCGTGTTTTGAGTACCTTTTATAAGTTTTTTAAAGCTTTCTTAATAATAGATTCAACAGAAGCATCTGGATCCTCTTTTACAATTTTTTCTACGATTCGTTCTGAAGTTTTTCGAACAAAACCTAATACCTCCAAAGCAGATAACGCTTCATCTCGATTTGTATTGCTTTGTGACATAGAAACTTCATCTAAATCATACAATTTCAATACTTTTTCTTTCAAATCAAGTATTACTCTTTGTGCCGTTTTACTACCAATTCCTTTTATAGATTGAATTGTAACCACATCACCTGATGCAATAGCATTTGTAATTTGTTTTGGGTCTAATGATGATAACATAGTTCTGGCAATGCTAGCCCCAATGCCTGAAACTGACAATAATAATTTAAAAATCTCCCTCTCTGATTTTTCTACAAAACCAAATAAAGTATGCGCATCTTCTTTTATTTGAAGATGCGTATACAATTTTATAAAATCAGTATTGGGGAGTAAAGAGTAGGTATGTAAGGATATGTTTACATGATATCCTACACCTCCACAATCAATAACTACCTGTGTTGGTGTCTTTTCTACTAATTTTCCCGCTATATGTGCAATCATTTTTTATAATATATGTCACCAAATATAATAAAATTAGCACATAATTTCGCTAAATATATCTGTTTAAATGCTCTTTTTATCAAAGAACTATTTAATTACAAATTCTTTTTCTTCTCTTTTTCTTGTGCATCAATCACAGCTATAGCTGCCATATTTACCATTTCTTCTACGTTTGCGCCAAGTTGAAATATATGAACTGGTTTTCCCATTCCCAACATGATAGGTCCTATTGAATCTACCTTGTTCAATTCTTTCAAAAGTTTATAGGTAATATTAGCTGATTCCAAATTAGGAAAAATCAACGTATTTACTTTTTTACCTGCTAATTTAGAAAACGGAAACTTTGCCTTCAACATCTCCGGATTCAAAGCAAAATCAGCTTGAATTTCACCATCAATAACCATTTCAGGATGGCTTTTATGCAAATAATCTACCGCTTCTCTCACCTTAGTAGCACTTTCATTTGTAGAAGAACCAAAATTAGAATACGATATCATTGCAATTACCGGCTCCACTCCAAACATTCTGGCAGTTTTTGCAGTCATAATGGCAATTTTAGCTAAATCATCTGCAGAAGGATTTATATTTATAGCAGTGTCAGATAAAAACATCGGCCCACGACTAGTCATCATCATATTTGTAGTGGCAACAAGTGAAGCACCATGAGCTTTTTCAATAAGTTGCAACATTGGCTTCACAACAGATGGATAACTTCTGGAGTGCCCTGTAACAAGTGCATCAGCTTCCCCTTCATTGACCATCATGGCGGCAAAATAGTTTCTTTCACGCATTAATTTTTGAGCATCCAATAAAGATATTCCACGTCTTTGTCTGGATTTCCAATAGGTTTTGGCAAACTTATTTCTTCTAGGTTCCTCTTCTTTTATTTTTGGATCTATAATTTGAACATCGGCATCAAACCCTAGTTCTTCTTTTAATTCTAAAATAATTTCTTTATTCCCTAATAAAATTGGAAAACCAATTCCTTCTTCTAATACAATTTGAGCCGCTTTAAGCACATCTAAATGATCTGCTTCCGCAAAAACGATTCTTTTTGGATCCATTTTAGCTCTATTGGTAATCAACCGAACCATTTTATTGTCATTCCCCAAACGGTCCAAAAGTTCCTCTTCATACTTTTTCCAATCCGTAATCGGATTTAATGCCACCCCTGAATCCATCGCAGCTTTTGCAACAGCAGGTGCTACAATAGTTATTAATCTTGGATCAAATGGTTTAGGAATAATGTATTCCCTTCCAAAAACTAATTTAGTCGCTCCATAAGCCACATTTACTTGTTCAGGAACAGATTCTTTTGTCAATAAAGCAAGCGCTTTTACAGCGGCCATTTTCATGGCTTCGTTTATCTTGGTTGCACGAACATCAAGCGCTCCTCTAAAAATATAAGGAAATCCAAGAACATTATTCACCTGATTAGGAAAATCAGAACGTCCTGTAGCCATGATAACATCTTTCCGAGTTGCAATAGCTAGATTATAATCAATTTCAGGATTTGGATTTGCCATTGCAAAAACGATTGGGCTTTCTGCCATTCCCATCAACATTTGTGGAGACATAATTCCACCTGTTGACAAACCTAAAAAGATATCTGCGCCAACTAATGCTTCCTCAAGACTCATTGATTTTATATCTCTGGCATATTTTTGTTGCAAAACAGAAAGAGAAGGATTGTCTTTAGTCAAAACTCCTTTACTGTTAAACATCAATATATTTTCAACTTTTACCCCTAATAAAACATACAAATCAGCACAGGCAAGAGCGGCAGAACCCGCTCCGGAAACCACCATTTTCACATCTTCTGATTTTTTATTAGCCAATTCTAATGCATTCAACAAAGCAGCCGATGATATAATAGCTGTTCCATGTTGATCATCATGCATTACCGGGATATTCAGCTCTTCAACCAATCTTCTTTCTATTTCAAAAGACTCCGGAGCTTTAATATCTTCTAAATTAATTCCACCAAAAGTTGGTGCTATATTTTTAACTGTCTGGATAAATTCCTCAATATCTTTAGTTCCAATTTCGATGTCAAATACATCAATATCAGCAAAAATTTTAAACAATAATCCTTTACCTTCCATTACCGGTTTAGACGCCTCAGGACCAATATCCCCTAGCCCTAATACCGCTGTACCATTGGTAATTACTGCTACTAAATTTCCTTTAGCTGTATATTTATAAACATTGTTAACATCTTTTGCAATTTCTAAACATGGCTCGGCTACACCAGGGGAATAGGCCAAAGATAAATCTCTTTGTGTTGCATATTTCTTAGTGGGAACTACCTGAATTTTACCAGGAGTTGGCTTTGCGTGGTATAATAATGCTTCTCTTCTTTTGCTGTTTTTGTCCATTGTTTTTAGATTTTATTCTATCATACAAAGATAGAAGACTTGGTTTAAAAAGTCAGCTTTTATCCTATTCTTTTATAAAAAAAACAGACTAGTACCAGCAGATACAAATAAAAATAGCCGCAAAAATTCGCAGCTATTATAGTATTGGACTATTTACTTCTATTGAGTAATGTAAGAGTTTAAATGTTGAATTGTATCTTTTTGGATTTCGATTATTGCTTTTACAACATCACTTATGGATATAATTCCTATTACAGTATCGTTTTCTAGAACAGGTAAATGTCTCACTCTTTTAGTACTCATTAATTCCATACAATAATCTAAATTATCTGATGGTTTTACTGTAACTACATCTGCCTCCATAATTTCATGAACCAAAGCTTTCTTTGAAGATTTGGCTTTCAAAACAATTTTTCTGGCATAATCTCTCTCAGACAAAACACCTTTCAAAACTCCATCTTCGATGATAAGAATCGCTCCAATGTTTTTTTCGCTCATCACTGTCAATGCTTCGTATACAGTGTTAGTGGAAAGTATGGAATAAACTTCCTTTCCTTTTGTGCTTAATATTTGATTAACAGTCATAATAGATAAGTTTAATTTATTATAAAGTTAAAAAAAATAGTATTCAAATCCTCAATTTATTTATTTATTTCACATTAAAATAATTCATCGGGCGAAGTCAGCTTATTTAGTTCTTGTTTTAAATTGTCACTCAATATTTGCAAACCGTATTGATACGATGCATTTACCCAACCAAATCCTTCCTTGGCGATATAATCAAATTCAGTTCCTACATTACCATATTCAGCAAAAACCTTGTGTGAACTAATTTCTAAATCAAATTTTTCAGGAATGGTTCCGTTATATTCAACCGCATTTTTAGTGATTAACCACAACCATCTGTAGACCATTTCTTGAGCCTTATTGAAGAATTTATAGTTAATTAAACCCTCCCACAATAACATTTGATGTGGCGCCCAGCCAAATGGATAATCCCATTGTCGTTGTGGCGCATCTTTTGAAAAACTATCACTGCTCGCTTTTGTACTTCCAGTAATTCCACCTGTTTTTATAAATTGTGGTAAGGCTATTTCTACTAATTTTTTAGCTTGGTGTTCATTACACAACCCAGCCCATAAAGAAAAAAATGTAGTTGCCGCTTCAAATGGAAATTGTTTTTTATTTACAAAATCATAATCAAAATACATGCTTAATTCTTCATTCCAACACAATTCGTCAATTTTCCCTTTTCTGAAAAGTGCTTTCTGTTCCCATTCTTCCGAAGTATAAGTCACATCTCCAACTTGGAAAACATTATTGAAATACTCATTTATCAAATACGCAATGTCCTTTTCGTATTTATAAAGAAAACTATTGATATCTACCGAGTTCAAATTGGCACACGTATTTATAAGTCTATCTGTTGTATCGTGACCGCTTTCTCTCAAACTACGATCATGAACAAAATAAACGTCAAGCTCCGCATCAACAAGAGTTCGGTTTAAATATTGTTTTTCAAACTCTCGGATTGGTAAATTGTATTTTTTAGCATACGGCTCTAAAACATCATCAAAATGCCCTGGTTCTACTTCAAATGGCATCCCCACTCCATCTGCTTTATATCGGTTTAAACCTGTTGGTGTCAATCGTTTTCCTTGAACCATCCAAACCGTATTATACTCCAAAATAACTGTTTCCAAATGACTTCTCAACCATTCTAAACTTGGTATTTTCTTTTTTACAATTTCGATTATCAGCGAAGAATACAATGGTGGCTGCGTTCTTGTCAAATAATAACTTCTGTTCGCATTTAGAATCTTACCGTAATGTATGATTTGATATTTAAAATTTTCGGCAATGGAAATCGCTTTTTCCAGTTGATTGTCTATAATTAAACCAACACCAATAAAATAACTATCCCAGCCATACATCTCATTAAATCTTCCTCCGGGAACTACAAAAGGCACTCCATGCAAACTGTCTGTTTTTTGCTCTAAAGCCAAAGCCAAAATACCTGGCTTTGTATTTAATGTATCTACATATTCCATCGAAAAATTTTCGGGCAAAATACCTACTTTAAAATTCTGAAGTTCTTTTTCCAATTCCTGAAAATAGGCAACCCCTTGCTTGTCTTTTGCCGAGACATACAATGTAGGAACTTCATTAGTCGTTTTTTCGTCCTGAAGAATTTGATCTAAACCTTTTCTATCAATAGATCGTGTCAATTCATTCCAATAATCTTCTCTAATTTTCCTCGAAATTCGTTCAACGGGATTCTCTTGAATACGGCTCACATCTACCTCCCCTTTAGCGACTTTATTTTCTTTCAACAAAGCCAATTCCTGAAGTAAATTGGACAAATGATACGTTCCCTCGATAACAATTTCTTGTTTTGTGTTTTCATCAACTAAAGTAAACTTTTTAGGCCCAGCATCATCTTTAGTGATTTTTTTATCTTTATCGGTATCCTCCTGAAGTAATAATTCATGAAATACCCTGTCTATGTTAATTAAGAAATTCATATTTTAGAAGTAAGTTTTTTTAATATAAAGAATGAAACGAGCAGCAAAGACATTGGAATTAAAGTATAGAAAAATGCATTTTCAGCACCTTCATTTTTGAATAAATAACCAATAACTCTAGAGCCAAGTGTACCCCCAAGAGCCGAAAAAACCACAATTAAACCCGTCATTGAACTGTGCAATTTTTTAGGCAAAGCGCTCAAAACAACCGAATTTAAAAGCGGGTAAATAGGCGCAATAAAAAGTCCGACCAATGGGAATGCAAATCCTATCAATGGAATATCGCTAAGTGAATTAATTTCTTTCACCTCTAACCCAACTGTTTTTGGAAGCACAAAAACGACAATCAACATCGCCATTACAATACAAAAACTGAGCACCCAAATCCAGTCAATTCTTTTAGTAATCACACCCGCTAAAAGCCGTCCAACTGCTAAAGTAATTGCTAGAATGCTTGCCATCATAATACTGATATTTTGCGGCAGATGCAGCACCTTACTATTAAACGTAGGCAGCCAAGACATTATTCCTTGCTCAATCATCACAAACAAAAAAGCACTTATTACAAATACGATAGTTAGAAGTTTGGCAAATAATTTGAACATTTGTGCAAAATCATCGGCCAAATTAACTCCAGGAATTTCCGTTTGGTTTTCAAATTTGGTAAAAAACAAAAATCCAAATGACACTACTGAAATCCCGGCCAACAACCAGTATACATTTAACCATGAATCTGGATTTGTAGCCGAATTAAAAGCAGGAAATAGAAAGTAAGCCAAGGCAATTCCTATCATAAACACTCCTTCAATACTACTCATCAAGCTATTGTGCTCTTTTTGATTCTCTGTAATTGTACCTATTAAGGAGTAAACAGAGACTTTTATCAAGGCAAATGAAACTCCCACGGTTGCAAAAAGTATTTTGGCGGTACCGAATGAATTTCCAAAATACATGTTTATACAGGCTACAGAAACCAATGCCAATCCAATGAGCATGGCTCTTTTATACCCTATTCTTGGTAAAAATGACGCTATCAAAAAAGAAACTATCGCAATAGGCAGATCTTTGAATGCTTCAAGAATACTGGCTTGCAATTCATCTACTCCATAATTTGCTTGCGATTTTAATATAACAATCCCAACACTATTTAATAATATTGCAAACACAAAATAATTGAGATACATCGCAATTTTGACAGCGTTTTTTTTCATATTTTATTTTTTTAATCCTTTGGACAATTCCGATTTTACGGAGTCACTATCTTTATTTTTATATTTTAACACCCCTAATTATTCGATTACAGTATGAAATTTAAAAACTCATAGTGGTTGTTATACCGTTTACCGACTGGTCAACTGTAAAACGATTAGTTTCAAGGTTTGCCTTTAGGTGCGCAACTGTAGTGCCATTTACCCATTTAATATCTATAATAGCGTCAACGGCATCATTTATTTCTACATGACCTGAAAAAGCAGTTGAAGTATTTCTTAAGTGCATAATTTCTAACTGCTTATTTACAACTTCCGTTTTGAGCCCCTGCGCGATATCCTTCATTGTCAATGTGGTACGATTAATTTCTTTATGTCCGGCACTACCTCCACTATCTGCTGCCTCATAATTATTTTTACCTGCAAAAATATCTAAATACCAAACCTGCGGTATTCCTGGCATAAACATTTGAATGGCTCTTGCAAGAAGCAACTTTTGTTCGTCTTCACCTAGTGCACTAAAAAAGGTAGCATTTATTTGATAATAAGAAATTTTATTCCCTGAAGGATCGTAAAGATTCTTTACACGACCACCACGTTCCATGATTTTATTCATGATGCTTTCAATCTCGGTATCTTCTAACAATCCTTTATTATAAACACCATTTACCTCCTTGCCTTTCAAATCCAGAACAGGTATTCCATCATGGCAACCAAGCATGTTTACTGTTTTATACCCTTTGGCAATAATTTCCTTAGCCCAACTCAACAAGGCTTTACTGGTTTTATTTTCAATGGTATGTATCGTTAAACCCGGTAAGAAAAAGTCATAGATATAATATCCTTCATTGGCTACCTCATCATGTAAATGCAAACCATATTCTGCGTGAATTTCTGGCAATAGCATCAAATTATTTTGTTGTGCTATTTTCTTGATACGCTCTAAATATTCCCAAGTCCCCGGTTTATTAAAAAAATTGGATTCCCCGACTTGTTTGTGCAAATAGGCAAAAGCGTCTAATCGAAGGATATTACAACCATAACCATTTAATTTCTTTAGTGTCTCCTCATAAAAATCCCATACTAAAGGCGATTCGGCATTGACATCCATTTGTCCTAAATAGGAACGCTTTTGTTCTACAATTTGTAAAATTTCTGATTTAAAAGGAGTACAATTTTCAAAATCAATGGTCGTGAAATCTTGATTATCATTAATTGCTGTGTTAATTACGGCAACAATAAATAAACTTTGCTTTTCTGTAAGTCCTTTTACATTTTGTAAATCTGCTGCAGCAATCGGATTGTAGGTGATTTGCTGATAAAAAGTATTCCAATAAGGCTGTTCGGTACCATCCGGAAAACGTACTTTCAATACGGGTAAACCCGACTTTCTCATGAACAATTTATTGAGAAACTCTGGTTCTGGAATTACAATTCCATCTTCATTTTTCACCCCGTTTCCCTCCCAGAACTCATTCCAATTGATAAAAAAATCTTTAAATTTAGAATCCTTACCGTGTTCCAGCATGTCTTTGAACTGAGGAGAAGCTACAGAAAGATGATTTAACACAATATCAAATTTCAGTTTTATCTGAAGCTCATTCAAGTCCTTTAAATCTTTTGCATCAACTAAATCTTTATTTATATCATAATCAATAATAGAAAAACCTCTATCTAAATCACTATTAAAAAAAGTAGGTAAAACGTATAGTAAAGAAAATACATCTTTAAACTCGCCCATTTTAAGCATAGCAATGGTATCACTAAATTTTTCTCCAATACTATCTGGATAAATATTGAGCATTACGCCATTACTAATTTTTGTATTATTTTGTTGCATAGTATTTTATAAAAGTTTAGAAAGGATATTGATGTTATCCGGTAATCGCCCTACATTTTGCAGTTTTAAAGCTGCTAATTTTAAAGCGATATCCAAACATTCATTAATTGGTTTCTCTTTTATATAAGCAAATAAAAATCCAGACCAAAAAGCATCACCCGCTCCAGTGGAGTCCATAACTTTGTCAATTTTTATTGCTGGCATTTGTATTACTTCTTCCCCTTTTTGAGATAATTTCACTCCTTTACTGCCTAAAGTTAAGCAAACAGTGTCTACTCCTTGATGGTGAAAAAATTCAAATATTTCTTCATGAGGAAGTTCCTTCTCAAAAAGACGCAGCATATCATCTTCACTAATTTTTACTAATGGATTGAACTGACAATAGGTTTTGATTACTTTAAAAGCCTTCTTTTGACTTTTCCACAGCTTTCTCGCATAGTTAACATCGATACTTAGCTTACATCCTAAATCGTGTGCTTCTTGTGCTTTCTTTAATATAGTTTTCTGTGCAGGATTTTTACTTAATGCGAAACAGGTGGTATGAAATATCTTTGTACGAGATAGTATTTCCCTTGAAATTTGTTCTTCATAAATGCAACAATCTGCTGAACGATACGGAATAAAATCTGGTGTACCCTCGGACCTTGAAACAAAAATCACGCTAGTCGATTTATCATCCAGAACGTTAAGATGGTTTGTATTCACACCAACACTCGCTAATCGTTGCGTAATATAGGATCCAAAACCATCATTCCCAACAGTTGCAACCATAATAGTATTCAAACCCAATCGCGTTGAATTCATAGCAACATTAGTAGGTGAACCTCCTAAATACCTATGATAATCTCTAGTTTCATTAATAAGCACTCCTTCTTGATGTCCAATAAAATCTACAAGAACTTCACCAACACAAAGGATATCTATTTCATCCATATTATTATTTATTGTATTATTCACTTAATTTTGTCTTTTTTATTTTAATTAATAATGTGCAGAAAGCAGCAATCACTAACAGTACTCCTGCAAAACTTATTGCTAATCGAGGGTCATTATGTAAGAAGTTTTTTAAAATATAACCAAATGACAGGTTTTGAATAATCATTGGGATCACAATCATCATATTGATAATACCCATGTAGACACCATATCTTTCTTTTGAAATAACAGCAACAACCATCAAGTAAGGAATTCCCATCATACTTGCCCAAGCAATGCCGTAGCCAATAACCACAGCAAAAAACACATACTGATTTTGTACCATTGGAAAACATAAAAGAGAAACCGCTCCTAATAACAAACAGACGAAATGAATCATCTTGGCCCCATGCTTTTTGGCTAATTTGGCCAAATAGAAGGCTATTGAAAAAGTAACTATAAACCCAAATGCACCAATCAATCCATTCCATTCCACTGCTTTTTCATATCCTGCTGTATTCTTTGGCGTGACATTCCAAACGGACAAAGCAATACTTTTTGAATTGTTTTGCCAATAACACATCATGGCATACCATTGAAACAAATAGACCAAAAATAGTTGCCACATAACCGTTGGCATTTCTAAAACCGCTCTATAAATATCTATAAAAGGAGAAAAAACATTTAATGGCTCCGCTTTTAAAATTGCTAATTCTGCTTCAGTTGGTGGAATTTCTTTAGTCTTACTTATGCTCCACCAAATGGAAGTTACAGAAAGTACTGCTCCTAGAAAAAAGGAGGCATAAATCCAAGTAGGCAATGATCCCGTATAACCGACGAAAATTATTGGAAATAGAAAAAGAGAGATATAAGCCAAAAACTGCCCGAAACCAGTAAAAAAACTTTGCGCTTGAAAACCCATAGGTTGCTGGTCTTCGGTTAATGTATCAGCAATAAAGGCACGATAAGGTTCCATTGCGGTATTATTACCAACATCTAGAATCCAAAGCAAACCTGCAGCCATCCATAATGAACTACTAAATGGGAATAAAAATAAGGCAATACTACAAACTATTGCTCCAATAAAAAAGTAAGGTTTTCGCCTTCCCCATCTTGGATGCCAAGTTTTATCACTCATTGCACCAATTATAGGTTGTATCAACAAACCCGTTAACGGACCTGCAAGATTCAATATAGGAATTTGATCTGGGCTTGCATGCAAAAAATCATAAATAGGATTTACAGCACTTTGCTGTAATCCGAAGCTATATTGTATGCCAAAAAAACCAACATTCATATTGATTATCTGCCAAAAACTTAATTTTATTTTAATTCCCATTCTTTGGTTAATGTATTGGTTTGTTAATTTTTTTTAAATTTAATTTTAAAATTCCCAATTCAATACATAATTAAAACAAAAACGTTTTCGGAATACCCGAAAACGTTTTCGAAATGTTAAAATAATCTAAATTTTTAACCTTTATTTTTTCGCAAATGGAATAATTATTTTAGTTTCCCATTCCAGTTCATCGCCCCCATTAAAAGGATTTGCAAGAAAATGCTCTAGTGGTTTATTTTCTAATTTAATGTCATTCTTCTTTGCATAATCCTGCAAAGCAAACCATGCTCTGTCCGAAGTTCTGAAATTCCCGTAATAGGTAGCTTCTAAACCTTTAAGAGCTGGCAATGTTTTGAATTTAATTATCTCATTTTCGATAATTTTGGTGCTTTTATCAATTGGAAAACAATAATTAAAGTTGATTGTTTCTTTATCAAGATCCCAACTTTGAATTTCTAAATAAGGACTTCCTATTATCTTAATATTATTTTGTTGCAAAAAACCAGTTATAATCGCATCATTTGCGATCATAGTTTGTGCTTTTTCCTGCAATATACTTTTCAAGCTTATATAAGCTACAAATGTTTCTTGAGAAGTACCTTCGCCATCAATTTTGACTTTAAAATTTTTTATATGATTATTTAAGCCGTTTTTAAAATCGGTTATTTTTTTAATTTGTTCTACCTTAAACTTAGTTCTATAAAAAGGCGCGGTAAGTCTATTGAACAAACTATTATCGAAATCTTTTATACCAACGGTTACTGCGGTTATTGAGTCATTAATGGATTTCATTTCCCAAGTATATTCCATATAGGAGTTCCCTTTTTTCATTTCTTGTTTGATGAAATCAAAATTTCTCTTTTCCAGAATAGTATAATTTTCTTTTTGATTTAGTAACTGAGTGGCTGACCACTCCTGAACACCTTGAAAAACAGTTCCTGTAGCAGTATTAACCTTAAATGAAATACAATAATCACTTTTTTTTATAAATAAATACCATGCTATAAACAATAAAAAAAATGCACTAAATCCTATTATATATTTTTTTCTGACTATCATTATTATTTAAGCATCTTTAATTTTTCATTCAAATAATTTCCAATATTATTACCTTGCACAACACCATTTTCGATTGCTGCTCTGTAATGAATACCTCCGTACAGTCTACTAATTGCGGCTTCTGCTGCTGCTTGCTTGAACGATTTAAAAGGTCTTTTTGGTAATCCAAAAGGAACTTCAGAATCATCAATATAACTAAAATTATCTCCAAAAATTGAAGTTAAAATTAGTGACGAACAAGAAGAAATCACTGAATGCCCGCTCGTATATTCTGGGAAAGGAGGTGTTTGTAATTGCGGTCTCCAATTTTCATCAATATTTTGATTAATATAGGTTTCCGGTCTAATTACATTAGTTCTAAATTTCTCATTCCAACAACTAATAATACTTTCAAAAACTCCAATCGACGTTTTAGTGTAGGCAAAAACGCAAGTTTCAAAGTCAGATTTATTTTTTTTCAAGGCAATTTTAGTGATATTCATCCAATGTGCATCTGGCGAGTTTTTCTTCTTGGCAAACATCATGTGTCCTTGTGTTACTGTGGCATAGGGATTACAATCCCAAAAAGTAGCAATATCAGATTCTTCTGGAATTACAGTACTTTTATTTTTCTCCATTGCAATTAATTTTTCGGAAATCATATTCCCTACGTCATAGGTTTCCTTTGCTTCTTTGTAAAAAGCAGAATTTTTATCTGTAGAAAAAGGGTAGGGTGCAATTGGTTTAAATTGAGAAGCTGAATCCATCACTAAAGTTCTTATTTCTCCCCAATGCGGTTCAACAGCATCCATATAAGCGGGCGGTGTTGGTTGCCATCTTCCGGGCTGGTTTGCATAAACCGAAAATTTAGAAAAAGTTCGGGTTTGCTTGTAATTGTCTTTTCCCATCCATTTTTTAATTCGATCCGCTACTTTTAAGCCATATTCTTTAGAAACCAAGAATTCCTCCGCATTCTCATTTTCCCATTTTTCATATAAACTGTCTCTGAATTTTTCTAGCGCTTCTTCAGAAAAAATTAATTGCTTACTCACTTCAATATGGGCGATTAGTGCTGCTAAATTTTTGTTAACCCCACTTTTTGAATCTAGTTTAGGGATAGAATCTAATCCCTTTAATTGTCCTTGCAGGCTCTGGTACTTTGTACTGTTTTGAGCCATAATCTCATAGGCTGCAACATTAGGATAAACGTAAATTCTACTTGCAACAGGCGGTGAAAAGATGTCATGAACCATAATTCCCGTCACTGTATCCACTGCAGCACAGAAATCATTTGTGGTAACTTTTATTGAATTTTCTTTTTTACAAGAAATAAAAAAGAACATTATAAGTCCTAAAAGATAAATCTTAGATTTCATTTTATTGAGTTTAATTATTTATTTGTAATGTTTTTTTAAATTAATTTTTAACCATTGGCATTTCATAAACCTCAGCTTTATTATTATTGATAGTAATCAATAAATATTTTTTACCATTGAGATTAATAACATCCAAATGCTTAACTGCCTTCTGAGTTAAATCGATACCTATTTGACTTCCTAAATAGATTGTTTTTTCATTTTTTATTAAAGCTCCTGAAAACCCATCAAATCGGCTATGATAAGGTGACACACCAAAATAATTTCCTCCTACAAAAACTTCTTCTTTTGTATCAGAATCAAAATTTGACTTCACAAAACAGGTAATTGGGGCTACTTGCATTTTATTAGAAAAAGCAACAAAAGTAAATTTTCCTTTATCATTTCTTAAATATCCCGATTTCAAATTATGAACTTCATATAATTTTGCTTTTTCGAGCATTTTTGGATCAAAAACCTCTTCTAATGTTTTACCCGCAAATGATTTATAACTATTAAATTTCTTTTTAAGCATTCCACTAAACTGTTCGGCTAACTCGTCCAGCCCCATTGTGGTGTAATACTTCCCATTTTTCTCTTTAGCCACAATCGTTTCAAAAGAACCATTTCCGTCAAAATCATCGTAATACATTTTCATAGGAAACTCCTGTGAAGCTTTGAATTTAGAGTTCATTCCCCAATTTCCAACCAAATAATCTTGATCGCCATCATTATCAATATCAAAAGGAATTATAGCTTGCCACAATCCATTGCTTTTTTCAGAAAAAACAGTTTCAGTAACGTTTTTAAATTTTCCATTTGTATTGGCAAAGAAAGTAGGTTTCATCCATTCACCAATTGCGATAATATCTATTTTACCATCTTTATTAAAATCCGTAAAAATAGCATCCGTAACCATTCCAATTTTTGAAAACGTTCTGTTTTCAACACTAGTAAAAACGCCTTTATTGTTGTTCAATAAATAACAGTCCGGCATACTTCCAAATCTATTGTTCACAGAATTATTCCCAATAAAAACATCTAAATCACCATCTTTATCATAATCGAACGTTTTTACAACCGAAGCGTTTTGGGCTAAATCAGGCAAAATCGTTTTTGCAAATTGTCCCTTATTAGCTAAATATAATCGGTCTTGCAAATTAGAGGCATTTTCACCGCCTCCGGAAGCTACAAACAAATCGTTAATTTTATCGTTGTTAAAATCGCCTATTACCGCTGAAGCATCTTCAAAAACAGAATCTTTTTCAATTTCAATATAAGATTTTTTAGTAAATCCTTTTGGATTTTGAATATAAATAGCTGCTTTGTTGTTTTTGGCTCCGCCAAAGAAAATATCATCTTTACCGTCTCCATTTAAATCACCTATTGCCGTTGCCGGTCCCCGATCAGAACGTTGGTATGGAATTAATTTTTGGAAGACAAAATCGATATAATCATTTTCCTGATGCGTAAAGTCGATTCCTAAATTAGTTACTACCTTTTTGAAAATAGGTAGAACCGCAGGATGTAATTTACTATAATTAAATGCTTTTCGGTTGCTATTCGGTTTTATATTCAGCGTTTGACACGTTTTAACATTTTTCACTGTTTGATATGTTTTATCTGGCCAAATAACCACTATCGAATCTATAGTTCTTGTATTCCCATAACCAAAATGAATAATAGGCTCCGAAGAAGATTGAAATCCTCTCGTAGTTTGCAGTTCCTTGAATTGTTTTTTGCCTTTAGAATAAGAAATTACTTTGGTCCCAATACCAAAAGTATTTTTCCCGCCAAACTGCAATCTCAATTTTAAATAATTAGAACTTTTATTCGTACTATTTACATAAACGGAAGCTACGCTATTTAAATTATTAGTAATTACGTCTAAATCCCCATCATTATCAATATCAGCATAACCACTGCCATTTGAAATTATGGAATCATTTTCAATCCAATCTTTAGATCTGTTTTTAAACATTAAATCTTTCGAACCTTGAAAAACGTAATTGGTCACATTGCCTTTTGGCATTTTTCTTAAAGCTTCGTTGTCCAACAATTTAGTCGTGCTGATTTTACTTTTTATCTGATCGTTTGAAAAGTATTTCACATAATCCAAATCGTTCGGACGTTTGGGAATTCCATTACATACAAATATATCTTGTTCTCCATCCTCATCATAATCAGCAAATAATGCGCTCCAACTCCAATCAGTAGCTGCGACACCACTGAGTAAAGCAGTTTCTGTAAAATGTTCTCCTGCTTGATTCAGTTGCAACATGTTTCTGGTATACTGGTAATGATACCCTAATTTCTCCGTTCTCATTTTCAGCATTTGAACATTGTCATCTCCTAATGAAGATTTCAAAACTTTTTCGTCCTCTGGAAGCATGTCCAATGTCATAATATCAGGAAATCCATCGTGATTTACATCCGCAACATCGACTCCCATTGAAAATCTGCTGGTATGCCCAAAATGCTTTTTCAAACTTTCCGTAAAAGTACCGTCACCGTTATTTAAGTAATAATAATCATCTTCATGAAAGTCATTACAAATATAAATATCAGGATAGCCGTCAAGATTAAAATCAGAAACCGCTATTCCTAAACCGTACCCATTCGCTCCGCCAAAAATTCCTGCTTGTACGCTTACATCAACAAATTTGTTATTATCATTTCTAAATAATTTATCTCCGCATTCGTAACTTCTCTTATTTCTAATTTCAGCATTTCCAAATGATAATTCAGAATGAACAGCATGATTTAATAAATACATATCTAAATCTCCATCACTATCATAATCAAAAAACGCAGCAGATGAGCTGTAATTATCTAAATCTAATCCGTATTCAGTTGCACTTTCAGTAAATGTATTGTCCTTATTATTGATGAACAACTCATTGTGCCCTTCAAAGCCATTGATTCCAACAACAGCACAAACGTAAATATCTAAATATCCATCCCCATTTACATCTGCCATTACAGTACCAGCATTCCAATCACTTTGCCCTTCAACCCCAGCTTTCGTTGTAATATCCTCAAACTTATTACCGCCTTTATTCAAATACAGTTTATTCTTTCCTTGATTTGAAGTAAAATAAATATCTACCAAACCATCATTATTGATATCTCCTAACGCAACACCACCTCCATTATAATAATAGAGATAGTCTAAAATAGAGATATTCTTGGAAGGATCCAGTTGATTGTTGAATGTAATATTGCTTTTCTCCGGTGATAGCTTGTCAAATAACTGATCTTGTTTTTTGGAACAACCAACAATTAGCAATGAAGCTAGCCCTATTCTAAAAAAATTATTCATTGATACTAAATATTTTAGGAGTATTATCATTTACAACAGCTATTATGGAAATAGTGTTGTTCTTATTTTTCATTGCTTTGACATGTTTTACTTCTCCTTTAATAAAAAAGCCTGATTTGTTGTAAGGGATCCAGGAAAAATCTCCGTTTTTATTTCCCAAAAGAACACTTCCAAAATTAGCATCTAATCTGGTAAACTGAGGTTTAAATTCGTATTGATTTCCTCCAAGAATTAAATCTAAAATTCCATCGTTATTCACATCCAAAGTACAAATAGTATTCACACAAGAAAACTGAACCTCCTTGGGTAATGCTTTGACTTGAAATTTTCCATTTCCTTTATTAATGGCGGTTACGCTCTCTTGAATCGTCGCCTTTTTTTGGATAGAATTATCAACTATATCCTGAGCAAATAATTCCTGAAATGATTTTTTGGAATAGTCCGCATAACTTAAATTCTTCTTTTTGATTGAAGGTATTTGTTTGGCTAATTCTTGTTTTAAATGGATGGGTATGTCTTTATTATCGATAAAACGAGTAGCAATTTGCTCAATCGTTCCATTATTATCGAAATCATTTACAAATAATCGCATCGGATTAGTGCTTGATGCTTTGTAAGGAATATTAGTTCCTTTATTTCCAAGTACCAGATCTTTTTTACCATCATTATTTAAATCCACACAGCTGACTGCATTCCAAAAACCTCTTAATTCCGTAAGATTGGATTTATAATCCGCCAAACGTCTTCCCGTATTTTTGAATATTCTTGGTGCCATCCAATCACCTACAATAATTAAATCTTTTTTTCCGTCATTATCAATATCTTCCCAAACAGCATCGGTGATCATACCTATTTCATTCAATTTGAAAGCGTTCTTATCGGTTACATTAGTGAAATTTCCTTTTCCATCATTTTCCAATAATAAGTGTTTTGGGTCAATTCCATAAACCCCAGGAACGCTTCGACTACCAATAAAAACGTCACTATCGCCATCATTATCAAAATCATTTGCAGCTATTATGGAAACATTGTTATTAGTAGACGGAATATTCGTTTTACTTTTGATAAAAATCCCTTTTCCATTATTCAAATACAATCTGTTTTTATAATTGGCCTGATCTGTTTTTTCGTTTCCACCAGAACCCACTAATAAATCCTGATCGCCATCGTTATCAGCATCAAAAAAACTGGCTGCAGTATCTTCAAAATTAGCATCGCTGTCTAAGTCTTTTTGGCTTGTAATCTTATAATTTCCGTTTCCATTATTCAAATAGATTTTTCCAGCCTGTCCTTTGGCTCCGCCAATATAAAGATCCTCGTTACCATCCCCATTAATATCGGTAACAGCAAGCGAAGGTCCTTCTTGTGACAGTTCTTTTGAAATTAAACCTTCATAATCAAAATCGATATAATCATTTTCTTTATGTGCCAAAAATTGACTTTTCTTTTCAGATAATAATGATTTTGCTCCCTCTTTTTTTGGAACAAAACTTGATTTAGCATCTGCAACATTCAAATTAAGCGTACAATCCTTTTTTATTTTTTTAATCGTTTGAAATTTACTGTTTGGCCAAATTACCTGTAAGGAATCAATTTTTTTATTTCCAATTCCAAAAGTCATAACATAATCCACCGACGATTGAAAACCCCTTGATGGGATTAACTCTTGTCTTAAAATTTCTTTTCCTGAAAATAATTGAACAACACTTCCTACTGCAAATCTATTCTGATTATCCCCTTTTAATTTTACTTTTACAAAATGGTTTTCTTTGTTTTTCTCTGAATTATTTTTATAAACAAAGGCTTCCATATTAACATTATTGACAATCAAATCTAAATCGCCATCATTGTCTAAATCGCCATAGGCAGCACCATTTGAAAAACTGGGCGTATCCAATCCCCAATTTTTGGCTTCATTAGTGAATTTTAGGTTTTTATTATTTTTGAAAGCATAATTAGGTATTGGCGTACTTGGCATTTTATTAATAATCGTTTCAATTTCTTCCTTCTTGCCAGTAACTATCATTTTTTGCATAAATTCATTCGCAAAAAAGTCCACAAAATCCTGATTGGTCAAATCGTTATAAATTCCATTGCATACATAGATATCCTTGTAACCGTCATTATCCATATCAAACATCAAAGCACCCCAGCTCCAATCCGTTTTAGAGACACCCGCATAATTTGCTATTTCAAGAAATTGATTGTTCCCATTATTAAGCTGCAAAGTATTTTGCATGTATTGGTTGAAAAAATCTAAATTTATTTTTCTAAGATATAAATCATAGTTTTCAAAATTTGTGGTGGTTTTTAAACGCTCATCGTGCTCCGGCAACATATCTGTAACAAATATATCCGCTTTGCCATCATTGTTTATATCGGCCATATCTGCCCCCATAGAAGACTGGCTAATATGAGATGCCCAACCTTGAATTTGTTCTGTAAAAGTTCCGTTTTTATTATTAATGTATAGATAATCTTTTTCGTAAAAATCATTAGAAATATAAATATCCGGGTATAAATCTCCATTTACATCCCCTACAGTAACTCCTAAGCCAAAACCTATAAGACTGCCATATATTCCTGATGCTTCGCTTACATCGATAAATTTTCCGTTGTCATTTCGCAATAATTTATCACCCCCTCCTTTAAGAATATCTGCTACATCCCAATCTTTATCTCGCAAATTCCTTTTATTCGAGTAATTTAGGCTACTCACAGGAATAAAGCTGTTATTTAATATATAACAATCTAAATCCCCATCTTTATCATAATCAAAAAAAGCGGCATGAGTTGTTATACCGGTATCCGCAAGATTGTATTCATCTGCTTTTTCAGTAAAAGTACTATTACCGTTATTTATAAAAAGTTGACTTTTTCTTGTTGAGTTAATGTTATTCCCTGCGCTACAAACATAAATATCGAGAAATCCGTCTCCATTTATATCAACCATTACCACACCCGTTGACCAAGATTTATTCCCTTCGACACCTGCTTTCTTGGAGATGTCTTCAAATTTGAAATGGCCTTTATTTAAGTACAGTTTATTGGTGCCTAGATTAGATGTAAAATATATATCGGAAAGCCCATCATTATTGATATCACCTATTGCAACACCTCCACCATTATAAAAATTTCGGTATTTGAATATATTCATATTCACGCCATTCTTAACTTCGTTTACAAAATTAATTCCGGTATTTGAAGAATCTAATTTAGAGAACAGGGCATTCTCATTAGTTGAATTTTCTTTAGAACAATTAGTGAAAATTAAAATTAGAAGTAAAAATAAAATAATACGATTAAACATATTTAAAAACTATTTGATTAGGTAATTATAATTGACTAATTTATATATAATTCATTATATATAAAAATTAATACAGCAAATAAATAGTTGTTTTTGAAACTAAAAAAATCTCATTTTTAAGTACTAAACCCATGAAAACCAATCTTTACTTTTTGTAAAAAAAGCAGACAAAATAGAGTCTATTTCAAAGGTACTCTGAGAAACTGTGTAGTATAAAAAAATAAAGAGGGTAAATCAACACCCTCTTTATAACTAACTCAAAACATAATAAATTGCAAACAAGTCCTTAGTAACCAGGGTTTTGTTTTAAATTTGCATTAAACAAAGCATCCGCTGGTATAGGGAATAAAGCATATCTGTTATCAGAAACATACGGTTTTAGTTCTCTTGCGGCCAAGAATTTACCAAAACGAATCATATCATTTCTTCTCCATCCTTCATACCATAATTCTTTACCTCTTTCTGCATAGACAGCGTCTAAAGTCGTTGGAAAAGTTCCTGTAACATTAGTTCTAGTAATCATTTTGGCAGTATTAACCGCATCAGTAGCCATAGTCCCAGTTCCTCCTCTTAGAATTGCTTCAGCTTTCATTAACAAAGCATCAGAATAACGCATGAATTCATAATCATTCTCCGGAGTACCTAAATTATCAGCATCCGGAATATATTTTTGACTTCTAATACCTGCAGTTTCTAAAGTAGCACCGCTTGTAATTAAAGTTAAAGCTGGAGTAAAAAATAAAGGATTTCCATTTCTATCTTTCAATGCAGTAGTCCCACCTGGTTTGTACATTTGACCAACTTGAAATCCAACATTGTTACCAAAAGATGCAATAATCGCTGGATCTGCATTTTTAATACGTCTGTCATTCGGATTAAATTTGTTATAATATTCAGCAACGGTAGCGAAACCGTTCCATCCATCAGGAGTTTGATTGTAATGCATACCCATTCTCCATCTTGATTGAATATTTCCACCCTGTCCACCTCTTAAATTTTTAGATGAAAACAATATTTCAGGAGACAAATTATTATCAGGTTTAAAATTATCCCAATAATCTGTAGTCAAAGAACTACTTATTGCATTAACATAACTTACCACTTTAGTCATATCAGCAGCGTCAAAAACATAAGGACCTGCTGGATTTGCAGCATTGAAAACCCCTTTGTTTAAGTACAATTTTGCCAATAAAAATCTAGCAGCATCTTTATTTGCGATACTGGCGTCACTAGCAACACGGTCAGGCAACGTACCAACAATGGCTTCTAATTCACTAATTACATATGCTGTTGCTTCTTGTCTAGTCCATACTTTTGGATCCGATTCTAATGAAGAACCAGCTTCTCTATATGGTGCTTGACCAAACAAATCAACCACATTATAATAGTAAAATGCTCTTAAAAAACGCGCTTGAACTACCTCTGAAGCAGTACCGTTTTCAACAACTAAATTACAGTTATAAACATTTGATAATAAAGAGTTCCACGCACCTCTAACTTCATTGTGATCTGGCGCCCATGTATGCGTATGGATTTGTCTCCATGTCGCATTATCATCCCAGTCACCACCACGAGTAGGACCCACTAATGCGTCTGTTGACATTTCGTCTAAAGCGAACATTTGACCTTGACCTTGAAATTCTCTTAAACCTTCATAAGCTTTAGTCAATAGAGACGCACTGTTTACTGTTCCCCCTGCTGAATTACCAACTACTACACCATCTAATACTTCCTCTTCTAGATTGGTACAACTTACCCCTAGCACGATTGTACTGGCGAATAAGATGCTTTTTATAATATTATTTCTTTTCATTGTTTTTTAATTAAAATGTTACGTTAAGTCCAACAGCTACACTTTTCTCTCTAGGATAAGATAAATATTCCATACCTGCAGATGGCACACCATTTAATGATTTATCTGTATCAACCTCAGGATCTGACCCTGAGTAATTTGTAATTACAAATAAATTAGAACCATTTACATAAAAACGAGCTGATTTAATTTTAAATCTCTCTAAAATAGCTCCTTTTACTGTATAACCAAAAGTTAGATTCCCCATTCTTAAGAAATCACCTTTTTCAAGGTATTTTGTAGATGGTGAATTTGGATCACCTTGCGCTTGAGCTGAAGTTGCAGCTTCCTTAGTTACGTTTCTACCTCCAAGGAAAGCACCTTTAAAGAAATATGCATTTGTTGTATTGTTATAAATATAATGACCGAAAGCACCATAGAAAGAAGTACTAGCATCAAAACCTTTATATGTAAGATTAGTTGAGAAACCAACATTAATTTTTGGTAATGGTTGTTTGTCTAATATCTTTTTAGCCGCAGTACCTAAACCCGTATTGTTTCCTGATGCATCAGCATAGATAGAATTTCCAGTAGAGTCGTATCCTCTCCACTCATACATATAATAAGAGTAAATTGGTTTATCATTAGTAATCACCTGTGCATAAGCACCTGACAATCCTTGACCATTTAAACCTCCAGTAGATATAAACCCTGCAAAATTTGTCATTTTATTTTCCAAGAAAGATGCATTCCCCGAGATATCCCAAGTTAAATCCTCTGTATCAATCACTTTGTAGCTCAAAGAAACTTCAACACCTTTATTGATTAAGTTACCTGGTAAGTTTTTAAAACGTGGAGACGGTGGACCTGGTTGAGTAGCAGCTGCAGGTACAGGAAAAATTAAATCTTTGGTATCTCTTTGGAAATAATCTAATGAACCTGTCAATTTATTATTCAACAACTCAAAATCTGTCCCAACACCATACGATTTAGTAGTTTCCCATTTTAAATCAGCATTAGCATTACTGTCAACTCCTAAAGTTCCATTGTTACCATAAGATGCTCTTGCAATAGCAGAGTTTGGAGCAAATTCCTGATTTCCAGTTATACCGTAGTTCCCTCTAATTTTGAAACTATTCACTAAACCTTCTTTGTCATCTACTACTTTGTAAGCGACACCTACAGAAGGAAAATAATCGTATTTGTTGTTTACCCCTAATTTGGTAGAACCATCAGAACGTAACGTTCCTGTTAGAATTAATCTTTTGTACAAAGTAGCATTTACTCTTCCAAAATAAGATTGTAATTCAACTCTGTTTCTATAAGAAGAAACTCTAAATTCATTTTGAAGACCACCTTCGATGTTGTCAATTAGATTAGTTTGAGCATTATCATATCCCTTTCCTCTCGCACCACTTCCATCAGCAGTGTAATCATAATAAGAATAACCAACTAATGCATCCAAGTTAAAATTATCACCAAAATCATTGTTGTAATTCAAAGTGTGCTCGAAAGTTTTGTTAAACTTATTTTGGCTAGCAATATTAGCTTGACCATACTTAATATTTGTACCTCCCGGAACAGCAGCAGTTGCTACATCCAAAATACGCATAGTTGGCAATAACTGACTTTTTCTAGTCGAAGTAGAACTTTCTATACCAAATAAGAATTGATATTTCAATTTACTATTGATTTTCCAAGTCGTATTAATACTCCCTAACAATTTATTAGTGTTGGTATAATCTTTATAAGAATTTAATAATTCTACTGGATTTAAATAAGTATTACTTATTGTATTATAAGAACCATTAGCATTATAAATAGGCAATGTAGGGTTCCAATATAGAGCAGTCCCAATTATATTTCCAATAAAACCAGCGTCATTAGATAAAATAGTAGTTTCATCTTTTAATGAAGCATAAATAACTCTTGACTCCACTTTTAAAGCACCACCAAAGAAATCGTTAGAATTGTAAAAAGAGGCCGAATATTTATCCAAACCTGTATTTTTCACAATACCATCAGTATTAGAAGCTCCAAAAGAGACTCTTGTATTTGAATTTTCAGTTGTTTTACTGAAAGACAAATCATGGTTCATTGAAAAGCCATTACGTAAAACCGCATCTTTCCAATTGTAAGATCTTGAACCCTTATCATCTCCACCCGCTGCTACAAATTCATCCGCGCTCATTACGCCAAATTTACCTGACATTTTACTGAATTGAACTGATGAACTGTATGATAATTGAGGCTCTTTGGATTTTCCTTTTTTAGTTGTGATTACAATAACTCCATTTGCACCACGAGAACCATAGATAGCTGTAGAAGATGCATCTTTCAATACACTAATACTTTCAATATCATTTTGATTTACAAAGTTTAATGGATTCTTTGCAGACGAAGCACCTAGCAAGTTATCCCCACCAGCAGAAACATTTCCACCATCCAATGGCACACCATCAATAACAATTAACGGACCGTTTCCTGAACGAATAGAAGAGTTTCCACGAACTCTAATAGCAACACCAGCTCCTGGCTCTCCACTTGACTGTGTTACTTGTACACCCGCTACTTTACCTCTCAATAATTGAGCTGGAGAAGGAGAAGCTACATTATCAAAATCTTTCGCTCCAATTTGATCAACTGCACCAGTTGCATCTTTCTTTTTAACAGAACCGTAGCCAATAACTACTACTTCTTTTAATTCAGCTGAGTCTTCTTTTAACATTACAGTCACTGAGCTTTTTCCTGCTACACTTACTTCTTGAGTTTTAAGACCAATGTAACTGAAAACCAAAACTGCGTTTGAGCCAACATTTTTGATAGTAAATTTTCCATCGAGATCTGTTTGTGCTCCATTTGTTGTTCCTTTAACTAATATAGAAGCCCCTGGAAGCGGACCGCTAGCATCAGATACCGTACCGGACACATCTTGCGAATAGGTCAAACTAGTACATAGCATCGTTAGAAACACCATCAAGCCTTTTAGTAGACTATTTTTCATACGTAATAAATAAGTTGGTTAATAATTTGTTTTAATGGTTTGTTTTAAAATATGTCGTAAACATAATACTAATTTTATGATAATATTAAGAAAATCACAAACTATAACGTTTTCGTTAAGCCGAAAACGTTTTCGATTTTAAAAATTAATACTTCAAAATATTAATACTAAAATTATATTAAACATAAAAAAAACACTTAAAAAAAACACATCTTTAATATTAAGTCCTTTTATATCTAAAATTATTTACACTATCATCAACACAGTCTTGCTTTACCAAAAAAGCATTGCGAATAAATCATTTTTATTATTATTTCAATGTCAAATTGACACAATGTGCTTTTTTTGTTCATTAGCTTAGAACTGTTATTTTGACTATAATCCCAAAAAAATAACCTTTCCCAAATTAGGAAGCTTTAGCCTCATAAATATCATTTTTTATTCTTTCGAAAAGAAAAAAAGGGTACCTAAAACAAAAAAAACCACGAATACATTACTTATTACAATCCGTTAGAAAAGATTAAAAAGTGCATTCGTGGCTGAAAATATTGTTATATACTATTTATTCTATTGTAATTGTTTTGTTATCCATTCCCAAACCGATTATTTTTAAAGACTTCCATTTTTTTGGCAACAACCCTTTATTATATTGTAATCCGTGGTCTGTTTGCTCCACTCCTCCAAAACCATAAATTACTGCTTGAAGCATCGCACCAGCTCCAGTTGCAAAATAAGGATTATTACTATTTGCTGATTCTGAGAATACCCCAAAAGGAGGTCGACTATTTGGTAAATATGATTTCACAAAATAATTATACGCTTTTTCTTTATCTCCCAATCGCGCATACAAAACGGATAAAACTCCTGAAGCCATAGCGGGCCCATCTTTTTTATCAATTTTTTCGGCATAGTATTCCAAATCTCTTTTTATTTGATCTTTATCCGTGATTATGTGTAAAGGATACGCCAATAAATTCACATCAGCTTGTTTTATAATCTGACCTTTATATCCTTTGTAATTCTGGGTGATTCCTTTTTCTGTATGAATTACTAATTTTTCAGATACCGATACCCATTTCGAATCAATGGGTTCATTTAAAATTGTGGCTGCCTTAATTGTATTTTTTAATGATTCAATAGCTGAGGCATTTGTGAATGCATTATCATCAACATGCTGTGCATATTCATCCGCACCAACAACATTCAAAATAGAATAACTTCCATCCTGATTCTTAACTACACGACTTACCCAAAAATCAGCAGTTTCTTTTAACACGCTCCATTCTTTTCTTAACCAAGACTTATCTTGTGTATAAGCGTAATAATTCCAAAACGCAATCGAAACATCAGCCGTAATATGTTGCTCAAAGATTCCTGTCAAAGCCCAAGTTGGCGTTGCCTCTTCTCCTGTGTCATCAGATTCCCATGGATACATCGCACCTTTATAGCCATATATTGTAGCTTTTTGTTTTGCTTTTTGCAAACGGTCTGAACGGTAATCCAAACATGATTTTGCCATATCTGGTTGCAAGGCTAAAAGTGTAGGATACATCCAAAGTTCGCTGTCCCAAAAAATATGTCCATTATATCCCTGAGAAGATAATCCCATAGGCGCAATACTTTGTCTTGTTTCTGGACGAATGAAAGAATACAAATTATACAAAGCAAATCTTACGCGTTGTTGCGCGTCTAAATCGCCTTCGATTTGGATGTCTCCCGTATTCCATAATTCAGCCCAAGCTTCTTTATGACGATTCAATAAATTATCAATTCCTTGTTGCAATGCATATATAGGCTGTCTTTCGGATTCGTTCAATGGATCGGTAATGTCTTTTGAAGTACAAATTCCACCGGCAATAGCAAATCGATATTTTTTTCCTTTTACTAATTTTTTAGAAAAACCAACTTCATTTCCTACTTGCTTCAATGTTTCACTTTGCCCGTCAAAAAGAAACGTAGTGGATGCTGAAACGGTATATTTACCAGTTAATGTTTTTGCAGTTGTTCCAAAAACTGGCATCATGTATTGATTATCTTTTAAAACCCGATATTGACTTTTGGCTTCTTTCAATTCATCAGGGACAATCATATAATTATAAGCCTTTATCTCGATATCTTTATTAGGAGTAATTTCGACAATTGCCATAGCAGAATATGGAACCGCTCTATTTGCTAAAATTGTATAATTAATACTTGCAAAATCTTTGAACGTAAACGAAGTGGTACTTGTTCCTTCTTTCATAGAAATCACTTGACTCCAATTATCGATATTGTCCGATTTTATTTCTTGATTGTCTATAGTTAGGTGTAAGTTTAAAAATTCAATCCCTCTCACAATTCTGCTTATTCCATTTTCAGGACTACCATCGTAAACACCATTAAGAATTATTTCTTTTGTCTTTAAAGGAGTATAGTCTGTAACAATTCCTATTTGACCATTTGCCATAGCAACTCCATAATAATTTTCTCTGGAGTTTGCATACAAATGCCACTCATCTGATTTTGTTTGACCAAAAACAATTGGACTCAGGAAAAACAGGAATATCAGGCTTTTAAAATTTGAAATCATAATTGTAATTTTTAATAATATATTCAAACTTATATAATTAATTTGTTAAAAAATTAAATAATCTCATATAGTACGTTGATTACAAATCGAAAACGTTTTCGACTAACCGAAAACGTTTTTGATTACAACAGATTGAATAATTTAAAAAAAGAATTCTATTTTTATAGAGATAATATAAAAATAAATCCTTTTTTAAATGAAGTTCGTAAGTATTAGTTTAATCATTTTATTTTTCTTCGGAGCTTTATTATCTATCTTTTCTTGTAAAAAAGAAGAAAATAACACCATCATTACTGTAAATTCTTCTGAAAAAATAGAAATTGACTCTTCAAAAAGATATAAAGAACCTTTTCGTCCGCAATTTCATTTTTCTCCAGAAAAAAACTGGATGAATGATCCTAATGGGATGGTGTATTATAAAGGTTTTTATCATTTGTTTTACCAATATTACCCAAATGATATTGTGTGGGGACCGATGCACTGGGGGCATGCAACTAGTACGGATTTAATTCATTGGAAACACAAGAATATTGCCTTATATCCTGATAAATTAGGACTCATCTTTTCAGGAAGCGCCGTTATGGACCTAAATAACTCTTCAGGATTAGGGACTAAAGCCAACCCACCAATGATAGCTATTTTCACCTATCATAACATGGATGGCGAAAAAAAAGGAAAAACAAATTTTCAAACACAAGGATTGGCCTATAGTTTAGATGAAGGAGACACTTGGTCAAAATATAAAGGAAATCCAATCTTAGGAAATTCCGGTTTAAAAGATTTTAGAGATCCCAAAGTTTTCTGGAACACCGAAACTAATCTTTGGAATTTGGTTTTAGTAGCCGGTGACCATGCTCAATTTTATAGTTCAAAAAATCTAATTACTTGGATATTCGAAAGTGAATTTGGCAAAAACCATGGTGCTCATGGTGGTGTTTGGGAATGTCCTGATATTTTCAAATTAAAAGTAGCTAATTCAAATGAAGAAAAATGGGTGTTACTTATAAGTATTAATCCAGGAGCCCCAAATGGCGGTTCAGGAACGCAATATTTCATTGGCAATTTTGACGGAAAAACTTTTTATACAACCCAAAAAGAAACTAAATGGATTGATTATGGAGCAGATAATTATGCAGGAGTTACTTATAATGATGCCCCAAATGACAAACGCATATTTATAGGTTGGATGAGCAATTGGCTTTATGCCCGAAATACACCGACAAAAAATTGGAGAAGTGCCATGACACTGCCCAGAGAACTTTCACTTGAAAAATTAGGCGTGAATTATATTTTAAAAAGCATTCCGGTTGAACAGCTAAAAAAACAAATGATTTCTGAATTTTCAAAAGAGAAAATAGACATTACTGCAAAACAAACTGTCACTATAAAACACAACAACCTCAATCAATCAGAAATAAAATTTAAAGCACAGTCAAAGGATCTAAAACTGATATTTTCTAATAATGCAAACGATTCTTTAGTAATTCATTATGATGCTAAACAAAAAACATTTTCCATCGACAGACGGCATTCAGGGATAGTAAATTTTGAAGAAAATTTTGGGAAAAAAATTCACAAAACATCAACTCCAAACATTGTTTCAGAAACTATTGACTATCGAATTCTTTTAGATTGGTCTTCCATAGAAATTTTCTTAAATCAAGGGATTTACAGCTTTACAGAACAAATTTTTCCTAAAAAGCCCTATACAGTTTTACACATTCAATCGAATCAAGATCAAGAAATTAAAAACATTACTATAAATAAAATTAAAGAAATTTGGAAAAATTAACACCCGTCTGGCGAATAAAAAAACCAAAACTATTAACCAAAAACATAACAAATGAATAACGTTCGAAATTGGTCTCTCACCGTAGCAGTAGCGGGATTTTTATTTGGCTTTGACACTGTAGTAATATCCGGTGCAAATTTGCCAATCAAAGAATTATGGCACACCACTCCATTATTTCATGGCATTTTTATCATGTCAATGGCATTGTGGGGAACTGTTTTTGGTGCCTTATTCGGTGGAATTCCATGTGATAAATTGGGTAGAAAAAAGACTCTTTTTTGGATTGGTATATTATTTTTAGTATCAGCATTAGGTTCTGCATTAGCACAAAATCCTTATATCTTTTCATTCTTTCGTTTTATAGGAGGAATCGGCGTTGGTGCTTCCTCTGTAGCTGCACCTATCTACATTTCTGAAATTTCCACAGCAAAAAATAGAGGAAAATTAGTTGCTTTATTCCAATTCAACATTGTATTTGGAATCTTAATTGCATTCTTTTCTAATTATTTGTTCGAAGGATTTGCTGGTGCAAATGACTGGCGATGGATGATTGGAATAGTCGCTTTACCTGCATTCATTTATAGCATTATTGTTTTGCAAATTCCGGACAGTCCACGCTGGTTAATTTTAAAAAAGAGAGACGATGCAGCTGGTTTGAAAGTATTGGAAATGATTTATACTAAAGAAGAAGCTTTAGAAAATTTTGAAGAAATAAAAAAAGATGTTATTGACTCCACAGTAAAAGAAACCATTTTTTCCAATAAATATAAACTACCGGTAATTTTAGCTTTTCTACTTGCTTTTTTCAACCAATTGTCAGGAATCAATTTTATTTTGTACTACGCTCCTGAAATATTAGAAATGGCAGGATTAGCCTCAAAAGAATCTTTGATGAATTCCATATTAATTGGATTAATAAATTTGATTTTCACTATTGTAGGTATGCGATTAATAGATGTTCTGGGAAGAAAACAACTGATGATAATTGGCTCTATTGGATATATTGTAAGTTTAGCAATGGTAGCTTTAGCATTTTACAATAATCTAGGCTCTATTATTTTAATGGTATCCATCTTATTATTTATAGCCTCACATGCAATAGGACAAGGAGCCGTAATTTGGGTATTTATCTCCGAAATATTCCCGAATAATGTTCGGGCAAACGGGCAATCGTTTGGGACTGGAATTCATTGGATTTTTGCAGCTTTAATCACTTTAGCCGGACCAGTTGTAATTGATTTATTTAAAGAAAACCCTTGGCCTATATTTGCCTTTTTTGCCTTTATGATGGTTCTGCAATTGGTATTTGTACTATTTATGATGCCAGAAACTAAAGGATTATCACTAGAAGAATTAGAACATAAAATGCTTAACAATGAATAATATCAAAAAAGAAATCAGCGTCGTTTGCTTTGGGGAAGTATTGTTTGATGTTTTTCCAACACATAAAAAAATTGGCGGAGCGCCCTTGAATGTGGCGCTTCGGCTAGCTTCACTTGGAGCAAAAGCTCAAATAATAAGCCGTGTCGGAAATGATAAGATAGGCAAAGAATTACTGGAATTTATCAAAGAAAATGGTGTATCAACAAACACTATTCAAATCGATGCTTCCTTTTCAACTGGTGAAGTATTGGTCAAATTAGATAAAAAAGGATCTGCATCCTATACTATCAATTATCCTGTTGCCTGGGATAAAATTGAATGCAATCCAGAAATTGAAAATGTGGTAAAAAAAGCTAATGCATTTGTTTACGGAAGTCTTATTTGCAGGGATTTGATTTCGTTTACTACTTTATTGGAACTTATCAATTATGCCAAATACAAAATATTTGATGTCAATTTACGGGCACCATTTTATACTAAAGAAGTACTTATTCGATTAATGCTACAATCTGATTTTATAAAATTTAATGATGATGAATTGTATGAAATAAGTAGTTTCCTTAACTCTCCTTATCATTCATTGGAACAAAATATTCTTTTTATTGCAGAGCAAACAAATACAAAACAGATCTGCGTAACCAAAGGTAGCCATGGAGCCGTTTTATATTACAACGAAAAAATGTATTATAATAGTGGCTATAAAATCGAAGTCATTGATACCGTAGGTTCTGGAGATTCGTTTTTGGCTGCATTACTTTACAAATTGTTAAGCAATGATGAACCCCAAAATGCTATTGATTTTGCTTGTGCCATGGGTGCTTTAGTAGCAAAAAACGAAGGTGCAAACCCCAAAATAACAGATAAAGCAATTCAGGCATTTATGAACCCTCCAAAAAAATAATACTAAATAATCCTGATACCACTAACACAAACAAACATGAAACCTATTATCAAATCATGCTTATTTTCTGCTCTGATGCTATTCGTCGCTGAGAGTACAATCGCACAAAACATGTCTGTAAAAATGACTCAAAAAAAGGATCCCAAATGGTGGAAAGAAACCGTTGTATATCAAATATATCCTAGAAGTTTCAAGGATAGTGATGGCGATGGAGTTGGCGATTTAAAAGGAATTATATCCAAATTAGATTATGTTAAAAGCTTGGGAATAGATGCTGTTTGGCTCAATCCTATTTATACTTCTCCAAATGATGATAATGGCTATGATATTAGCAATTATCGTGAAATCATGAAGGATTTTGGAACTATGGAAGATTTTGACCTTTTATTGAAAGAAATGCACAAGCGGGGTATCAAACTTGTCATGGATTTAGTGGTAAATCACAGTAGTGACGAGCATGAATGGTTCAAACAATCCAGAAGCTCCAGAGATAATAAATATAGAGATTATTACCATTGGTGGCCAGCCGAGAAAGGGAAACCCCCTTATAGATGGAGCTTTTTTGACGTCAATAGTGATGCTTGGAAATATGATGCGCAAACGGATTCCTATTATCTTCATTATTTTTCTCAAAAACAACCTGATTTAAATTGGGAGAACCCAAAAGTCAGGTATGAAGTCTATGATATCATGAAATTTTGGTTAGACAAAGGCATTGATGGTTTTCGAATGGATGCATTTCAATTTGCTTCAAAAGACACAACTTGGCCAGAATTACCAAAAGGATATGAAAAAAACATCATAAAATACTATGGAGTCGGTCCTCATTTACATGAATATTTACAGGAAATGAATAGAGAAGTTTTTAGTAAATACGACATTATGACCGTTGCTGAAGGTGCTGGTAGTTCTCCAGAAGATGCGATGCAATTTGTAGATCCAGACCGAAAAGAATTAAACATGGCCTACCATTTTGAAAGTGTTGATATTGGCACACATTTAAAAGATTTTGGCCTTGTAAAATACAAAGAAATTTTTTCTCGTTATGATGAAGCCTTTAAAGACAGAGGTTGGCTTTCTATTTTTCTCGCTAATCACGATCAACCCAGAATGGTCAGCAAGTTTGGTAATGATACTCCTGAATTTCGAGAAATTTCATCAAAAATGCTTTCGACTTTTGTGATGACAATGCGAGGAACTCCTTATTATTATTATGGAGATGAATTAGGAATGGTCAACATTCGATTCAATTCAATTGATGATTATCACGATGTTGACACCCGCAACAAATACATTGGATTAAAAAATAAAGGGGGTGATTTGAATGCGTTTTTAGAAGGTCAAAAACAAACTTCTAGAGAAAACGGGAGAACGCCTTTTCAATGGGACAATACTAAAAACGCAGGTTTTACTAGTGGAACACCATGGCTAAAAGTAAATCCAAATTATAAAACCATAAATGCAGAAGCAGAAGAAAAAGATCAAAATTCAGTTTTGAATTATTTTAGAAAATTAGTACAATTACGCAAAAAAGAACCAACGCTTGTTTATGGAAAATATACAGTATTAGATAAAGAAAATCCAAATGTATATGCTTACACCAGAGAACTGGACGGTAAAAAATTATTGGTGTTATTGAATTTTACCGATAAAAATAGCACCTACAAAATAGGGATTTCAGTTGCTAAATCTAAAATTATTTTAGATAATTATGCTGGAACTAAAAAACTAAAAAATAACATCTTACGTCCTTACGAAGCCATCGTAATAGAGCTTAAATAATAATAAAAGATATAAAATCCATAATTTAAAATTAAACTGTTTCTTGAAAATTGAATTACAATAAATTAATTGTAAATTCGTTTTTCAAGAAGCAGTTTTTTATTCGGCTTTTATAGAGTATCGAAATATGAATAACACCACTCTCAAGCAAATTGCAAACCAACTAGGGATTTCTATTACAACCGTTTCAAAGTCTTTGAAAGGGTACTCAGATGTAAGTGAAAAGACAAAAAATGCAGTTATTGAACTAGCAAATCAGCTAAATTATACTCCAAACAGTTTTGCAGTAAACTTAAGAACAAAAGAATCTAAAACAATAGGTTTGATAATCCCTACGCTTGTTCATGACTTTTTTTCAAATGTTATTCAAGGAATTCTTGAAGAAGCTGAGAAGAGGGATTACCTGGTTATTATTTTACAATCAAACGAAAAGTTTGAGTTTGAAAAAAAACAGATTGATCTTTTATTGAATAAAAGAGTTGATGGAATTTTAATGTCATTATCTAACGAAACTGGCGAATTTGAACATTTAAAGACAATCCTTTCTCATAATACTCCACTCGTACTTTTTGATAAAATTGCGAAACTTGTTAACTGTTCTAAAGTAACTATTAACGATAGAAAAGCAGCTTATGATGCCGTTAGTTATCTTATAAAAAAAGGATATAAAAAAATTGCTCATTTTAGAGGTTCCTATTTGCCACAAAATTCCATCGACCGATTTTTAGGATACAAAAAAGCATTAGAAGACAATAACATTATCTATGACTCGTCACTGGTTTATGTGTGTGATAACAACATGGATTTTGAAAATGGCTATGAAAACGCAAAAAAAGTAGTCAATGAACATCCTGAAATCGACGCTATTTTTGCAGTTACTGATCTAGTTGCAGTAGGAATTATTAAATACTTAAATGAAGTAGGCATTGCTATTCCAACACAGATTGCAGTTTTGGGTTTTAGTAATTGGTTTATGTCAAGTGTAATAAGTCCAAAACTTTCTACGATTGACCAACCTGGATTTAAAATTGGAAGAAAATCAGCATCAATTTTATTCGATGAAATTAATTTAAAAAAAAACAATTTACCTATAGTTTTTCAGTCAATTGAATTAGCAACAAGTATAATTGAAAGACAGTCTACTTAATAAATCTAACTGTTTAATAAAAACAACACACTACGTATTTCGCAATTTAACTAATCTGTATTAATTTGTTTATTTTGATAAAAAAAACAGAAATACGATAAAAATTAATATCTTGTAAAAGAATATATGAAAGTAAAGCCGTTTTTAATAAATATTAATTAAGACAAAGGCTTATCAAATTTCAAAGAAAACTGTTCCTAAAAAATATTTTTATAAAATTAAATTCGTAGAAATCCAATTCATGAAAGATATCACTCTTAAGGAAATTGCAACAAAATTAGGAATTTCAATAACAACTGTTTCAAAAGCATTGAAAAACTATCCTGATGTTAGTGCAAAAACGAAACAAGCAGTAATTGATCTTGCTCAAAATCTACATTATACACCTAACAGCTTTGCCGTAAATTTAAGAACAAAAGAATCAAAAACTATTGGTTTAATTATTCCTGAAGTAGTACATCACTTTTTTTCGAATGTGGTAAATGCTATTATTGATGAAGCGGAAAAAAATGGCTATTTAGTTATTATTCTACAATCAAATGAGTCATTGGAATTAGAAAAAAAACAAGTAGAACTTCTTATCAAGAAAAGAGTTGATGGAATTATTATTTCACTTTCTAACGAATCAAATAACGATGATCACTTAAAAGAAATAATCAACAGGAATATTCCTTTTGTAATGTTTGATAAAATAAACAAACTAATTTCTTGCTCAAAAGTAATTATAGATGACCAAAAAGCAGCATTTAACGCTGTTCAACACTTAATAGACAATGGCTGTAAAAAAATTGTCCATATCCGCGGCCCTCTAAACCCCCAAAATTCAATTGACCGTTATATAGGATATAAAAAAGCTTTAGAAAAAAACAATATCCTTTTTGATACCAAATTAGTTTATACCTGTGAAACCGTGTCTTTTCAGGAAGGATTAGATTTTGCAAAACAAATAATAAAAGATCATCCTGATGTTGACGGAGTATTTGCAGTTACTGATTTGGTTGCAGTAGGTGTATTATCTCATTTTAATGACAACAAAATTAAAGTTCCTCAACAAGTTGCTGTAATTGGTTTCAGCAATTGGTTTATGTCACAAGTACTGACACCCAAATTAAGCACTATAGATCAGCCAAGCCATGAAATGGGAATTCAGTCTTTTAATTTATTATTAGAAGAAATGAATTGTCATAAAGAAGGAATTCCTTTTACACCAAGAACTATTGAATTAGAAACAAGTGTTATTATTAGAGAATCTTCTATAAAGAATTAATTTGCTTAACTTAAATAAGCTGATCTAAAATATTAGATTACTCTAAAAAATCAATGTTCCGTTTAATTCCCTGAAATTTTGCTCTTTTAAGAGGCGAATTTTTAAACACAACTCTAAATGTTTCTTCAGTAACTTCTTTCCAATCTTTTTTGGACATGGAAAGCAATTCAGGATTTGGCTTAAACAAAGGTTCTTTATGAGCTTTTGAAAACTTATTCCACGGACAAACGTCTTGACAAACATCACAACCAAAAGCCCAATCATCAAATTTCCCCTTCATCTCTTGAGGAATATTCTCTTTTAATTCTATTGTAAAATAAGAAATACATTTACTCCCATCTACAATATACGGTGCTACAATCGCTTTCGTTGGACAAGCATCAATACAAGCCGTACATGTTCCGCAATGATCTGATGTGGAATTATCATGCTCTAAATCTAAGTCGATAATTAGTTCGGCAATAAAGTAAAAAGAACCTACTTTTTGAGTCAGTAAATTACTGTTTTTACCAATCCAGCCCAAACCACTTTTGGCAGCCCAAGCCTTGTCTAGAACTGGTGCTGAATCAACAAAGGCACGCCCAGAAACTTCACCAATTGTTGACTGAATCGAAAATAAAAATTCTTTAAGCTTTTCCTTAATGACAAAATGATAATCTTGTCCATAAGCATATTTTGAAATTTTATAAGAATCCGGATTTTGAAGTTCCTCGGGATAATAATTTAATAAAAGAGAAACTACGCTTTTAGCGTCATCAACAAGTAACGTTGGATTTAAACGTTTGTCAAAATGATTTTCCATGTACGCCATTTCACCATTTCTATTTTTATTTAACCAATTTTCTAAGCGCGGAGCTTCCTCTTCTAAAAACTGGGCTTTCGAGATACCACAAGCCAAAAAACCGAGGCGTTTAGCTTCGGATTTTATGAATTGTGTGTATTTAGATTTTTGAATTATGACGCAAAAGTTAAAAATTAATAGTTTATTCAAACTAGCCCTGATTACTTTACTTAGCTATATTTTATGGAAGTTCAGTGAACTTCGTTTGAAGTGGCATCCTATCTTGTTTTTCACGAGATAGATATAGCGAATAGCAGGACAAAAGGTAGCGAACTGACGAAGTAAATAGCTCCCAAAATTAAAACAATCCGCCTTGAATATTCGTATTTAATTTACCCAAATGTTTATAGGCCTTGTCAGTAACTTCTCTACCCCTTGGGGTTCTCATGATAAATCCTTCTTGAATAAGAAACGGTTCGTAAACTTCCTCGATTGTTTCACTACTTTCGGACACGGCTGTCGCCAAAGTTGATAAACCAACAGGTCCGCCTTTGAACTTATCGATAATAGTAGTTAAAATTTTATTGTCCATTTCATCTAATCCATGAGCATCAACATTTAAAGCTTTCAGCGCATAACGAGCAATTTCGATGTCAATTTTGCCATTTCCTTTTATTTGTGCAAAATCACGAACGCGACGCAATAATGCATTGGCAATACGGGGCGTTCCTCTACTTCTACCTGCAATTTCGATTGCAGCTTCCATAGTGATAGGCATTTTGAAAATAGCGGCGCTTCGTTCCACAATTGTGGTTAATAACTCCGTTGTGTAATATTGAAGACGTGATGAAATTCCAAAACGGGCTCTCATGGGTGCAGTCAATAGACCAGAACGAGTTGTAGCACCAATTAAAGTAAATGGATTCAGATTAATTTGGACAGTTCTTGCATTTGGCCCAGATTCTATCATTATATCAATCTTGAAATCTTCCATTGCTGAATACAAATATTCTTCAACTATGGGACTTAAACGATGAATTTCGTCAATGAATAACACATCCCTTTCTTCTAGATTGGTCAACAAGCCAGCTAAATCACCCGGTTTGTCTAAAACAGGTCCTGAAGTAATTTTTATGCCTACTTGCAACTCATTGGCAAGAATATTCGCCAAAGTAGTTTTTCCTAAACCTGGAGGACCATGAAAAAGGGTGTGATCAAGTGCTTCATTTCTTTGATTTGCTGCTTGAACAAAAACTTTCAAATTTTCTAATATTTGGTCTTGACCTGCAAAATCATCAAATGAAAGCGGTCTTAATTTTTTTTCAAGATCAAGCTCCTCTGCATTATAACCGTTTGTTGTTGGATCTAAATTTTCATTCATTTAACAAAGATAAAGAAAGTATTTAGTTTGGCAGAATTCCCTTTGAAGACTTTATCAAATTATTAATGAAAACAACTGTAAAATAAATAGATAATTATCATACCGTTCTAAAATAAAAAAGCCTCTACTTTCGCAGAGGCTATATATATTTCGATTAATGGTGTAAAACTTCTTCACCTTCTTTCATGGGAACATTTTGAGGCACAAAATCTTCAACATGAGCAGGGTTACTGTAATCATACGGCCAACGGTGAACTTCAGGAATTTCTCCTGGCCAGTTACCATGGATATGTTCCACGGGTGCAGTCCACTCTAGTGTATTTGATTTCCAAGGATTTTGAACTGTTCTTTTACCGTAGAAAATACTACTGAAAAAGTTATATAAGAAAACCAATTGAAATGCTCCTCCAATTAATGCAAAAGTAGTAATAAGAACATTTACATTTTGTAAGTCGTCAAACAATGGAAAATTAGTGTTCGTGTAATAACGTCTTGGCAAACCAGCTAATCCAATAAAGTGCATTGGAAAAAACACACCATAAGCACAAATAGCAGTTACCCAAAAGTGAACATAACCTAAGTTTTTATTAAGCATTCTTCCAAACATTTTTGGAAACCAGTGATAAATACCGGCAAACATACCATAAAGAGCAGAAATACCCATTACTAAATGGAAGTGAGCCACAACAAAATAGGTATCGTGAACATTGATATCCAATGTACTATCTCCAAGTATAATACCTGTTAAACCACCTGTTATGAAAGTAGAAACTAAACCAATTGAAAATAACATCGCAGGGTTCAACTGTAAATTTCCTTTCCAAAGTGTTGTAATATAATTAAACGCTTTTACTGCAGAAGGAATCGCAATCAACAAAGTTGTAAATGTAAATACAGATCCTAAAAATGGATTCATACCCGAGATAAACATATGATGACCCCAAACAATTGTTGATAAGAATGCGATTGCCAAAATTGACATAATCATCGCTCTATAACCAAAAATTGGTTTACGAGAATTAGTTGCAATAACTTCAGATGTGATTCCTAAAGCTGGTAATAATACAATATAAACTTCAGGATGTCCTAAGAACCAAAATAAGTGCTCAAACAAAACTGGAGAACCACCTTGATAATGTAAAACTTCACCTGCAATATAAATATCAGATAAGAAGAATGAAGTTCCAAAACTTCTGTCAAAAATCAACAATAAAGCAGCTGACAATAAAACTGGGAAAGAAACTATACCAATAATTGCAGTTACAAAGAATGCCCAAATAGTAAGTGGCAATCTTGTCATTGACATCCCTTTAGTTCTAAGATTGATTACAGTAACAACATAATTTAAAGATCCCATTAATGAAGAAGCAATAAATATAGCCATAGAAATCAACCAAAGTGTCATACCCATTCCAGATCCAGGAATAGCCTGTGGAAGAGCACTTAAAGGTGGATAAATAGTCCAACCAGCTGAAGCCGGACCAGCTTCTACAAATAATGAACTAATCATGATTACACTTGATAAAAAGAATAACCAATAAGAGATCATATTCATAAAGCCTGATGCCATATCTCGTGCACCAATTTGAAGCGGTATTAGCAGGTTACTAAAAGTACCGCTTAATCCGGCGGTAAGAACAAAGAAAACCATTATTGTTCCATGAATAGTAACTAATGCCAAATAAATATCATTTGCCATAACTCCGTCTGGAGCAAATTTATCACCCAATAATATATTGAATATTTTGAATGATTGTTCTGGCCATGCCAATTGCATTCTAAAAAGCATAGACATACCCACACCAATTACTCCCATAATAATACCTGTTATCAAGTATTGTTTGGCAATCATTTTGTGATCAATACTAAAGATATATTTAGTAATAAAAGTTTCTTTATGGTGATGTTCGTGTTCGTGATCGTGTCCGTGATCGTGACCTTCTGCTGACATATGTGTATACTTTAAATTTTCTTAATAATTATTTCATAGCTATTTTAGCAATAGCTGCGGTGTCTTTGGCACCAGTAGAATCTTTTGTAGTTCCTCCTTCTACAGGAGCTGGAGTTTTAGAAGCTTTTACTTCCTTTACTAAAGTTGCTTTATCACTTAACCATTTTTTATACTCTTCAGGAGTGTCAACTATAACTTTCATTTGCATGTTATAATGTGAAGCTCCACAAATTTTGTTACATAATAACAAATAATCAAAAGTGTAAGGATCCAAAGCTGTTTCTCCATTCGCTACTAGCTCTATACTTTTCTTAGATCTAATGTTGTTTATATTAGCAACCTTTTCAATCATAAAAGGTAGATCTCTATATTCCGCAGTAGTATAAATTGGAGTAAAAACGAATTCAGTTACCATTCCAGGAACACAATTCATTTGAGCTCTAAAATAAGGCATATAAGCAGAGTGCAAAACATCCTGAGAACGCATTTTAAAATGTATTTTTTTTCCTTTTGGTATATGCAATTCGGAAACAACAATATCATCTTGAGAATAAGGATCCCCTAAATCAACACCAAGCGTGTTAACACCCTCAATATATCTAACGTTAGCTTTACCCAAAACATTATCATTTCCTGCATATCGTGCAGTCCATTTAAATTGTTGTGCATATAATTCAATTACAACGGTATCCTCTTCATCATCAATAAACATGATATTAGTCCAAGCATAAAGACCATAAAGAATTAAGCCTGCTAGAACTACTGCCGGAATAACACTCCAAATCGCTTCTAATTTATTATTATCAGCAAAGTACAAAGCTTTTTGATCTTTTTTACCTCTGTATTTAAAGGCAAAATAATGCAACAAAACTTGCGTGATTGCTTGAACAATAAATATCAAAACCCAAGTAATATTCATAAGACTGTCAACAAGACCACCATGCTCTGAAGCTGGCGTATGAAGCACAAGTGGACCCCATTTAAACAATCCGTAGATCGTAAAAATATAAATAAAAGCTAAGAAACCGAACATTAAATAACCCTGTACATTATTATCATTGTCCGTAGCTACTTGAGAACTATCCGGATTTGATCCTACTTGAGTTAGGTCGAATATTTTAGTCAATTGCCATAAAGCAACAGCTAATAAAACTAAAACTATAATTACCAACAAACTTGTCATCTGTTTTTTTCTTTAAATATTAATAATGGAAATGTTTACTTTCTTCTATATATGGATTTCTTTTTGGTAACAAAGGAGCTTTAGTTAATGCTGTAAAAACAACATATATAAATAATCCAAGGAAGAAAAGAACAGATGCAATTTCAGACACACCAATAAACCATCTATCCCCTACCGTTCCAGGCATAATCATATTAAAGAAATCAATGTAATGTCCTAATAAGATTACTATACCTGCCATAACTAAAATCCAAGTAATTCTTTTGAAGTCAGTATTAACTAAAATCAATATTGGAAATAAGAAGTTCATAACTACCGCACCAAAAAACGGAAGGTTATATAGTTGTATTCTTGTTACAAAATAAGTTATCTCTTCAGGAATATTAGCATACCAAATCAACATGAACTGTGAAAACCATAAGTAAGTCCAGAATACACTGATTCCAAACATGAACTTAGCTAAATCATGAATATGACTTGTATTCACATGTTCTAAATAACCTCTAGACTTCAAATACAACGTTACCATTGTAATCATAGTAATTCCACTTACGAAGAAACTAGCAAAAACGTACCATCCAAATAAAGTACTGGACCAGTGTGGATCGATAGACATAATCCAATCCCATGACATAATAGACTCCGTAACAATGAAGAAAACTAAAAATCCTGCTGATATATTAAAATTCTTTTTGTACCAAAGATCATCATTGGCTTGATCTTGCGCTAAACAGTTTTTGGCAGAAAAATAACGATATAAATTCCAACCTGCTAAGAAAATTGCAGCTCTTACTATCCAAAAAGGGAAATTAAGATACCCTGATTTATTAGCAATTATTTTATCATGGGCTACTACTTCAGGATCTAACCAAATAAATAAACTATTTGAAGGAAAAATGTGTAAACCACAAATGATAAGAATTACAAAAAATATAACGGAACCAACAGGCAAATATGCCGTTATACCTTGCATAACTCTAAACAAAACTGGAGACCATCCTGCTTGAGCAACTTGCTGTATGGCATAAAAAGCTAAAGTTCCCATAGCGATAAGCATAAAGAAAATACAAGCAACATACAAGGAAGCCCAAGGCTTATTTTGCAATTGCTTTAAAACATGGCTTAAATGTTCTTTATGTTCTGTCTCTTCTTTAACTTCGCTATCCTTACTAACTTCATGATGAGCCTCAGTAGTTGCGGTTGCAACTTCATGCTTTGCTTCACCATGACCTTCATGAGTTTCAGCAGCAAGTAGTTTTTCAACTTCTTGAATATCTTTTGGTGCAGTTAAAAAACCATATCCTATCCCTAAAAGGCCCACAGCCATTAAGACAAAAGAAAATGTTTTTAATTTACTTGAAAATGTATACATATCTATTACGATCAGTTTGTTCAACAATTATAATTTAGCTTTCAGTTTTAAAACATAAGATGCCACTAACCAACGTTCGTGTTGATTCAACTGGTTAGCATAAGAACCCATTGAATTTAAACCGTACGTTTGAACATGAAAAACACTTCCTTCAGTTATCACCCTATCTTTATAACTTGGTACACCAAGAAATTTTCCTTGTGTAACTAATTTACCTTTACCATCACCTGCATTACCATGACAAATACCACAATAAATTTCAAATAATTCTTTAGATTTCTCTTCATCCTTAACTGATATAGAATCAAGTGGCGATTTTAAATTTAATTTAGATAAATCATATCCGGCAGTTGAATTTTCATATTCGTAAGGCTCAAATCCTCTATTTACAGTTCCTGCAGGAGGAAGTTGCCCTTCTTTACCGTTCTTGAATGCACTTGACTCTTCGTAAGTTTCATAACTTACAGGCTCATACATATTAGGCATGTATTGGTAATTTGGCTTCGAATTATTATGGCAAGACGAAACTAAAATAGTAATACAAATTACACATGTTATTTTATATAGACTTTTCATATCGACAATTAATTCTTTACAATTACTTTAACTTCTACTGCTCCTGTACTTTCGAAAAAAGAAACTAATTCACTTTCATTGTCATTTACAGCAACTTCCATCAAAAAGTGGTCATCTGTTGTTCTCACATCTGGATTCTCCGCTTGTTTGAAAGGCCATAATTTACTTCTCATATAAAAGGTAATAACCATTAAGTGAGCTGCAAAGAAAACTGTTTCTTCAAACATAATTGGAACGAAAGAAGGCATGTTTTGAATATAACTAAAACTTGGTTTCCCACCTATATCCTGAGGCCAATCTTGAATCATAATGTAATTCATCATCCAAGTTCCAAATGATAAACCAATTAAACCGTATATGAAAGCACAAATTGCTAATCTTGTTGGAGCAAGCCCCATCGCTTTATCCAAACCGTGAACAGGAAATGGAGAAAAAACTTCTTCAATATGATGATGAGCTGCTCTGGTTTTCTTAACCGCATCCATCAAAATATCATCGTCATTATAAATGGCGTATATTACTTTATTACTCATGATGTAAATCTTTATTTGCTTCTCTTTCTCTTTTGTAATTATCTCCAGTTCCTTTTAATATCGTTTTTACTTCCGCTTGTGCTATAACAGGGAATGTTCTAGAATAAAGCAAAAATAACACAAAGAAGAAACCTATGGTTCCAATGAAAATTCCAATATCAACAAATGTAGGAGAGAACATTGTCCAAGAAGACGGTAAATAATCTCTGTGCAACGAAGTTACAATGATCACAAATCTTTCGAACCACATTCCAATATTTACTACAATTGAAATAATAAAAGAAAACATAATGCTTGTTCTTAATTTTTTAAACCACATGAATTGTGGAGAGAAAACATTACAAGTCATCATCGACCAATATGCCCACCAGTAAGGTCCGGTTGCTCTGTTTAAGAATGCATATTGCTCATATTCAACTCCTGAATACCAAGCGATAAAAAGCTCAGTGATATACGCAACACCCACAATAGAACCCGTAATCATAATTACGATGTTCATTAATTCTATATGTTGAATAGTAATGTAAGCCTCAAGATTAGAAACTTTTCTCATAATGATAAGCAACGTGTTTACCATTGCAAATCCGGAGAAAACTGCTCCTGCAACAAAATAAGGAGGGAAAATTGTAGTATGCCAACCTGGAATTACCGAGGTAGCAAAGTCCATTGATACAATGGTATGTACCGAAAGTACTAAAGGAGTTGCCAAACCTGCAAGAACCAGAGAAACTTCTTCGAAACGTTGCCAGTCTTTTGCTCTACCACTCCATCCAAAACTCAATATAGAATACACACGTTTGTTAAAAGGTGTTATTGCTCTATCACGCAACATAGCAAAATCAGGTAATAAACCAGTCCACCAGAAAACTAATGAAACCGAAAGATACGTAGAAATTGCAAATACATCCCAAAGCAAAGGAGAGTTAAAATTCACCCATAATGAACCAAATTGATTCGGAATCGGTAGAACCCAATAGGCTAACCACGGACGACCCATGTGTATGATTGGAAATAAACCTGCTTGAATTACAGAAAAAATGGTCATTGCTTCCGCTGAACGGTTAATAGCCATTCTCCATCGCTGACGGAAAAGTAACAATACAGCTGAAATTAAGGTTCCTGCGTGACCGATACCTACCCACCAAACGAAGTTAGTGATATCCCAAGCCCAACCTACCGTTTTATTTAATCCCCATGTTCCAATACCTGTAGATACAGTGTAAATGATACAACACATTCCCCAAAGAAATGCGGTTAATGCAATTGAAAATACAATCCACCAATGTTTGTTTGCTTTACCTTCTACAGGCGCAGCTACATCTACAGTTACATCGTGATAAGATTTATCACCTATAACTAAGGGTTTTCTAATGGTTGCTTCGTAGTGAGACGACATAATCCTTTATATTGATTCTTAATTAATTATTTTTTGTACTAGGTATTTCTAACTTTAACATGATAAATCACATTTGGTTTTGTTCCAACATGCTCTAATAAATGATACATTCTTTCGTCTTCAGCCAGTTTAGTAACTTTAGATTCTTTATCATTTACATCTCCAAAAATCATTGCTCCAGTAGAACAAGCATTTGAACAAGCTGTTTGAAATTCACCATCAACGATTACTCTTCCTTCTCTTTTTGCATTTAAAATTGTTGCTTGTGTCATTTGAATACACATCGAACATTTTTCCATAACTCCACGAGAACGAACATTTACGTCTGGATTTAATACCATACGTCCTAAATCGTCATTCATATGATAATCGAATTCACTGTTTTTGTTATACAAGAACCAGTTAAAACGACGCACTTTATAGGGACAGTTATTCGCACAGTAACGCGTACCAACACATCTGTTATAAGCCATTTGATTTTGTCCCTGACGACCATGAGATGTTGCAGCAACTGGACAAACAGTTTCACAAGGCGCATGATTACAGTGTTGACACATTACCGGTTGGAAAGAAACTTGAGGATTATCTCCTGCTTTTTCCATTTCATTAAATGTAGATAATGAACTTGACAAACCAGCAATATTTTCTTTTCTTTCATTATCGCCTGCAAATGTACTTTCAGAAGAATAATATCTGTCGATACGCAACCAGTGCATATCACGACTTCTTCTGATTTCAGCTTTACCAACAACAGGAACGTTGTTTTCAGCATGACAAGCAATTACACAAGCACCACAACCCGTACAAGCATTCAAATCGATAGAAAGATTGAAGTGATGTCCGGTAGAACGATCAAATGAATCCCATAAATCTACTTTTGTAGCCTCAACTTCCTTGTGATCCAAAGACACCATCGGTTGTTCATTCCAGAACTCAGCATCTTTAGTATTGAAAATTTCCAAAGAGGTTTCTTTAATAATATCCCCTCTTCCCATCAATGTTTTCTGACCCTGAACACAAGCAAATTCGTGTTCTCCGGCAGCTTTAACCAATGTTACCGATTGAACATCATTAAAACCTTTATATAATGGGTAAGCATTTAAACCTACTTGCATTTCTTCTTTCAAAGCCGCTTTACGACCATAACCTAAAGCTAAACCAATAGTTCCTACAGCTTGACCTGGCTGAACTATTACCGGCACATTTTCTAATTTTAAACCATCAGCCGTTGTAATTGTAGCATAACTACCATTCAAACCACCATTAGCAACAATTTCATTAGACAAAGCATATTTCTTAGCATCAGCATTTGAAACGGTAAGATAATTATCCCAAGAAACTCTTGTCATTGGATCTGGCAATTCTTGCAACCAAGGGTTGTTCGCTTGTTGACCATCACCCAATCCAGTTTTTGTATACAAAACCAATTCAAATCCTTCAGAAGCTTTTGATCGAGCCAAAGCATTAGCTGCAGCACTATAATCAGCTGAAGATGCCGAAGATGCTGGAATAGCTCCAACAAAAACACCATCATGCAACACTTTATTCCAAGTAGAACCTGAAACAATTCCTGAGGCATTTCCTTTTAAATAATCGTAAAAAGTTCCACTAGCACCATTCAAAGACAATAAAACGTCTTGAAATTGCTTGGTATCAAATAATGGACGAATCGTTGGCTGAGTAATACTATAAGTCCCTTTTGTCAAACTTAAATCACCCCATGACTCTAAATAATGTGGAGCTGGAGCAGCGATTGTAGTAAGCAAAGCAGTTTCATCCTCTTTTAAAGAAAAAGCAACTGAAGTTTTAACTTTTTTCAAACCTTCAACAAATGTTTTACTATCTGCTAAAGTATAAACAGGATTAACACCACTCATAATCAAAGTATGAATGCTTCCTGCTTTCATTTCATTAACTAATTGAGTAACTTTTTCGTTTGATCCTTTTCTTATTTGTCTTGTTCCTGAAGTATTAAAAGCTTCACTTGCCAATACTTGATTGATCGCCAAAACTAATAATTGAGCATTTTTATCTTGAATACCTGAAACTAAAACTCCTTTTGAACCAGCAGCCTTTAATTGCTGAGCAGCTCTATTAACTTCAGATTTAAATTTATCATCTAAACTAACTGCTACAGAAGAACCAGTTATTACATTATATATATGAACTAATGCTTGTTTTTGATTTGCAGTAGACATAGCCAAACGTCTATCAGCAGCAGCACCAGATAAAGTCATGTTTGATTCCAGTTGAAAATGACGAGACATTTTTCCGTTTTTTGGAATTCTGCCTTGAGCATAACCTGAATCATAACTTCCACCTTGCCAATCTCCAAGGAAATCCGCACCAACAGATACTATTAAAGAAGCTTTTGAGAAATCGTAATCAACCAAAGCTCTTTCACCATATACCGCTTCAAAAGCATCTAAAGCTTCCGATGAAGACACAGCATCATAAACTACATGTTTAGCATTTGGGTTATTACCAATAAATTCAGCAATCAACTTTTCAGTTGATGGACTTGCCAATGTATTTGTTAAAAGAACAATTTGACCGCCTTTAGCTTTTGCATCAGCTAAACTTGACTTTATTTTAGACTCAACAGCAGACCAAGTTGAATTTTTACCTTCAATTTTTGGCTCTTTCAAACGCATACTGTCATATAGTGACAATATTGACGCGTGAATTCTAGCATTAGCAGAAAATTTTGCCCCCGCAATAGTATTATTATCTATTTTAATAGGACGCCCTTCACGTGTTTTTATCAAAAGATTTGCAAAATCGAAACCATCAAAAACTGAGGTCGCATAATAATCCGCAACTCCAGGAATGATTTGTTCTGGCTGAAGCACATAAGGTATCGACTTATTCACAGGACCTTCGCAAGCTGCAAGCGTAGCTGCTGCAGTACTAAACCCAACGTACTTTAAAAAATCGCGACGTGTTGTTGATGAAGATGATAAAGCATCACTATTTCCTAAAAATTCATCCGTAGGAATTTCTTCAACAAATTCGTTATTTCTAAGCGCCTCAACAATAGAACTATTTTCGTCTAGCTCTTCAACACTTTTCCAGTATTTTTTGTTTGATGACATATATAAATATTAAAATCTTAATAATTTGATTAATAATGGCATTTACCACATTCTAAACCGCCCATTTGCGCTGCAGTCAATTTGTCTACACCGTATTTCTTAGAAAGCTCTTCATGAATTTTTGTATAATAATCATTCCCTTCCATTTTCACTTCGGTTTTTCTATGACAATTAATACACCAACCCATAGTCAACGGAGCAAATTGTTTTTGAACCTCATAAGTCTGAACTGGACCGTGACAAGTTTGACATTCAATACCAGCCACCGTAACGTGTTGTGAGTGATTAAAGTAAACAAAATCAGGAAGATTGTGTATGCGAACCCATTTAACCGGCTGAGTTTTGCCAGTATATTTTTGAGTTGCTTGATCCCAACCAACAGCAGTATATAATTTTTGGATTTCTCCGTCATAGAATGCCTTAGAGTGATCTGGAGTAGCAGTAGTATCAGACACTTCAGAAATGTTTTTATGGCAATTCATACAAACATTCAAAGATGGTATACCAGCATTCTTGCTTACTCTAGCCGAAGAGTGACAATACTTACAGCTAATTCCATTACTACCGGCATGTATTCTATGAGAATAATGAATTGGCTGAATTGGTTCGTAATCTTGATCAACACCTACTTGCATTAAGAAACCATACACAAAATAAGCACCCGACAATAGTAAGAATATAGACGTTACCAATACCAAAAATTGATTTCTTGCAAACGCTTTCCAAATTGGAGTAGTTGGTGTTTTTGGAGCAACTTCAATTCCATTAGCCTTAGCCACCTTAGTCAGAACATTGTTTACCAAAAACAACATTACAACCAACATAACCATCACTAAAGCAAGAGCGCCAAGTATAACATTATTAGAAATACTACTATCATTACCCCCAGTACCTGGAACTGAAGCAGTACCCGCAGCAACCGGAGCTTCCGCTTTTGGCTCTGATGTGTAAGCAATAATATCATTAATATCTGCTTCCGTCAATTGAGGAAAAGCCGTCATTACTGATTTATTGTTTTCTTCAAAAACTTTTACAGCAGCTGCATCTCCTGATTTAATCATATCAGAACTGTTATGAACCCACTTGTAAATCCAAGCCATGTCATGTTTTGCAGAAATACCTCTTAACATAGGACCAGTTGCTTTCGCATCTAGCTTATGACATGCAGCGCAATTCGCATTAAAAAGCTCTTTTCCTTTTGCAGCATCACCACCTTGGGTCGCAACAGCCGCAGGAGGCGTCGCAGCCGGAGCGACTGCAGGAACTGCAGTTTGCGCAAATGAATTTAGGGAGAAAATCAACATTAGCCCTAAGCCTAGATATAATTTCCTTGAGATCGAATTATGGTTACCCACCTTTTTCATATTATAAATGATTATCTACTAAAATTGGTACGGTTTTTTCTATTAATATTTTTAGAAAAAAACAGTACATTTTTTAAAACTTGGACAAAAATACGACTTAAGAACTATTCTCAAAACCTTAAAATAGTCTTAAATTCAATTTATATTAATTCTAAATAATATTTATTATTTCGTTTCATTCTATAAATAGTACTTTTGCACAAAAACTATCACATTATGAGAATTTTAACACCCCGAAAAGCCTTTTTTTACGCCGTCACATTGTCCCTTACCTCAAATTATATTAATGCACAAGATCGAAATATCACGGTAAGTCAAGACCCTAAATTCGAACAATTGCTAAATGAGAAAAGAAAAACAAACGTTTTGAACGCTGCAAACGAATGGTATAAAGTTCAAATTTTTAGTGGCGACAGCGAAAAAGCAAAAAACACGTTAAATGAATTTAAACAAGAATTTAGTGATATTGACGGAACAATTGTATTCAATACTCCCAATTATAAGGTTTGGGTAGGGAATTTTAAAACTCGCATTGAAGCAGAACGAAATCTAATTGACATTAGAAAAAAACACAAAAATGTACTCTTGATAAAACCAAGTAAAGGGTAGATATATAAAATCAAATAATTACTTTTTTTTTACATAATAAAGCCACTCTGTAAAGAAGTGGCTTTATTTGTTTTAACCGCGTTGCAAACGCTACGATTTGTATTCTAATTAAAGTTAATACTCGACGCAGTCAAGCACCAGAGAAGGTGGACAAACGAGCGCCAGTGTGATTTTGCTTGTGTTCACGAGCGAAACGCTTGCGCCAGCTGGGCTATTATAAATTTTTACTAATTAAAACATATTTTCCTGAATGATCATTATGCATCACATAATAATTATTTTTAAAAAAGAAATACATCAGACTTTGTTTAATGTTAAAACTTAAATTGCTTAGTATATAATATTTATTTTTAGAATCACTCTTCTCGCAATATTTATTTATCAAGTAATTTAGCCCATTATTACTGTAATCTTCCATTACGGTTTTATCTAACACAAAATTAAATTCAGAGTTTTTAATTAAATCTGATTTTGATAATAAATTATCATTTATGGCATTAATTAGAAAGCTATCAAAATCTTTATAATCTTTATAATTTTTATCCTTAATAAAATGCAATTCTCTTAGACTAGTTGCATATATAGTATCGTCTTTATTAATGAAAACCTTCAAGGATTTATTATATAGTGGTAAATCAAAGTCTACATCATTTGATAAGTTCTCAATAAATTTTTTATCATTTTTTAATTCTTTACTGCAAGCGCAAAGTAAAAATGGAAAAATGATAACTAGTAACTTAAATTTATTTTGTTTCATTATTTGGATTGTTTATTGTTTGGTGGATTAGCTAATTTTTTAGGATCGATCTTTTCTCCTCCATATGATGATAATGGTTCTTTACCTTCTATTTTACGAGCAAGATTCTCATTATAAACTGCCCTAATCTCCTCAGGATCACTTGCGTTATCATTATCTGATCTATCTTGCATATTCCCAATATCGTGATCAAATTGATGTCTCATTTCGTGAGCAACTACTCCTAAATCACTTTTTCCTCCTTCATATTTTACGTCAAAATCATATTCAGTTTGCGTACTTGCAGGTTTACCAAAATAAGAATTATCACGCTATAAAGTGGAGACAGCATTTTCTCCATTTGGACTTTTCTCTACATAATGTGTTTTGTCACTTTTTTCTAAAGTATGCAATTGGTTTTTAAGTATTTTATCATTTGATTTTTCTATAGTTCGATAAGCTTTCAAAACCTTGTTCAATACAACATTTCCTTCTTTTGGATTATATCTTTCACCTTTACCTCCATCGTGATAAAAGTTACCATTTCTATATTGGAGCTGGTCTTTAACCGAATTATCTTTATTTCGCGTCAAAAATATTGTGTCTGTGGGAGCCATTCCATCAGGGTCAATAAAACGAACAGGATTATCAAAAGCATAATTATAAGGACTAAATCTTCTCATTTGTTCAGCCAACGGGTCAATATTCATCCACCGTCCTAAAGCAGGGTCATAATTTCTCGCGCCATAGTCGTAAACCCCGAGCCCCAGCTCGTCTTGCAGCTCTTTTCCGTTGTACTTATACTTGTAAATATAGTCTTATAATAACACAAATACCGTTCAACCTAAAATAAAAAAAAATCCCGACGAATCGGGATTTTATATCAAAAGCTAATTTGGTAAATACTATTTCAATTTCTTTTTGATAGCTACTTCATGGTACGATTCAATAACATCTCTTTCTTCGATATCATTGTATCCTTTCACTTGAATACCACAATCGTATCCTTTAGCAACGTCTCTTACATCATCTTTAAATCGTTTCAACGCTAATAACTCTCCAGTAAAGACAACCACACCATCTCTGATGATTCTCATTTTGGCGTTTTTAACGATTTTACCATCCATAACCATACTTCCCGCAATAGAACCAACTTTAGAGATTTTGAATATCTCTCTAATCTCTGCAGTACCCAGAATTTCTTCTTTCATTTCCGGAGCAAGCATTCCTTCCATCGCATCTTTCAAGTCATCGATAGCAGCGTAGATAATAGAATAGTAACGGATATCAATTTCTTCTTTGTCTGCTAATTGTCTAGCATTTCCAGCAGGGCGAACATTAAATCCGATGATAATTGCATCCGAAGCTGAAGCCAACATAACGTCAGTTTCTGTAATTGCTCCAACACCTTTATGTATGATATTAATTTGAATTTCTTCCGTAGATAATTTAGAGAACGAATCTGACAAGGCTTCAACAGAACCATCAACATCTCCTTTAAGGATAATGTTCAATTCTTTAAATTGACCCAATGCAATTCTACGACCAATTTCATCTAATGTAATATGTCTTTGTGTACGTACGGATTGTTCACGCATTAATTGAGAACGTTTTGAAGCAATTTGTTTCGCTTCTTTTTCATCTTCAAAAATATTGAACTTATCACCCGCAGTAGCTGCACCATCTAAACCAAGAACAGATACCGGAGTCGAAGGACCCGCAACAGTAACGATATTTCCTCGTTCATCATGCATGGCTTTAATCTTACCATGATGCTTCCCAGCCAACATATAATCTCCAATTTTTAAAGTTCCATGTTGTACTAATATAGTAGAAACATATCCTTTTCCTTTATCAAGGAAAGCTTCAACAACAGTTCCAGAAGCCGCTTTATTTGGATTAGATTTTAAATCTAAAAGTTCTGCTTCTAACAATACTTTTTCTAATAATTCTTTAACTCCTGTTCCTGTTTTTGCAGAAATATCATGAGATTGAATTTTTCCACCCCAATCCTCAACAAGTAAATTCATACCTGCTAATTTTTCTTTGATTTTTTCAGGATTAGCATTTGGTTTATCAACTTTATTGATAGCAAAAATAATTGGAACACCTGCTGCTTGAGCATGGCTAATCGCTTCTTTTGTTTGCGGCATGATGTCATCATCAGCTGCAATTACAATAATAGCGATATCCGTAACTTGAGCTCCACGGGCACGCATCGCTGTAAAAGCTTCGTGTCCTGGTGTATCTAAAAATGCAATTTTTTGACCGTTATCTAATGTTACTCCGTAGGCACCGATATGTTGTGTAATTCCACCTGACTCACCAGCAATAACATTTTCTTTACGAATGTAATCCAGTAAAGATGTTTTACCGTGATCGACGTGACCCATTACAGTAACGATAGGCGCTCTGAAAACTAGATCTTCTTCTTTATCAGCAACAACTTGAATTGCTTCTTCGATATCAACAGTAATAAACTCCACTTCATAACCAAACTCATCAGCCACAATAGTCAATGTTTCTGCATCTAGACGTTGATTCATGGTAACCATGATTCCAAGTGACATACAAGTACCAATAACTTTAGTAATTGGCACATCCATCATAATGGCAATTTCACCTACAGTAACAAATTCAGTAACTTTAATAGTTTTACTTCCTTCATCAATAGCTCTTTGCTCATCATCAGATTTCTGACGGTGTGTATCTCTTTTATCTCTTCTATATTTAGCCGCTTTAGATTTCCCACCTTTTCCTTGTAGTTTTTCTAAAGTCTCTCTAATTTGATTTTTAACTTCCTCTTCCGTAGGCTCAACTTTTGCAACAATTGCAGGTCTGTTTCCTTTTACAAAACCAGGTCTGGCACTTCTATTAGCGTTGAATCCACCACCACCGCCAGCATTTGGGGTGATTTTATTTGGATTTGGAGCTCCGGGAACAGCAGGTGGTCTAGGAGCACCTGGTTTTGGAGCAATTCTTTTGCGTTTATTTTTATTGGCATTATTAGCTCCTACAGCTCCAGGCGCACCGGGTTTATTTGGAGTAATTTTAGGCTCTTCTTTTTTCTTCTTAGGTTTATTAAATTGAGATAAATCAATTATTTGACCTGTTAAAGTAGTTCCTGATAATTTTTGATATTGAGTCGTTATAGTCTCATCAACAGGCCCCTCTTCAACGGAAGCAACTTTTATCGGTTCAGCAATAACCTCTTTTACGGGTTCTTTCTTAACTTCTTTTATTCCAACAATAGGTTTAACTTCTTTTTTGTCTAAAACAGGTTTATCTTCTGAAAGTTCTTTTTGAACTGGTTCTTTTTGAACAGTTTCAACAACAGCAGGTTTTTCAACTGGAGCTGGAGCTTTAACTACAGGAGTTTCGATTTTTTCTACAACCTTAACAGGAGCAGGAACAACTGCTGGTCTTTTAGGATTGAGATCAATTTTCCCAACCTGAACCGGACCCGTCACAACAGCTCTCGCTTTTATAACTTCTTGTTGTTTTAGTCGTTCTTCATCTTGCTTACGCTTGTCTTCAATTTCTTTTTCTCGCTCCACACGTAAAGCTTCTTTTTCTTTTCTTTTCTCTTCCCCTACTTCTTTTGAAGCCTCCTTATTCCCTTTGTCACCAGCAAACTGACCGCACAAGACATTGTATACATCATCAGAAATTTTTGTGTTTGGATTTGCTTCAATAGCAATCCCTTTATCTTTTAGATAATCCACAGCTCTTTCTAAAGAAATATTCAATTCCCTTAAAACTTTGTTTATTCTAATAATTCTCTCTTCAGACATAAAACCTTTTTATTATTACCTTTTTTGTTATTCCTCACTTCACTCCTAACTCGATACCTACCGAGTAAGAATTAATTGTAAAGTGGCATGTTTATCGTTGAAGACACATTGACTAACTGTCAAATTCTTCTTTCAATATTCTCATTACATCTAGAATCGTTTCCTCTTCTAGGTCTGTTCTTCTTACTAAATCTTCTACATCTTGTTTTAAAATACTTTTTGCAGTATCTAAACCAATTTTTGCAAATTCCTCAATAACCCAGTCTTCAATTTCATCTGAAAACTCAGTCAATTCAACATCATCCTCATCAGCAGTTGCACCTGCAACATCACCTTCACGGATAACATCTAATTCATAACCAGTTAATAAACCAGCTAATTTAATATTGTGTCCACCACGACCAATTGCTTTAGAAACTTCTTCAAGTTTCAAGAAAACCTCTGCTCTTTTAGTATCTTCATTAATTTTGATCGAAGAAACTTTAGCAGGGCTCAATGCTCTGGTTATAAACAATTGAATGTTACTGGTGTAATTGATTACGTCAATATTTTCATTTCCTAATTCACGCACAATTCCATGAATACGGGAACCTTTCATACCGACACAAGCTCCTACAGGATCAATTCTATCATCATAAGAATCTACGGCTACTTTTGCTTTTTCGCCTGGAATTCTTACCACTTTTTTTACCATAATTAATCCATCAAATACTTCAGGAATTTCTTGTTCAAATAATTTTTCCAAAAACTTCTCAGAAGTTCTAGACATAATAATTTGAGGTTTATTTCCTTTTAATTCAACGCTTTCGATGATTCCTCTTACATTATCTCCCTTGCGGAAAAAATCAGAAGGTATTTGTTTTTCTTTTGGCAAAATTATTTCATTCCCTTCATCATCAACCAAAATCACAACTCTAGGACGTACATGATGTACTTCAGCCGTGTAAATATCTCCAATTAGATCTTTAAATTGTTTATAAAGATTGGTATTATCATGCTCATGAATTTTTGATATTAAGTTTTGACGCAAGGCCAAAATAGCTCTTCTTCCTAAATCAATTAATTTCACTTCTTCAGAAACTTCTTCACCAATTTCAAAATCGGCTTCAATTTTTCTTGCTTCTGTCAAAGTAATTTCTTCATTTTCAAAATCCAAATCCTCGTCAGCAACGATTACTCTTCTTCTCCAAATTTCCATATCTCCTTTGTCAGGATTTATAATAATATCGAAATTATCATCTGAACCGTATTTTTTCTTCAATGCATTTCTAAATACATCTTCCAAAATTGCCATAAGCGTTACACGATCAATAAGTTTATCATCTTTAAACTCTGAGAATGAATCGATTAATGCTAAATTTTCCATGCGAATTCTTTAATTAAAATGTTACTGTAACAATTGCTTCTTTTATATCTGCGTAAGACAGTTTTAGTTCTTTCTGAACTGTCTCTTTTCCTTTTCCAATCTTTTTAGGCTCTCTTGCTTTCCACGACAAAATTACAAAATCATCATTAGCTTCCACTAATTCTGCTTCAATTATTTCTGTCCCAGTCTTTACAATCAATGCGCGCCCAATATTTTTCTTGTATTGCCTTACTAATTTCAATGGCGACCCAACCCCTACAGATGCTACTTCTAAAGAGTAATCCTGCTCCTCACGATCCAAGTTATTATCTATAAAACGACTCACATCGATGCAATCCTGAAGCGCTACTCCGCTATCACCATCCAAATTCACAATAACCTTAAAAGCATCTGTGATAGTAAGGTCTATCAAAAAAATTGATGGCTTTTCTAAAAGGCATTCTGTCAATAACGTATTTACTTTTTCTTTAAATGTCATATTTTTATAAAAAGAGGGGACATTTAGTCCCCTCATTATCTAGATTTTAATAAATAACGGTGCAAATATAGTGTTTTTTTTATTAATTAAAATAATCGGCTGCTGTTAAAATATTTCTTATCTTTAATGGAGCATTAAAATACCTGTTTTCGCATAATTTAAACTTTTTAATTATGAAACGAATTTTAGTACCAACCGATTTTTCAGAACATGCTGAAGACGCATTAAAAATAGCTGCACAAATTGCCAAAAAAATTAATTGTGAAATATTCTTACTCCACATGCTGGAGTTACCAAGCCAAATGAGCGATGCCATTTCTGGAGGAAGTGGGATTCCAGAAGTAATGTTATTTATAAAAAAAGCAAACGAAACGTTCCAAAAAATCAAAGAACGCCCCTATTTAAATGGAATTTCAGTCACTGAAACAGTACACTTTGAAAGAGCGTCCAATGGCATTTTAGCTTTTAGCAAAAAAAATAAAATTGATTTAATTGTCATGGGCTCACATGGATCTTCCGGAATTGAAGAATTACTCATTGGCTCCAATACCGAAAAAGTAGTACGCCTTTCTGACACCCCAGTTTTAGTTATCAAAAAAGATATCGGCAAATTTGAAGGTAAAAATTTCGTTTTCGCTTCAGATTTTTCGAATGAAATAAAAAAACCTTTCAAAAAAATGATTGAATTTATTAAAATCTTTGATGCAAATCTATTTTTAGTAATGATTTGCACCCCCAATAGCTTCAAAACTACCTTAACAGGTGAAAAATTAATGCATGAATTTATTGCTGATTTTGATATTCAAAACTACTCTTTACATATTTTTAATGATGCCAATGTAGAAAACGGAATACTCAATTTTTCAAATTCAATCAATGCTGATTTAATAGGACTCTGCACACATGGCAGGACCGGATTAGCGCATTTTTTTAACAGAAGCATCAGTGAGGACTTAGTAAACCACGCCATTAAACCCGTGATTACTTTTAAAATTTAATTTTCAGTTACAAAAATCAAACTCAAATTAAATTTTAAAAGTACTTCTTAGAATTCAAAAATTTCCAAATAAAAAAAGCCTCTCAAAAAATTGAGAGGCTTTACGTTGGTCTACAAGGAATAGACCTCGAACACCTCATAAAACCAAAACACCCCTCAAACACCTGTAAAATATAGACCTTTTAAAGCACATGGTTTTTACAACACCGCAAAAAACCTTGCAAAACATCAAAGAATAGCATACTTTTGCTACGCTATTTACTACGTGAAATTTTAAACCTATATGAAACAACCTACTCATTTTTTCAATTTAGAATCGAAATCAAATCAAAAAAACGAACATTTAATTTTCTTTAATCTAAAATACGGTTATAAAAAATACAACGCAATAACAAACAATTTTACATATCCCGCTTTCAGGATTTCAACAAAATGGAGCATCGAAAAAGAATATTGGACAGACAAACCAACTTATAGAGCAAACACACTTTTTGTTAAAAAATACGGTAAAGACTTAAACAATGTTTTGGATAAAATTGAGAAAATCACTTATGACCAATTATCAATTTACAGAAATTCAAATGACAACAACCCTACTCCCGATGAGTTGAAAAGATTAGTATTTGAAAAACTCGGTAGAGTCCAAAAATCAGAATCAGATATTGCCATATCCGATTACATAGAAAAACTGATAACCAAAAGAACAACACTAGCAAAAACATCAAGTGAATACTGGGATATAAAAACAGGTGCAAATTCCAGTGATATTGACCACCTGATTCCAATTTAAAGTGACCACCTGATTCCAATTCAAAATGACCACCTAATTCCGGAGCAAAATGACCACCTCCATTTTTTATTAAAAACTACTCTTTTTCATCTGTTAATTAGTATTCAAATATAATTAAAATATTACCCTTTATTTATC